>NZ_CP133319.1:3670000-3970000 GCF_038811545.1 Rhodoligotrophos sp. CJ14
CTGTGCAGCGAAGGCGTTCCAGGAAATAGCTCCCGCATCAGACCGTACCCTAAACCGACACAGGTGGACTGGTAGAGTATACCAAGGCGCTTGAGAGAACGATGCTGAAGGAACTCGGCAAATTGCCTCCGTAACTTCGGAAGAAGGAGGCCCCGTAGATGGGCAACCATTTGCGGGGGGCACAGACTAGGGGGTGGCGACTGTTTATCAAAAACACAGGGCTCTGCGAAGTCGCAAGACGACGTATAGGGTCTGACGCCTGCCCGGTGCCGGAAGGTTAAGAGGAGAGGTGCAAGCTTTGAATCGAAGCCCCGGTAAACGGCGGCCGTAACTATAACGGTCCTAAGGTAGCGAAATTCCTTGTCGGGTAAGTTCCGACCTGCACGAATGGCGTAACGACTTCCCCACTGTCTCCAGCATCGACTCAGTGAAATTGAATTCCCCGTGAAGATGCGGGGTTCCTGCGGTCAGACGGAAAGACCCCGTGCACCTTTACTATAGCTTTACACTGGCATTCGTGGCGACATGTGTAGCATAGGTGGGAGGCTTTGAAGCCGCGGCGCCAGCCGTGGTGGAGCCATCATTGAAATACCACCCTTGTGGTCATGAATGTCTAACCGCGGCCCGTCATCCGGGTCCGAGACAGTGTATGGTGGGTAGTTTGACTGGGGCGGTCGCCTCCCAAAGAGTAACGGAGGCGCGCGATGGTGGGCTCAGACTGGTCGGAAATCAGTCGTCGAGTGCAATGGCATAAGCCCGCCTGACTGCGAGACTGACAAGTCAAGCAGAGACGAAAGTCGGTCATAGTGATCCGGTGGTCCCGCGTGGAAGGGCCATCGCTCAACGGATAAAAGGTACGCCGGGGATAACAGGCTGATGATTCCCAAGAGTCCATATCGACGGAATCGTTTGGCACCTCGATGTCGGCTCATCACATCCTGGGGCTGGAGCAGGTCCCAAGGGTACGGCTGTTCGCCGTTTAAAGTGGTACGTGAGCTGGGTTCAGAACGTCGTGAGACAGTTCGGTCCCTATCTGCCGTGGGTGTAGGAAGCTTGAGAGGATCTGTCCTTAGTACGAGAGGACCGGGATGGACGCACCTCTGGTGGACCTGTTGTCGCGCCAGCGGCACAGCAGGGTAGCTATGTGCGGACGGGATAACCGCTGAAGGCATCTAAGCGGGAAACCCACCTCAAAACCAGGCTTCCCTTGAGAGCCGTGGTAGACCACCACGTTGATAGGCCGGGTGTGGAAGTGCAGCAATGCATGCAGCTTACCGGTACTAATAGCTCGATCGGCTTGATCGCTCTCATTCTCTGCAATCACTCAATCCATCAACGACAGCGCATCCGTCAGTCCACAATCTCTGTTCTTCGCCGGCCCGGTGGCCATAGCGAGGTGTCCACACCCGATCCCATCCCGAACTCGGCCGTTAAACGCCTCTGCGCCGATGGTACTTCGTCTCAAGACGCGGAAGAGTAGGTCACTGCCGGGCCTGCAAAGAACAGAAAACAGAACACTTCGAAAGCAACCCCCCTTCTCACAACACATACAAAAACGCCCCACACAAACCCGTGGGGCGTTTTGTGTTGATGAGTCCTTTCTAAGGTCGCTCTCCCGCGGCTCGATTTTCGGCTGACCTCATCCAGCAATACTGATCGGCTGCACCTCTGGTCGCCATCGCTTATCGGTGTTGATGGTTTTCGAGCGAAGTGAGCGCCGTTCCAAACGCTTTGGCGAGAGAGGAGGGCACCGAGAGACCCCTGAATAATCCCCGCAAGTTTTCCCGGCATTAGGCTCGGTCATAGCGGCGCCTCCGATACGAGGGGCGATGGCCTACCGAAATGCCTGATCGCGAGGGGAAGCAAATGGCTGAAAGTGCAAATCTGGGGCTGCCCTACATGGAGGCGGCCCAAGCCCAGAAACATGTCACCCACAATGAAGCCCTGGATATATTGGACGCGGTGGTCCATCTGTCCGTGCACGACCGTGATCTAGTGGCCCCGCCGTCAACTCCGCAGGAAGGCGACCGCTATCTCGTTGCCGCCGGTGCAACCGGCACCTGGGCAGGGCAGGAGGGGAGAATCGCGGCGTTCCAGGCCGGCGGCTGGATGTTCTACCCGCCGCGTTCTGGCTGGATCGTCTGGATCATCGACGAGACTGCAGCACTGATTTTTGACGGCATATCCTGGGTGCCCTTCGGCGGCAGCGACACCAGTACGCTCCAGAATGTGCAGCTTTTCGGGCTCAGGGCGACAGCCGATGAGATGAACCCCTTATCGGTCACCTTGAACAATGCGCTATTCAATGCGCTTTATGAGCAATATGGCGGCAATGGTGATCTCCGCTATCTCCTTAACAAGGAGGCGCAGGCCAACACCGTCTCGTTTCTGTTGCAGCAAGGATTTTCCGGACGGGCCGAACTCGGGCTCGTTGCCGATGATGATTTCGTGCTCAAGACCTCTCCCGATGGCTCGGCCTGGGCAGAAGCCCTGCGCGCGTCAGGCAACGGCCATGTCAGCCTGCCGGCCAATCCGAAGTTTTCGGCCTTCACCGATTTCGACAATGCGCTCACCCTCGATACCTGGACCAAGATCGCCATCAACAATACCGAATACGACAATCGCGCCGTCTTCGATTCGATGAGCAACCACTTCGTGGCACCTATGGATGGGCTCTATCTGTTCGGGGCCAGCGCGCTATTCAAATTGAATGCGAGTGCGAACGCCCGCATGAGGGCACGGCTCGTTAAGAACGGCTCGGACGTCATTCCTGGATCTCTCGGTGGCATCACCGGGCCGCACACCACCACCGTGACAGCGCTCTGGCTGCAGGTGGCAACGGTACTGGCCCAGGGCGACACGGTCGAGCTGCAGGGCTATTTTGCAGGCGATACTGGCATCTTTGCTGCCAATCACACGCGCTTCTGGGGCGCGCTTCTTGCCTGATAAGCAGCCTCGATCACGAGGAGCCGTTTCAGCCACACCTCACCTGGACAACCAGGCCAGAGGTCGGATCCGTCTCGATGGTAACCCGGGCATCTATGTAGTCCTGCGTCACAGGCTGACCGGGGGCGATCTGTCGAACGAGGCTCGCCCCGGTTTGCTCCTTGGCTTGCGCATCAGTTACGCGTGGCTTGCCAATCAGCTGCTGAGCCGCTTCAGGGTTGCAGATCCCAGCGACGGGTGCAGCCGCGTCGCTCGGCGAGGGCTGCGAGCACCCGGATAAGCTCGAGAGGCTTCCAGCCAAGCCAATGACGAATAAGGGGAGATATCTGTAAGCCTGCATAACGCCCCAGTCCGGTGCTCAGCCTCCCAAGCCAACCATAGGCCGCCTTGCCGATCTCTGACGGGGGGAGCGGCAGACTGTGGGATAGCTGTCACAGTTCCTGCCTTGCTTTGCCATCCAATATCGGTCCGCTTTTAGCCTTATTTCCGGCTGCGGTCGAGCATTACGTCACATGCGAAACATACTAGACCTTTGAGTAACGAATTGGAGTTTCGCATGAATTTTCCGCGTTGGGCTCGTGGATTGGTTTTTGCCATTTCCGTCTCGGCGGCTCAGCCTGCTCTAGCCGCTGATCTGACCTATCTCGATTTCCCGCAGGCTGTGCGTGCTCATGTCCCGGAGGAGAAAGGCCCGTGGCAGGGCATTTCGCTGGGCCTCTTAGGCACCTACGGTTTCAGTGGCGGCGAAAATGCTGTGACCAATCTGAACGGCATGAAGGGCTTGATGGGTGGCGGGCTCGTCGGCCTTCACGGTCAGCTCGGCCGCTGGGTGATCGGAGCCGAGTTTGACGGCACGTTTGGATCGATCAGGGATGACCGGAATTATGGCAGGGCGAATCTCAGGACGCTCACTGACCAGCCCTTTCTGGGGCTGTCCCGGCCGAAGCGGGATACTGGCGCACCGGCGCTGATCAAGCCTGATCCGCTTCCCGAGCAAAAGCCGAATGGCAAAGGCCCGCACCAACTCCAATCTTCGTCCGGTCAGAACGTACCCGCTGCTCCGACGAGTGCTAAGACGATTGACCGCGCCAAGGCGTCCCTCGACGAGCTTTACACGCTCCGTGGCCGCGTCGGCTACACCTTCAATGATCTGCTGCTTTATGCGACCGGAGGTGTGGGCATTGCCCATGTAAAGGTCCGCGCCGAGAATGCGCAGGACAACTACCGTGATCAAGGTTATGGCTTGACCCCTGTGGTGGGTGCCGGAGCGGAATACAGGATCTCTCGAGAGTTGAGTGTCCGCGCGGAATATCTGCGGCTGATGCCCTTCGAGGTCGCTAAGGCCTCATTTGACGGCGCTCATATGGTACGGGCCGTGGTCAGCTATCACCTGCCCGCCTTTTAACGGGGGTGGTTTTCCGCGATGAGAGAGAATCGCGAACCGCTCTAATGATGACCATGGCCGAACATGGCCGTCTCTGTCGGGGGCTCAGCGCGGTGGTCTGGGCTCTCGCCGAGATAGTCAAAGGTCAGGCGCTTCCACCACTCCGTCCGGGTATCGCCGAGGATCGCCTGGTCGATCGGCTCGCGCAGGGTGCTGCCGGCTGGTAGCGCGATGCCATAGGTCTGCCTGTCGAAAACAGGATCGAGAAGGTCGAGGGCATCTCGGAACCCCTGATTAATCTGCCAGGCAAGCAGCGGTCGGTCATACACCAAGGCATCGAGTTCGCGGTTCTTCAGCGCCTTAAGCCCTTCCTCCAGAGTGGCGAAGCGCTGATAGCCGATACGTTGCCCATTGAGATAGTCGGCCGCTTCCGAACTGCCGACCGTCCCCACACTGACCGACCGAAGGTCCTCCACACCACGGATGCTGCCTTTGAGCTGGGTGGTGGTCAAAGCCGATGTGATCAGGGCGGTGAAGGTCGAGATCACGATCACTGAGGTGAGCATCCACAAGATCGCAAGCAGCTCACCGGCGATTGTCCGCGGCGCTTTGTGGTGCGGATGCCCGGCCGCCGTGGTGGCAGACCACAGCAGGCTCGAGATGAACCCGGTCGGCCCATCGTTGAAATGGTCGTTCTTGCGCCGCTCGAGCAGCCAAAGGATCGTGCCCACGATCAGGAGCACGCCGAGGAGACCGAGCACGCCCAGGATCAGGTTGCGCGAAAAGATACTCTCGAGCACCGCCATCCACGTGCTATGCCCCTTGGGCACGGCGATGCTGAGGCCGGTCTCGTAGAAGGGCTGTGAGAAGTCCAGAGCCTTCTCCCGTTCGGCCGTGATGGTGAGCGCGCCCACGGCCGCATCCAGCGAACCATCTCGGGTTCCCGAGAGCAAATCCTGGAGCGTCTTCTCTTGAAAGCGGTATTGGAGCCCGAGCTGGTCGGCGATCCGCCGCCACAGATCGATGCTGATCCCTTCCCAGTCGCCATCGGGCGTCTTCATGGCGAAGGGCGGCGCCTCCTTTGTGCCGATGATGAGCTCTTTCTTGGATGCAGGCGCTTCTGTCGACGGTGCAGCAGTCTGCTGCGACTGTTGAGAAAAGCCAGCGCTCGCCATAGTGGCGAGCATCACAGCGGCTATTGCCAATCGACAGGCCTGGAACAACACGGGGGCTTCCCTCGGGACGGCTTCGAGATTTGAAAAGCGATCTGACCGGCGCCGCGTGGGAAGAACGAGCACAGCGGCTGATCCGGCTCATCGAAGGTGGGGAAAATGTCCGAGGCCGAGAGCCGGCCTCGGACATTTCGGCTGTTTACATGGGCTTTGCGGCCATCGGCCCGCTCGGCTGCGTCTGCTGGGAGGCGATGGCGCCGGACGGTACGCGCTCGATCTCGACCTGCTGACGGCGAACCTTGTCGTGCACGGTTTCGACGTGATCGCTGCCGGTGAGCTTCAGCGAGACCTCTTCGACGATCCGCGCGGTCTTGTTCACCAGAGCGTGCTCTGCCGTCTCGACCACCTCGATCGTGCTATCCGCCCAGTCGATATCGCCGACATAATTGGGATCGGTGACGGCCTTGCGGATCACGTCGGCATGTTCCTCATGCAGGGTGACATCCGCTGAAACCGGACGTTCGGTCACGAACCGGCGAACACGGGTCTTGCCCGTCTCCACCATTTGCTTGCCCACATTGAGCTGCTCTTCGGCAAGCCGCAGCACGTCGTTATGCGCATCCGCAAGCTTTGGCGTGACGGCGACCTTCTGAGCCGGCGGCAGCGGTGCTTGGGCCAGCGTCTGCGCAACGGTCTCCACATGGGCTGCCGGGGCGATGCCGCTGGTGATGGCGCGGTCATGCACGTCGATCGGACGGTGCAGATCAAGGATGCCGGTTGCATGGGCAACCTCATTGTCCACCGCCCGCAGGGACACGACGACGCCGCCACGGTCGACGGCCTGGGCATAGACATTCGCCTCATGCTCGAAAATGTCATCGCCGAACAGCCTGTGCCACAGACCCGGATCGGAAAGGCTGCCCTTACCGTTATTCGTAAGCCGGGATCTGTCGAACATGCTGATGTCGGCATCCGCGAAGCCCGCGGCCTTCAGCGCTTTGACGGCGGCGTCCGCCTGCTCAGCAGTGTCGAATACAGCGACGATTGTTTGGTAACCCATCTGTGTAACTCCTGTGCACTCTAAGGAAGTCGTTCTTTTCGGCGCCGGATCATTCGGGCGTCGAGTCCGTTGGGATGCGTGAGATCACAGCCTCCTGCCTGCGCAGGGTGACGTTCTCTCTGTGTCTTTCGGTGCTATGCACGTGACGGATATGGATTTCCTCCTTCAGCATGAGACGTCGCTGGACGACCAGGACCTCTTCGACGACGGGAACGATCGTGACGTCGCCCTCCTGTCGGACAGGCGGAACCGCATCGATGGGCGTATCGCAGGCGACACGCTCGATTTCGACGCGATCGCGGGCGAGTTCCTCGTCGACGAGCTCTTGATGGGTGCGGGTCACTGTGCCCACATGCACCCGGCCTGTTTCGACGCGCTCCTTGGAGACCGAAAGCTCTTCCGCATGGAGCGGAATGAGAGTCTCGCGGATGGTCTGATGCGCAGTCGCTTCGCCCGCGTCTGTCTCGGTATTGGCTTCGGCCGTGGATGTTGTGTATTGCATGGCCTGCGACCGTTATTGGGTTGAACTGCAGCACGCCGTCCGCGTGGAAATGCGGCAGCTTTCTTGGGCATGACGCCAGTCAGCCCGGCTGGAGCATGTGCAGCAGATTGCAATGACACCGACCCTGTCGATGGACTCGCGGATGCCGGCGTCTTTTCGAAATTCTTGTTATTCGCCCGTAGAGTTGGCATTCCTCTAAGGGTGGAGAAGTCTAAGTGATATCCGTTCGAGACATACTGGATATTACATCAGTTGGCGGCGATCAATATGCCTCGACTTCTGTGCCTAATACAAAGATCATTCATTCCATAAAGAGTTTGGAAAATACATTGAAATGATGTGTTTGTTGTGTGCGGATAATCCGATCTAATTATCTCTGATATTTTTATCAGATTTGTGCGCGTACCTTCCTGGACCCTTCCCTTCTCCTGCCTGACTTTTGATCTGCTTTGCAGAACGATTTGATCGAACCAATGACTTTGATCGAACAATAGCAGGATGTCATAAAGCCGGCGAAAGGAATTCCGGCAATGAGCTCCCACCCGATCACTCGCGCGAGCGGCCCACGGGCCGCTTTCTCACCCTTCCGGCAAGGCCAGGCTGTCTCGCCAAGTCTCACAACGGCAACGATCTGGCCTGGCATACTCCTCACAGCGGCCATTGCGGGCGCGGCATTCGTCCTCCGGCAACTTCCCGGTGTGGCGCTCTTGAGCCCGATGATCCTCGCGATCCTGATCGGGATCGGCATCCACAACCTCGTCGGAACGCCCAAATGGGCAAAGCCAGGAGTGGTTTTCTCCCTGCGGCGGATCCTGCGCCTCGCGATCATTCTGCTCGGGCTGCAATTGACCGCGGCACAGGTGGTGGAGGTTGGGGCAGGCGGTATTGCGGTGATTGCCTGCACCCTCATCGCGACCTTCCTGTTCACGGTGTGGTGCGGGAGATTGATCGGCGTGGGCCGCAAGCTCACCGAGCTGATCGCGGCAGGCACATCGGTATGCGGCGCCTCCGCGGTGATCGCCACCAATACCGTCACCCAGGCCCATGACGAGGATGTGGCCTACGCCGTTGCCACTGTGACGGTACTCGGCTCGATCGCCATGTTTGTCTATCCGCTGCTCCCAGGCCTCCTCCACCTGTCACCACACGCCTATGGCTTATGGTCCGGTGCCTCGATCCACGAGATCGCGCAGGTCGTCGCGGCCGCCTTTCAGCAGGGCAGTGACGCCGGCGAATTCGGCACGATCGCCAAGCTCTCGCGCGTCATGATGCTGGCGCCCCTGGTGATCACCCTCGGCCTGTTCGCAGCCCGGCGTGCCCGGCAGAGTGGCAATACGGCCGGGCAGGCCAAGGCGCCCATGCCCTGGTTCGTATTTGGTTTCATTGTGCTGGTCGGCCTGAACAGCCTCATCACGGTGCCAGCCGACGTGAAGGGCGCGATCGTTGTGGCAACCACCTTCATGCTGTCCATGGCGCTTGCGGCCATGGGGCTTGAGACGGATATCCGCAAGCTGCGCGCCAAGGGGCTCAAGCCATTTGCCCTTGCTCTCGCAGCCTTTCTCTTCATTGCATGCTTCAGCCTCGTTCTGGTGAAAATGACAGCCTAGCGGGCGCCAGACAGCTTGCTTCATCCAATTGGATAGATTGGTTTGGGCGCTATAATCTCACTCGAAGATTAATGGTGAGAGGCCGCCAAATGACACTGGAGCAGCTGCGCATCTTCGTGGCGGTGGCTGAGCGCCAGCACGTAACCCGGGCAGCGCGCGCCCTCAATCTGGCCCAATCCGCGGCGAGCCATGCCATCGCCGCTCTTGAGGCGCAGCATAATACCCGTCTCTTCGATCGCGTGGGCCGCCGCATCGAGTTGACGCAAGCCGGCCGCGCGTTTCTGGCCGAAGCACGCGCCATCCTCGCCCAGGTCGCACGCGCGGAACTGGCGCTGAGCGAGTTCGGCAGGCTGGAACGGGGCACGCTGCATGTGCAGGCGAGCCAGACAATCGCCAGCTATTGGCTGCCGCGCCACCTGGTTGCTTTTCACCGCGCCTATCCCCGCATCGAGATCAGGCTCGCCATTGGAAACACCGGCCAAGTGGCAGGCGCAGTGGACAGCGGTCTCGCGGAGCTGGGCTTTGTCGAGGGCGCGGTGGAGCCGGATCACTTCGAAAGCATGGCCATTGCTCGCGACCAGCTCGTTGTGGTTGTGGGCGTGGACCACCCATGGGCCCACGCGGGCAAGCTCACCACGGACGATCTTCTCACGACCGACTGGGTGCTGCGCGAGCCCGGCTCTGGGACACGCTCCGAGTTCGAGCAGGCCCTTTCACGGATAGGGCTGGATCCGGGCCGCCTTCCTGTGGCAATGGAGCTTCCCTCGAACGAGGCAGTCCGCGCGGCCGTTGAAGCGGGCTTGGGTGCCACCGCCATTTCGGCCTCGGTGGCAGCCCCGAGCATAGAGGCCGGCCTTCTGCACCATGTGCAGTTCCGGTTGCCCGAGCGAGAGTTCCACGCGCTCTGGCACAAACGGCGTCATCGCGGCCCCATAGTTGACGCCCTCCTGGCCATCATCCAGGACCACACAAGGCCCGTGTCAGACCCGGCTGCCGTGAGACGCCGCAAATAGCCGCTCGGCTTTGCGGTCAGCCACCACCTGTGTCGGCTCGCCCCTGGCGCTGGCCTCGCGCAATATGTCGGCGAGTCGAGGCCCGATCGCGTCCACACGCCGGCTGATCTCATCCGCCGTCCAGCCGAGATATTCTCCGCAGACCACGGTGAGCCCGCCGGCATTGATCACATAATCCGGCGCATAGGCGATACTCCGCCGAACCAGCAAAGCGCCATCGCGCTCGATATCGGCGAGCTGATTATTGGCTGCCCCAGCGATCGCGGCCACCTTGAGTCGCGGGATCGTCTCCGCATTGAGAACGGCGCCGAGCGCATTGGGCGAGAGCACATCGGCCTCAACAGTGAGGATTTCGACCAGCCCGACTGGCCGCGCGCCGAATGCCTCTTCGGCTCGCCGGATCCGCTCCGCGTTGAGATCCGCAACGATCAGCTGCGCCCCTGCCTGGTTAAGGTGGCGGCAGAGGTTGAAGCCCACATGCCCCAGCCCCTGCACGGCCACCGTGAGCCCGCGAAGATTGTCGCGCTTGAGCGCATGCCGGACCGTTTCGCAAAGGCCCAGATAGACTCCATAGGCCGTGATGGGGGAGGGATCGCCGCGCCCGCCCTGCTCTGGCGGGATGCCGGCCACATAGCGCGTTTCCTTGCGAACCTCCACCATGTCCGCAGGCGAAGTTCCAACGTCTTCCGCAGTGATGTACCGGCCGCCGAGCATCTCGATCTTGCGCCCGAGTGCACGAAAAAGCCCCGGATCCTTCCGTCTCTCCGGATCCGCCAGAATGACCGTCTTGCCGCCGCCCAGGGGCAATTCCGCAATCGCCGCCTTATAGGTCATGCCCCGGGCAAGCCGCAGCACGTCCTTCAGCGCCTCGTCCTCGGTCGCATATTGCCAGTATCGGCAGCCGCCGAGCGCCGGCCCACGGCTGGTGTTGTGGATGGCGATGATGCTCTGAAGCCCGCTTTCTGCCTCGGATGCGAACAGGACGGCTTCATGGTTGTCGAAGCTTGGATGCCGAAACAGCTCCACTGCCATCTCCTCGGGTTGAGATGAGCCCAGTGTAGGTGTAGCTCTGCAAGCACATACCGACCCGGTCCTGGACTGAGGAACTGGGCCGACTGGAAAGCCGAGCTTACCTCCGGACTACCTTCGCGAGAGTAAACTGCGGAGCGGGCCGTTTGGGTCCCCGCACCCTTTGAGGCGCTCAGGCATGAGCCTCTTCGCGCGCACTCTTAGGGTTTGTCTCGAACATCGCGTCGGGAATAACCACCAGCTTTCCGACGAAAGCCTTCTCCATGAAATCGGTCTGTGCCCGATGAAAATCCGAAAGCCGGTAGGTGCCGGCGAGCAGCGGTTTGATCTTGCCCTCTTCGATATAGCGGACCAGGCGCTTGAAGGCGCCGCGTGTGCCTTGCGATGAGCCGTGTAGCTCCAGATGCTTGAGATACATGGTTCGCAAATCGAGCTGCACGACCGGTCCTGCGATCGCCCCGGCAGTGGTATAGCGTCCCTCCGCCCGAAGGATGCGCAGGAGGTCGTTGAACATGGGGCCACCCACCAGATCGGCGACCACGTCGATGGGAGCCCCGCCAGTGGCAGCCTCGACCGCCGTTACGAGATCGCCCTGGCCTCGGGTGATCACCGCCTCGGCGCCGATCGCCTTCACGGCCTCTTCCTTGCCGGCCCCGACCACTGCATAAGGAATGGCGCCGCGCGCCCGGCAGAGCTGAATGAGCCCCGAGCCGACTCCGCCCGATGCGCCGGTGATCAGGACCTGTTCGCCGGCTTTGACCCGTGCCCGATCCAGCATGTGCTCGCCCGTGAGGTAAGCGCAGCAGAAGGTGGCGAGCTCCGCGTCCGACATTGGTGTGTCGACCACATGGGCGTTCTCCGCGGGCAATGTCATGAATTCGGCATAGCCGCCATCGCGTCCATGGCCCATATAGTCGATTTCGGCGAGACTATCGTCTTCGGCATTATAGATGCTGAAATCGACCATCACGCGCTCGCCGATGCGTGATGGCGGCACGCCGTCGCCCACCGCCACCACATAGCCTACGGTATCCGTGCCCTGGATCCTGGGAAAGGTAAGCGTCGGCTCATGCCGGCGCCAGGTGGACACAGCCGTCGGATCATCCTCCGTGCCATAGGCGCCTTCACGCACCCAGACATCCGTGTTGTTCATTCCGCAGGCGGAAACACGGATCAGCACCTCGCCAGATGCTGGCTTCGGTACCGGAACATCGGTCCGATAGACCAGCTTGTCGAGGCCTCCATGGCCGGTCAGCAGCACGGCGCACATGGTGTCCGGGATGGCCGACATTGACGTACTCCCTCTCTCTGATTTGCGATGTGCCGGTCAGGCCGCGAGCAATTGCTCCGGTGCCTCCCACGGCAGGTTTTGCGCTTCGGCCACAGGCGCACAGGCAATGTGGCCATCATGGACATTGAGACCGGCGCGCAGATGCGGATCTTCCATCAGGGCGCGCCGCCAGCCCTTATCCGCCAGGGCGATCACGTAGGGCAGGGTGACATTGTTAAGCGCCAGTGTCGACGTGCGCGCAACCGCTCCCGGCATATTGGCGACACAGTAATGCACAACCCCATCCACCACATAGGTGGGCGCCGAATGGGTCGTGGGCTTCGATGTCTCGCAGCAGCCGCCCTGGTCAATGGCCACGTCGACGATCACCGAACCCGGTTTCATGGTCGGGAGCATATCGCGGGTGATGAGCTTCGGCGCAGTCGCACCCGGCACCAGCACGCAGCCGATCAGCAGATCGGCGCGTCGCGCGAGCTCCTGAATGGCATGCTGTGTCGAGAACACCGTGCGCACGCGCCCGCCGAACTGGGCGGAGATGCGCCGCAGCGCCTCGGGTGAGCGGTCGACCACCGTCACATCGGCACCCATGCCCAAGGCGATCGTTGCCGCATGTGTGCCGGAAATACCACCGCCCAAGACGACGACCTCTGCCGGGGACACGCCTGGCACACCGCCGAGCAGGACGCCACGGCCGCCTTGTGGCCGTTCCAGGCAATGGGCGCCCACTTGCGGGGCAAGCCGTCCGGCACTTCCGACATCGGTGCGAGCAATGGCAGCCCGCCATAAGGCGAGGTGACGGTCTCATAGGCGATGCAGGTGGCACCCGAAGCCACGAGATCGGCGGTCTGCTCCGGATCCGGCGCAAGATGCAGGTAGGTGAACAGCACCTGGCCTTTGGAAAGCTTGCGCCGCTCGGCCGCCTGCGGCTCCTTCACCTTCACGATCATCTCGGCCGCTGACCAGACCTCGTCGGCGGTGGGAACGATCCGCGCGCCCGCGGCCTCGTAATCCGCATTCGTCATGCCGCTGCCGAGACCCGCATCTGTCTCGACCAGCACCTCGTGGCCGCGGCGGGTAAGCTCGGCCACTGCTGACGGGACCAGCCCCACACGGGCCTCATTCGTCTTGATCTCCTTGGGAACACCTATACGCATGAAATTTCTCCAATGGCCTAAATCAAAGGGTTGCGGCGACGGCCTCGACCGCATCGCGTGTTGCAGCGACCACGGTGTCGACCTCGTCACGGGTAATGCAAAGTGGTGGGGCAAAACCGAGAATATCGCCCTGCGGCATGGCTCGGCCGATGACGCCGCGCTCGAGCAGGGCGGCGGCGATGCGCGGGCCCACCTTCAAATCGGCATCGAAGAACACGCGGTCCTCCTTGTCTGCCACAAATTCGACCGCGGCGAGCAATCCTTCGCCGCGGACCTCTCCAACAATGTGGTGATCGCTGAGCGCTTCTGTCAGCCTCTCCTTGAAATAGGCTCCGGTCTCAGCCGCATTGCACACGAGGCCGAGCGCATCGATCAATTCCAGATTGGCCACGCCGGCCGCCGCGCACAGGGGATGCGAGGAATAGGTCCAGCCATGGCCGATCGGGCCCAGTTTATCCGAGCCTTGCTCCAGCACGCGCCAGAACCGCTCGGCGACGATCACCCCCGACAGCGGTGCATAGGCCGAGGTGAGCCCCTTGGCGATGGTGATGAGGTCGGGTTTCATCCCGTAATGGTCTGAGCCGAACATGGAGCCAAGCCGCCCGAAGCCGGTCACCACTTCATCGGCCACCAGCAGGATGTCATATTTTCCAAGAACCGCCTGGATCTTGTCCCAATAGCCTTGCGGCGGCGGCACGATGCCGCCGGTGCCCAGCACAGGCTCGCCGATGAAGGCAGCGATGGTGTCCGGCCCCTCCGCCAGGATGAGTTCCTCGAGCTTGTCGGCACAATATTGCGAGAAGGCCTCTTCGCTCATGGCCGGGTCGGGCCGCCGGAAATAATAGGGGGCCTCGGTGTGCAGAATGGGCGCGCGCGGCAGGTCGAACGCATTGTGAAATCCGGCGAGACCGGTGAGGCTCCCGGTCATCACACCCGAACCGTGATACCCGCGCCAACGCGAGATGATCTTCTTCTTCTCCGGCCGGCCCAGCACGTTGTTGTAGTACCAGATCAGCTTGATATTGGTCTCGTTCGCATCCGAGCCCGACAGGCCGAAGAACACGCGGCTCATGCCCGCCGGCGCTCGGTCGATGATCATTTTGGCGAGCTTGATCGAGGGCTCGCTGCCATGGCCCACATAGGCATGGTAATAGGGCAGCTTGAACGCCTGCTCGGCGATCGCCTCGGCGATCTCGCGGCGCCCATAGCCCACATTCACGCAATAGAGCCCGGCAAAGGCATCGAGGCTCTTACGCCCGTCCCGGTCGACCACATAGACACCTTCGCCGCCCGCCATGATGCGGTTGGGCGTATCGCCGCGCGCATGCTGGGCCATGTGGGTTGAAGGGTGGAAGAAATGGTCACGGTCCCAGGCGTTCAAATCATTGCTGCGGTCGAGCATGCGGCGGCTCCTTCCAAGAAAATCGTGGCGATGATCAGGCGGCATCGAGGCAGAGATATTTGAGCTCGGTGAAGGCCTCGAGTCCGTGGCGTGAACCCTCCCGCCCGAGGCCCGACTGCTTCATGCCGCCGAAGGGAATGGGCGCGCCTGTGATCTTCACCCGATTGATCGCGACCATGCCGTATTCAAGTGCCCGGCCAAGGCGCAGCATGCGCGCGCCATCGCGAGTGACCACATAGGCGACCAGGCCGTAATCCGTGTCATTGGCGCGGGCGACCACTTCAGCCTCATCATCGAAGCGGGTGACGGCCGCAACCGGCCCGAAGGTTTCCTCACGCATAATGAGCGCATCATCGGGCACGTCCACGATGAGGGTCGGCGCATAGAACAAGTCGCCCGCCGCATGGCGCTCCCCACCGACAAGGCAGCGTGCGCCCCGGCTCAAGGCATCGCGCACCTGTGCATCGACCTTCTCAACGGCGCGGCCATGCATGAGCGGGCCGATATCGACACACTCGGCAAGCCCAGGCCCAACCTTCAACGTCTTGATACGGGCAGCAAACGCGGCACAAAAACCCTCGTAAATCGGCCGCTCCACATAAATGCGGTTGGCCGCCAGGCAATCCTGGCCCGAGGTGGCGAATTTGGCGCCAATGGCGATGTCAACCGCGCGCTCGAGGTCGGCATCGGCGAAAATGATGAGCGGCGCGTGTCCTCCGAGCTCCATCACCAGCCGCTTCATCGTCGGTGCGCATTGCGCGGCGATCATGCGGCCGATTTCGGTAGAGCCGGTGAAGCTCATGGCGCGCACGCGCGGATCTTCACACATCCGCCCGACAATCGCAGCGGCATTGCCCGTCACGATGTTCAACACACCCGATGGCAGTTCCGCGCGATCGGCCAGTTCTGCAAGGGCCAAGGCGGAAAGGGGCGTATAGGAGGAAGGGTGAGCCACCACAGCGCAGCCGGCGGCCATGGCGGCGGCTGCCTTGCGGGTCAGCATGGCGGATGGAAAATTCCAGGGTGTCGCGACACCGACCACACCCAACGGCGCCCGCTGCACGATCATCTCGGCGCCGGGCAGATGGCTGGTCACGCTCTCCACATTGAGCCGCTTGGCTTCTTCCGCATACCATTCGACGAAGGAGGCGGCGTAGTCGATTTCACCGCGCGCCTCGCTCAAAGGCTTGCCTTGCTCCAGCGTCATGATGAGGGCGAGGTCTTCTTTGGCCGCGATAATCAGCTCATGCCAGCGCTTGAGATGCGCGGCGCGCTCTTGCGGGAGCAATGCGGCCCAGCCGGGAAAAGCCCGGTGAGCTGCCGCGATCGCGTCATCCGTCGCGGCCGCATCGAGCTTCGCGACCCAGGCAATGGGCTGATCGCTCGCCGGATCGCGCACCTCGATGGTGGTGCAATCCGCGCCGGCCGTCCATTTACCATCGACATAGGCGAGTTCGCGGACCAGCCGCAGATCGCCAAGCCGGGCGAGTTCGGGGTGGCGAGTATGCCGTCTGCATTGTGCGGTCATCATCGATGCGCTCCCTTAGGCTCATCGGCAGCCTGTCGATGACGGAGCCTAGGGGCGGTGGGGCGGAAAATGGGACCATTTGCAGGGGGAGGATTAGACAATCCTGTCGCACCCCTGCCTGCTCCGAAGAGAAAGTCTCTAGAGCATCGTCGAGCGATGTGGACACCGGTTTGCGGGAAAACGTCAAGCAAGCGCTTGAAGAGTCTGGTGATCCCGGCGTTTAGATCACCCGTCCAGCAATGTCTCCAGCGGTAGCACCGGCTCGTCCTTGACCACCTTCGTGACGATATAGGTGAAATAGCGGTCAATCCCGATGTCACGGGCCAGGAGCTCATCGACCAGGCGCTGATAAGCATCGATATCGGGCGCCAGCACCTTGAGAAGATAGTCAAGCCCGCCACCCACCGACCAGCAGCTGATCACTTCAGGGACGTCCTTGATCGCACGCTCGAACCGATCGAAATCCGATTGCCGATGCGCGCCCAGCGTGACTTCCATGAAGACCAGCGCGAAGGGTGCAATGAGCTTCAATGCGATCCGCGCGTGATAGCCGCAGATGAGGCCGGCCGCTTCAAGCCGCTTGAGCCGCATCCAGCATGGCGTCGCCGAAAGGCCGACACGCTCTGCCAGCGCGATCTTGGTGATGCGCCCATCTTTCTGTATTTCGCTCAGAATGCGCAAATCGATCGCATCGAGCTTTACGGATGCCATGAAGACCGTCCAAGCTTGCTGAGCGACGATAGAGGCCGGCTTTTCCCGTTGTCAATTGCACTGATTTTAGGCATTCAATGTTTCATGACAATGTGGCGCCCCGATCCGACGGCCCTTCGCAGGCCCGCTTATCTCTCCCTCGCTGATCAGATTGCAAGGGCGATCGTGGAAGGCAAGCTGGAAGCGGGAACTCGGCTGCCGACCCAGCGTCATCTTGCGGAAGATCTGCAGCTTTCCACGCAGACCGTTTCGCGTGCCTATGAGGAATTGATTCGGCGCGGGCTGCTCTCGGGCGAGATCGGGCGTGGCACCTTTGTGCGTCCGCCTCGCCGGGAACCGGATCCCCCTTATCTGCCGGAGCGCCTGGGCGAGGTGATCGACTTGTCGATCCTAAAGCCTGCCGGCGACCAGATCCATTTGGATCGCATGAAGGCGGCGCTGCGGGACTTGTCTGAAACGGTGCCGGCCAGCGCCATCCTGTCTTTCCGGCCGAATGTAGTCTTTCCCCGCCACCGCGCGATTGCGGTGCAATGGCTGAGAGCCTGCGGTCTGCCCAATGTCTCCTCGGGCAATATCAGCCTCACCAATGGCGCAACTGCCGCCATGACCATCGCGCTCATGACCACCGCGCCCACCGGGGCCACGATTGCCACAGAGCAGGTTGGTCACCACACGCTGGTTCCGCTTGCTTCTTATCTCGGCCTGAAACTCTGCGGCATCGAGATAGATGCCGAAGGCATCATCCCCGATGCGCTCGAGGCGGCCTGCCGCCAGGGCGATATTCGCGCCGTTTTCGTCCAGCCGAGCGTCATCAATCCTACCGCTTCCCTGATGGGTGAGGCGCGCCGCCGAGCCCTGGTCGCGGTGGCGCAACGACACCGTCTCGCGATCATCGAAAATGATGTGCTGGGACCCCTGGTCGAGGATAAGCCGCCGCCATTGGCTGCCCTTGCGCCTGACAACACGCTCTATGTCACGAGCTTCACCAAATGCGTCGTTCCCGGCCTGCGGATTGGATATCTGGTGGTTCCGGATCGCTTGGTGCCATCCGCAGCAAACCGCCATCTCGTGACGAACTGGATGGCGACGGCGCTGCTTGCCGAACTCGCCACCCGCTGGGTCGAGAATGGCACCGCCATGGAGCTGATGCTTTGGCAACGCGAGGCGCTGCGGCGCCGCCACGCGATGGCTCGGGAGGTCTTTACCGACATTCCCTACCGCTCCCACCCCAATGCCCTGCACCTTTGGGTGCCCCTAAAGGGCCACGACGAGGCGCAATTCGTCGCCCATGCCCGGCTGCACGGCGTGGCGGTCGCACCCGGTGCCTCGTTTTTCATCCCGCCGGCCGTTCATCGGAACGCGATCCGCGTGTCCATCGGCTCGACCAGCGAGGCGGAATTGCGGCCGGGCCTTGAGCGGCTCGCTCACCTCCTGCGCAGTGATCCGGAGCCGGCGCTTCTCGTCGTCTGACCAGGATTTTCTAGATTGATATGATTTAATTTTCCAATTGACATGATTTTAAGCCTCTCCCATCGTGGCATCATTGTTCGCCCGGCAGGGAGACGGCGCGTTGGCTCCGATCATCGAAGTCCAGCAGATCAGCAAGAGCTTTGGCAGCTTCACCTGCCTGAGAGATCTCTCCTTCACGGTGAATGCCGGAGAGAAGATCGCGCTGATCGGGCCTTCCGGTTCCGGCAAGACCACGATCCTCCGCATCCTCATGACCTTGGAGACCATCGACAGTGGCTTCATCAAGGTCGATGGCGACTACCTCTTTCATATGCAGCGGAACGGCGCGCCGGTGCCGGCGGATGAGCGCCATTTGCACAAGATGCGCACTAAGCTTGGCATGGTGTTCCAGCTATTCAATTTGTTTCCGCACAAGAGCGTTCGCGACAACATCACGCTTGCGCCCGTGCTGACCCAAGGCGTCAAACGCGCCGAGGCCGAAAAGGAAGCCATGCGCCTCCTCGAAATGGTCGGCATGGCCGATAAAGCGGACGCCATGCCCGCGCAGCTTTCCGGCGGGCAGAAGCAGCGTGTCGCCATAGCGCGCGCCTTGGCGCTGCGGCCCAAGATCATGCTGTTCGATGAGGTGACCTCGGCCCTCGATCCCGAACTGGTCGAGGAGGTTCTGAACGTCATGCGCAAGCTTGCCGCAGAGACCGACATGACCATGCTGCTGGTCACTCACGAGATGGGCTTCGCCCACGACTTCGCCGACCGGGTGCTGTTCTTCGACAGAGGATCGATCATCGAGGAAGGGCCGCCCGACGATATCTTCACCCGTCCGCGTAACGAGCGGACGCAAGCCTTCTTGAAGAAGATCATCGCTGCCGGCCAGCGCGTCTAACCAACAACGAAGAAGCCGCCCTAGCAAAGACCGAGGGAGACCGTCATGATCAAGATCACAAACACGCATGGCAAACGCGGCACTGCAGCCCTTGCAGCCTGTGCGATATTCGCAGTGACCCTTGCCACCGGCACGTCTGTGCTCGCGCAGGAATCGCTGGAGCGCTTGCGCGAGCAGGGCTTTGCCCGCATCGCCATAGCCAATGAGCCACCCTTCACCGCGGTCAAGCCCGATGGCTCCGTCTCCGGCGCGGCGCCCGACGTCGCCCGCGCTATTTTCAAGAAGCTTGGCGTTGACGATGTGGTTGCGTCCGTTTCGGAATACGGTGCCATGATCCCGGGCCTGCAGGCCAAGCGCTTCGATGTGGTGACCGCTGGTCTTTTCATGAAGCCCGAGCGTTGCCGCGCCGTCGCTTATTCCGAGCCGATTCTGTGCGATGCCGAAGCCATGGCGGTGAAGAAGGGCAATCCGCTGAAGCTCCAGAGCTATGCGGATATCGCCAAGAACCCGAACGCGAAGATCGGCGCCCCCGGTGGCGGCACTGAGGAGCGGCTGGCGCTCGAGGCGGGCGTGCCGCGTGACCGCGTGATCGTGGTGCCTGATGGCCAAAGCGGCATCAAGATGCTGCAGGATGGCCGCATCGATGCCTATTCGCTTCCCGTTCTGTCCATCAACGACCTGATCCAGAAGGCAAACGATTCCAACCTCGAGGTGGTCGCACCGGTGCAGAACACGCCCGTGTATTGTGATGGCGCCGCCTTCCGCAAGGACGAGACCGAATTGCGTGATGCCTTCGACAAGGTCCTGGCGGAACTAAAGAAGTCCGGCGAGTTTGCCAAGATCATCGAGCCCTATGGTTTCTCTGCCAAGGCCGCCATGGAGACGAGCCGCGAGAAGCTCTGCATGGCCTCCAACTGACGAGTGATGGGCGCATGGCCGGACCGCTTTGGCCCCCGGCCATGCACAGCGTCGCTTGCCCGTAACGCCGCTTTCGCACGGAGCCTCACAGCACCGCCATGAGCCAATGGTTCGACTATCTCCCCCTGATCCTCGAAGGGGCCTGGGTGACTGTCGAGCTGACGGTGCTCGGTTCGATTCTGGCCCTCGTCATGGCTTTCATCGCAGGGCTGGGGCGCCTGTCCCGGTGGTGGATCCTGCGCGCGCTGGCGACCGTCTATATCGAGTTCTTCCGCGGCACCTCGATCTTCGTTCAGCTGTTCTGGGTCTATTTCGTGCTGCCGCTCTTCGGCCTGAGCTTGACGCCCCTCGAGGCGGGCGTCCTGGCGCTCGGGTTGAATGTGGGTGCCTATGGGGCCGAGGTGGTCCGCGGCGCGGTCCAGTCCATCGGCCGTGAGCAATATGAGGCCTGTATCGCGCTCAATCTCACCCGCTGGCAGGCGCTGCGTCAGGTCATCATCCCGCAAGCATTCATCATCATGCTGCCCACTTTCGGCAACAATGCCATAGAGCTCCTCAAGGCAACCGCGGTGGTCTCGCTGATCTCGCTCGCGGACCTCACCTTTCAGGCCCAGGTGGTGCGCGCCCAGACCGGCAACACCATGGTGCCGTTTATGACCATCCTGGTGATCTACTTCATCTTTGCGTCCATCATCTCCTTCGGGGTGCGCGGGTTGGAGCGAAGGCTCACCCGCGGCCTCGACGGCGTTCGGACCTGAGGCGGCCATGGATTGGGACTGGGCCTTCGTCCGCGAGATCCTGCCCACCCTCTTCGAGGGGGTGAAGATCACCATCCTCGCGACCCTCCTGGGCGCGGCGGTCGCGGCTGTGGTGGGCTTGGCTTTTGCGATCATCCGGCGCTCGCGCAACCCGCTGGTGTCGCGGCCCGCATCCTTCATTGTGGAATTCATTCGCGGCACGCCGTTGCTCGTGCAGCTCTATTTCCTCTTCTACATCCTGCCGGATCTCGGGATCACGCTCGCCCCGTTGGTTGCCGGCGTCATCGGTCTTGGCCTGCACTATGGCACCTATACGGCCGAGGTCTACCGGGCCGGTATAGACAACGTGCCTCGCGGCCAGTGGGAAGCGGCAAAGGCCTGCAATCTCAGCCCCGTCCAAAGCTGGATCCATGTAATACTACCCCAGGCCATACCACCGATGATCCCGGCTCTGGCCAATTATCTCGTCGCCATGTTTAAGGAAACGCCGCTGCTTTCGGCCGTCACGGTGCTGGAGCTCATGAACCAGGCGCGCAGCGTCGCCAACTACAACTACCGCTATCTCGAGCCGATGACATTGGTCGGTGCCTTCTTTCTCGTCATCAGCCTCATCTCCGTCTTCTTGCTGCGCTTGCTCGAGCGCCGCTTCGGACGGCTCGACTGAAGGAGCCTCCCATGAGTCCCATGACCATCGAACGTGCCGCCCTCGTCCCGGAGCTTGATCCCCGTGCGGTGCCGCGCCGCATCGGGCTGATCGTGCTCGCCACCGACCACACGACGGAGCAGGATTTCCGCCGCATGGTCGCCGGCGAAGACCTCGCTGTCTATACAGCCCGGATCGCCTACGCCAACCCGACCACCCCGGACAATCTGCACCGCATGCAGCCCAGGTTGAGTGAAGGGGCAGCGCTCATTCTGCCGGACGAGACACTGGATGCGATCTGCTTCTCCTGCACCTCCGCCTCCGTGGTGATTGGCGATGCCGAGGTTGAAGCGGCCATTCAATCCGCAAAGCCGGGCATACCGGTGGTCACACCGCCGCTTGCCGCCGTTGCGGGTCTGCACGCCCTTGGTGCCAGGCGCATGAGCATCCTCACCCCCTATACGGTTGAGACCAGTACGCCCATGGCCGCCTATTTCACGGACCACGGACTCGATATTGCGCGCTTCACCTGTCTCGGCTTCGAGGATGATCGCGAGATGGCGCGAATAAAGCCGGCATCCCTTGTAGAAGCCGCCATCGCCGCTATGGCCGATGATGCCGAAGCGCTGTTCATTTCCTGTACGGCCCTGCGCTCGGCGGCAATCGTTCCGGAGATCGAGCGCGCGATCGGGCGGCCGGTGGTGACCAGCAATCTTGCCACGGCCTGGCAGTGCCTGCGCTTATGTGGGGTCGATACGCCACGTCCCCAATGGGGAAGCCTAATGGCGCTCCCCACCCGCATCGCCGCGTGAGGTTTGATGATGTCATCAGAGCTCGTCTCGCTGACGGATATTGAGGCGGCCCGCGACCAAATCGCTGGAAAGGTGCTGCACACGGCCACGATGCCTTCCCCCAGCCTTTCCGCCCGCGCAGGGGTGCCGGTGTTCCTCAAGATGGAGCACCGCCAGATCACCGGCAGCTTCAAGCTGCGCGGCGCCACCAACGCGCTGATGTCGCTATCGCCAGAGGCCAAGGCGCACGGGGTGGTCGCCGTTTCCACCGGCAATCATGGCCGCGGGCTTGCCTATGCGGCTAAGGCGGAAGGCATACGCTGTATCATCTGCATGTCGAAGCTGGTGCCCTCGAATAAGGTTGAGGGCATCCGCACATTGGGTGCTGAAGTCCGCATCATTGGCAGCTCCCAGGACGAGGCTCAGCTCGAGGTCGATCGCCTGGTTGCGGAAGAGGGCATGACCATGGTGCCGCCCTTCGATGATGCTGCGATTATCGCGGGGCAGGGCACCCTCGGCCTTGAGATCGTGGAAGACGTTCCCGATATCGAGCTCGTGCTTGTCCCCCTATCGGGCGGCGGTCTTGCGGCCGGCATCGCTCGCGCGGTGAAGGCTCTCAAGCCGGGAACGCGGGTGATCGGTGTGTCGATGGCGAAAGGCGCCGCCATGCATGCAAGCCTCACCGCCGGCAAGCCGGTTCTGGTCGAGGAGGAAGAATCCCTGGCGGACTCGCTCGGCGGCGGCATTGGCCTTGCCAACCGTCACACCTTTCCGATGGCGCGCGAGCTGCTCGATGGCACCGTGCTGCTGAGCGAGGACGAGATTGCCGCCGGGATCACTCATGCCTATCGCGAGGAGCGCGAGATCATTGAAGGATCAGGCGCAGTCGGCATCGGCGCCTTGCTCGCCGGGAAAGTCGAATTGCGCGGACCGACCGTGGCGCTGCTCTCCGGCCGCAACATCGACATGGACCTTCATCTCCGCATCATTTCCGGCAAGTGGCCAGCCGGTTCTGCCAACCAGGAAAGGACAGCCTAATGCCGCGCATGACCGTGCTCACCGAAGCGGAGCTGCGCCGCATCGTGTCCCTGGATCACGAAGCGGTGGCCTGTGTTGAGCAGGCATTCCTCGCCCTGGCCACCAAGCCGGTTGCCATGCCGCCGATCCTCCGGCTCGACATCCCCGAACATCGCGGCGAGGTGGATGTAAAGACTGCCTATGTGCCAGGGCTTGATGGTTTTGCCATCAAGATCAGTCCGGGCTTTTTCGATAACCCGAAGCTCGGGCTCCCCAGCCTCAACGGCCTCATGGTGCTGTTCAGTGCCCGCACCGGTCTCGTGGAAGCGCTGCTCCTCGACAATGGCTATCTGACGGATGTCCGCACCGCCGCGGCCGGTGCGGTTGCCGCCAAGCATCTGTCACGGCCCGACGCATCGAAGGCGGCGATACTGGGCGCCGGCATGCAGGCGCGCCTGCAACTCGAAGCCTTGGCGCTGGTGCGGCCCATCCGCGAAGCGCGGATCTGGGCTCGCAACCCCGAGCGGGCCAAGGCTGCGGCAGGCGAGCTGGCAGATAAGCTCGGCATTAGGGTGACAGCTATGCCGTCCGTCCAGACGGCGGTGGCCGAGGCCGATATCATCGTCACCACCACGCCGGCCACCGAGCCCTTGCTCGGCGCGGCTGAAGTAAGCCCAGGCCAGCACATCACCGCCATGGGCTCCGATAGCGAACACAAGAACGAACTCGCGCCCGACCTCATCGAGCGGGCCGACCTTTATGTGGCCGATAGCCTCTCGCAAGTCCGCCGTCTCGGTGAGCTGCATCACGCCGTCGCGGCCGGCATGATCGCCCCGGATGCCGTCTTCCCCGAGCTGGGCGCCATCATTGCCGGTAAGGCGCCCGGGCGGTCCTCCCCGCAGGCGATCACGATTTGCGACCTCACCGGCACTGGCGTGCAGGATACCGCCATTGCCACGCTCGCCAACGCCCGAGCCAAGGCCGCGAATGCCGGCGTGCCGTTCGACAGCTGATCTCATTTTGCGAGAACAACCATGACCCAAGCACAGCTAAACTTCACGCGTGCCGAATATGCCGAGCGGCTTGCCAAGACCCGCAAGGCCATGGCCGAGCGCGGCATCGACCTGCTGATCGTCTCCGATCCCTCCAACATGGCCTGGCTCACCGGCTATGACGGCTGGTCCTTCTATGTGCACCAATGCGTGCTGGTGCCGCCCGATGGCGAGCCCATCTGGTACGGGCGCAAACAGGATGCGAATGGCGCCAAGCGCACCGCCTATCTCGCCCATGACAACATCCTCTGGTATCCCGACCACTACGTTCAGTCGACAGAACGCCACCCCATGGACCATCTCGCATCCATCATCGAGGATCGCGGCTGGGGGCGGGGAGCGATCGGCGTCGAGATGGACAACTATTGGTACTCCGCGGCAGCCCATGCCTCCTTGGTGCACCATCTGCCCAATGCCCGCTTCGTCGATGCCAATGCTCTCGTGAACTGGCAGCGAGCGGTGAAGAGCCCTCAGGAGCTCGATTACATGCGCAAGGCCGCCCGCATCGTCGAGGTCATGCACCAGCGGATTATCGAGACGGTCGAGCCCGGTATGCGCAAATGCGATCTCGTGGCCGAGATCTTTGATGCGGGCATCCGCGGCGTCGCAGATTTCGGCGGTGACTACCCGGCGATCGTGCCCTTGCTTCCCTCCGGCATCGATGCGTCGGCCCCGCACCTCACCTGGGACGATGCGCCGATGAAATCGGGGGAGGGCACGTTCTTCGAGATCGCCGGCTGCTATAAGCGCTATCACTGCCCCTTGTCGCGCACTGTGTTCCTGGGCAAGCCCACCCAAGCCTTTCTCGATGCCGAAAAGGCGGTGCTGGAGGGCATGAATGCTGGCCTCGATGCGGCGCGACCGGGCAATACCTGCGAGGATATCGCCAATGCCTTCTTCGCCGTGTTGAAGAAATACGGCATCGTGAAGGACAACCGCACCGGCTACTCGATCGGTCTCAGCTATCCGCCCGATTGGGGTGAGCACACCATGAGCCTGCGCCCGGGCGATCGCACCGAGCTAAAGCGCGGCATGACCTTCCATTTCATGACCGGCCTGTGGCTCGAAGACATGGGCCTTGAGATCACCGAAAGCATCGCGATCACCGATAGCGGCGTTGAATGCCTCGCCAATGTCCCGCGTGAGCTCTTCGTGAAGGGGTGAGTGGGTCGCCGATGAACATGATCAATGCTCTGCCACCCTCACCGATCCATCCCACCGTCGATTTCGAGCGTGACGGCGTGCAGCACGGGTTCCTGCGCTTGCCCTATAGCCGGGACGACTCAGCATGGGGCTCGGTGATGATCCCCATCACCACGATCTGCAACGGCGAGGGGCCAACCGCGCTTCTCACCGGCGCCAATCACGGCGACGAATATGAAGGCCCGATCGCCTTGTTCGATCTCGCCCGCAGCCTCAAGCCCGAGGAGATCACCGGTCGCGTGATCATCGTCCCGGCCATGAACTACCCCGCCTTCTGCGCCGGTACCAGAACATCGCCGATTGACCGTGGCAATCTCAACCGCTCCTTCCCCGGCCGGCCGGATGGCACGGTGACCCAGAAGATCGCTGATTATTTCACCCGCAACCTGCTCCCTCTGGCAGACCTGGTGCTGGATTTCCACTCCGGCGGCAAGACACTCGACTTCGTGCCATTCGCCGCCGCCCACATTCTGCCGGACAAGGAACAGGAGGCCCGCTGCTTTGCGGCTGTCGAGGCATTCTCCGCGCCCTATTCGGTCCGCATGCTCGAGATCGACGCAGTGGGTATGTACGACACCACCGCCGAGACACTGGGCAAGGTCTTCGTCACCACCGAGCTGGGCGGTGGTGGCACGGCCAGGGCCGAAACGGCGCGCATCGCCAAGCGGGGCGTGCGCAATGTTCTGCGCCATGCCGGCATCCTCGGCGGCCCCATCGAGAAAGCCCCCACGCGCTTCATCGATATGCCCTCTGACGACTGCTTCCTCTTTGCCGAGGCGGACGGGCTGATTGAGACCTGCATCGACCTGGGTGAGCCAGTTCGCAAGGGCGATGTGCTTGCGCGCGTCTATCCCATCGGGCGCACTGGGCTTGCGCCTGCCGAATATCAGGCCAAGCTCGACGGTATTCTCGTCGCGCGCCACTTCCCCGGCCTGGTTAAGGCCGGCGACTGCCTGGCGGTGCTGGGTACCATTGAGGACTGATCCGGTTGGGGATCTTCTTTTCGCGACCATCTGGCTCGACCGGCGTTCACCCCGAAACGATGGGTGAATGCCAATGGACGAGAAAGCGAAGATCAGCACTGGCCTGAACGACAGGCCTCGCAACGAGACGATCAGCCAGACGGGCCCGGGCCTGCCGGATGACTCAAGCAGGCCCGTTGCCGTCGATGAAGCGGAGGTCGCGCGTGCGCGCCGCAGCTTGGAACAGGCGAGCGCCGGTGGCTCTGGCGTTCAATCGGAAAATGTCGACAGCGTGCCACCCGGCACACCGGGCTCCGGCGAGAATATCTGCCGCCACTGCTCCGGCAGCGGCATGATCGACGGCAAGCCCTGCCCGGAATGCGGCGGCACCGGCAAGGTGACGACCCCGATCGGCGGTGCGTGACACTGAACGGGTGCTCAGCGGGCATCATGGAAGATGATGCCCACCGTATGCCGCTGACCGGAGCGCAGCCGGCTCACCCCGTGCCGGAGATTGACGCGGTAGTCGCCCTTGCTGCCGCGCACGGGCCGGTGATGGACCGCGAAAATCACGGCATCGCCTTTCCTGAGCGGCACGACCTCCGCCCGGCTTTGCATCCGTGGCCGTTGCTCGGTCAGCACGAACTCGCCACCCGTGAAATCATCATCCGGCTGAGACAGCAGGATTGCCACCTGGAGCGGGAAGGCAAGCTCGCCATAGAGATCCTGGTGCAGGCAATTGTAATCGCCTGGCCTGTAGCGCAGCAGCAATGGCGTCGGCCTGGTTTGCCCCGCCGCATGGCAGGCCGCCAGCAGGTCCTCATGCCGTTCGGGATAGCGGGTGGCAATGCCCATTCGCTCGTTCCAGCCATTGGCGATCACCGCCAACGGCGGGTAGAGCGCAGCACGCAGGTCCCTGATGAGGTCAGGCAGGGGGTAGCCGAAATAGCGATATTCGCCGCGCCCGAAGCCATGCCGCGCCATGATGACATGGCTGCGGAAATGCGCTTCGTCGTCATAGAGCCCGGCAATGCCGTCACATTCGTCGGGCGCAAGCAGCTGCTCGATGATGGCGCAGCCAAAACCATCGAGCTCGGCTGCTAGTCCCGGCCAAGACAGCCCTGCCACCCGCTCCGCTGCCGAGGGGGCGCCATCAACGGCCAGTTTGCGCGCCAGGCCGCTCATAGCTTCACCTCGCGGGCCAGCAGCGCCCGTTTGCGCTCGACACCCCAGCGATACCCCGACAGGGCGCCGTCGGTCCTGACCACCCGATGGCAGGGGATGGCGACCGCGATCGTATTGGACGCGCAGGCCCGCGCCACCGCTCGCACCGATTTTGGCGCGCCGATCCGTCGGGCGATCTCCGCATAGCTCGCCATCTTGCCGGGCGGGATCTGGCGTAGTGCCTCCCACACCCGTTGCTGGAAAACCGTGCCCCGGATGTCCAGCGGCAGCTTGAGCCCGATCTGCGGCGCCTCTACGAAGCCGACGACCTCCGCGACCAGCGTTTCGAACCCTCCATCACCGCCGAGCAGCTCGGCATTGGGGAACTGGTCCTGCAGCATCCGCAGGAGGTCATCTGGGTCGTCCCCAAGGTGAATGGCGCAGATGCCCCTCTCGCTGCGCGCGACGAGTATGGAGCCGAGCGAGCACTCACCGATGGCAAAACTGATGCTCGTTTTGTCACCGCCCTTTCGGAACGCGGTCGGCGTCATTCCCAGCACGTCATTTGATGTCTCGTAGAACCGGCTGTTCGAGCCGAAGCCGGCGTCATAAATCGCCGATGTTACGCTGTCCTCCGGCCGGGTGAGGGCCTCACGGATACGGCTGGCGCGATGGGCCGCCGCATAGGCCCGCGGCGTGATGCCGGTTTCGCCCTTGAACACCCGGTGAAAATGGAACGGGCTCATGCCGGCGGCCGCCGCGAGCTGCTCAAGCCGCGGTGCTTCGTCCGCTTGCTCTATCCTGCGGCAGGCCTCCGCCACGATGGCGGCGTTCTGCTCTGCCCGGGATGGCTCATCGGGCCGGCAGCGCCGGCAGGGCCGAAACCCTGCAGCGGCAGCCTCTGATCCATTGTCAAAGAAGGAGACGTTCTTGGGCTTCGCAAGCCTGGCAGCACAGCTCGGCCGGCAATAGACCCCTGTTGTCTTCACCGCATACACGAATTGCCCGTCAAACCGCGCATCCCGGTTGACGACCGCCTGCCAGCGCGGATCCTGCTCGGTGGGAACCGTCTGATCCTGCGGCTTTTCCCTGATATCGAGGAGCGTCATCTCCAATCCTCCAGACTGATCTGGATTGAGAGTTAGCCTCGCTTGCCTCGGCTTACACTCCGCTGCTTGCTCTCAAACTGTTTCGCTGGCCATTTTCGCCCGCAGCTCTGTCTTCAGCACCTTGCCCATCGGGTTCTTCGGCAGCGCCTCCAGAAAAAGCCAGCGCCGTGGCACGGCATAATCCGCAAGCTGGGCTGCACAATGGCGCGCGAGCACCTCCTTGTCTACGGCTTGACCCGGCACGAGCACCACGCAGGCCGCGACATCCTCGCCGAGATTGGGGTGCGGCACCGCGACCACCGCAGCTTCACGCACCGCCGGATGTGTGTAAAGCACGCTCTCCACCGCCACCGACGCGATCTTGAGCCCGCCGCGATTGATCACATCCTTCTTGCGATCACCGAAGAACAGGAAGCCATCCTCATCGAGCCTGCCCACATCGCCCGTAAGCACGCGCCGGCCTGAAAAGGCCATCGCCGTGGCCTCTGCATTCTCGTAATAACCCATGGCGACCGCCGGCCCGGTGATGGCAATTTCGCCCGTTTCACCCGGGGGCAGCGGCTCGCCCCGCTCGTTCACCACCGCGATCTCTGTGTAGGGCATCGCGTGGCCCACCGAACCCGCCTTGCGCTCCAGATCCGCAGGTCCAAGCACGGTTCCACTGGGGCCGCTTTCCGTCAGCCCATAGATCTGGACCTGATCAACCCAGGGCCAGGCCTCGCCGATACGCCGCATCAGCTCGATCGGCATTGCCGCGCCGCCATTGGCCACCCGCCTGAGGCTCCGCAGGTCATATCCGCCCTTGGTATATTCTTGCAGCATGAAGTTCAGGACCGACGGCACCCCGTGATAGAAGCTCGTGGCCTCCGTCTCGATGAGCCGCAGCCGTCGCTCATTGTCGAGATGACCCTCGAGGATCAGCCCCGCGCCCTGCACCCAGCACGACATGCACGCGATATTGAGGGCCGAGCTGGTGAAGAAGGGGAATGCCCCCTGATAGAGATCATCCGCCGTAAGGCCGAGCGCGCTCCCGCAGCAAAGCCCGGCGGCGATCATCGTTCTATGGCTGTGCATCACGGCCTTGGAACGGGCCGTGGTGCCGGAGGTGAAATGCAGGCAGGCAAGCGTGTCCGGATCATCGGCATAGGAGAGCTCAGCCCCTGAACCCTGTTGCTCGGGTTCGGGCCAAGGCGCGTCACCCGCACCCGCACCATCCGCATCGACCACGAGCAGCCTTGCGCTCGGCGCGAGCTGACCCATTCGCGTGCGTGACCTGCTATCGGTGACGATCATGCGGGGGCTGGTCAAGGTGATCGCATGGGTGAGTTCATCGTCGGAGGCCCGTGTATTGAACGGCACGACCACCGCCCCCAGCGCGAACGCGCCCAATGCCGTGAGGATGCATTCACGCCCATGATCATTGGTCAGGAAGACACCGATGCGCTCGCCCCGTGTTAAACCGAGAGCTGCAAGTTCCTGCGCCATGGCATCCATGCGCTGGGCGAGCTGCCTATAGGTGAGGCGGTCCCGGCCTGCACCGCTCTGGGCAGAGAGAGCAAGCCGGGTCGGAAAGAGCTGAGCCCGCGCCTTCATCAGCTGCGGGATCGTATAGCGAAGGTCGGCGTCTTTGCGCTCACAAGGGTTGCTTTCGCTGCACGGCATTTCCCCACCCCCCTTTTGGGTCGGATGCGGCCTCGAGCCCGTCGAGGCTCAGGATGTTCCGACCCTTTGCTTCGGATTACGATCTGCGGTCTTTGGCTCGCCGTTTTCGACCTCGTTCTCATCCAGCCCGAAGCAGCGGATGAACGCCTTGAGATAGGTACATTTGACCGGCTCGGGGAGGTCGTTGATCAGCCCGTCGCGCACAGCGTAGCGCTCGAGCAGGAACTCGCGCGCGCCGATCATCATATAGGCGAGCACCTCCAGCTCATCCTCGCCAAACCCTTTGAGCTCACCGGTGTCGTAACTGCGCTTCAGCGAGCGCGTGTAACCGCTGGCCATGCGTCTCAAAAAGGCTTGATGGACTGGTTGCGCAAAGAATGCCGCTTCATTGAAGATGCGATGCATCGCCGGGTTCTTCTGCATGAATTCGAAATTGGCGTTCAGGCCGCGCCGTTCACGGTCGGCGAGGTGTTCTGTCTCGGCGATCTGGTCGGCAATATGGCGCAGCATCACTTCGCCCACATAGGGGAGCAGCTGATCGAAAAGGTCCTGCTGGTTTTTGAAATAGACATAGATCAGGCCATGAGCGACGCCGGCCTCCTCAGCGATCCGCGCAATGCTGGCCTTCCCGTAACCATGCCGGCCCACCACCCGCATCGCCGCCTTGAGGATGGCCTCGCGGGTCGCTGCTGCCTTTTCTTCACGCCGTGCCATTTGCTACTTGTCGTCCCTTCTCACGCGCTGGCTGCCCCCCCAGCCCGTGAGCCCGCGATGGGTCAATCACCGGTGGCAGCCGACGATGCTTCCGAAGCAATGCGGTCCGCAATCATCTTGCGTAACAGGTGCTTTTGCACCTTACCTGATGCGGTTTTGGGAAGCTGCTCGACATATTCCAGCCGTTCAGGCCATTTCTGTCGGGCGAGACCGTACTGCCGCAGGTGCTCGGCAATCTCGCTCTGACTCGGACGAACAGCCCCACTTAGGATTAGATAGGCACATACGCCTTCACCAAGGCGGGGATGCGGCATTGCGACGACAGCGGCCTCTTTGATCGCCGGATGTTCATGCAGCGCATCCTCGATTTGCTTGGCGCTGATATTCTCACCCCCCCGGATGATGATGTCCTTCTTGCGCCCGGTGATGGTGATGAGGCCGTCGGGCGAGAGGACGCCGAGATCGCCCGTGCGAAAATAGCCTTCCTCGTCAAAGGCCTCGCGATTGGCGTCCGGGTTGGTATAGCCTCGGAACAGGCTGGGGCCCCGCGCCAGGATCTCGCCCTCCGCTCCCCGCGGTACCCGATTGCCCTGCGCGTCGACCAGCTTCACATCCCAATCATAGACCTCCCCGTCGGTCGTCGCGGCCAGTTCCGCATCTCCTCGGCACCATTGGCTGATCATGGGACATTCCGAACTGCCGAACACCCGGAAGCTCATGCAATTGGCAAAAGCGCGGTTCGCACGCCGGACGATCTCGGGCGGCACAGCCGCGCCACCGCAGGCAAACACCCTTAGGCTTTCGAGTCGGGATCCCTTCTTCTCGGCGGCATCCACGAGCTCGGCGAGGAACGGTGTGGCGCCGATCATGAACTCGATTTTGTGCCGGTCGATCATGTCCACCGCAGTGGACCCATCCCATTTCTCCATGAAATGGGTTTGCGTGCCGAGCAGGATCGGCATCTCCATGCCATAGGAAAATCCCGTCACATGGGTCACCGGGCTCGGCATCAGCAATCTTGCTCCCGGCGAGAGCTTCCAGGCGGTCATGCTGGCCCAGAGCGGCCGTCGTTGCTGGTTCTGGCTGTAGATGACGCCTTTCGGCTGCCCCGTGGTGCCGGATGTGTACATGATGAACTTCGCCGCATCCGCATCCCGTTCCTGGAGCGGCCTTGTTGAGCTTCGTCCTGCATTCAGGATGTCCTGGAAGCGGTGGGCCCCCTCTGCTTCGCCACGCACGATGACGAGATGCTTGAGCCCCGGAATATCCCCCCTGATCCGCGTGATCATCTCGGGGTAATCCACCCCGCGGAAGCGTTCGGGAATGAACAGCAGCCGGGAACGGCAATCATTGAGGATGAACCTCAGCTCGGCCTCCCGATAGATCGGGATGATCGGATTGATGATGAAGCCGCCCAGCGCGCAGGCAAGATCAATCACCGGCGCCTCGATCCAGTTCGGGAGCTGGAAGCTGACCGTTTCGCCGGGACGCAACCCGATTTCGATGAGGCCGCGCGCCAAAGCCGTCGCATTCTCGAGCAGCTGTCGATAAGTGAGGCCGCCTGTCTCCCCGATCACGGCAAGACGGTCGGGCTCTTCTGCCGCGCGCCGCCGGGCCATCTCGCCGAGGGTCTCGCCGGTCCATTCACCGGCGGCTCGGCGCGCTTCCCGCTCGCCTTCCGCAAAGCGAAGCGTCCATTCGGGGATATCGTCCATCGCCTGTGTGGACGTGCTAGACGGCGAGATACCGTTCCTTGAGGCTTGGATCTGCATCGAAGTCATCCCAGGATCCATCAAAGACGATGCGGCCGCTGTCGATGAGGAACAGGCGGTCCGTACATTGGCGGGCAAAGCTCAAATTCTGTTCGGCGATTAGGAAGGAGAGATCACCTCGCATGCGCAACCGTGCGAGATGGTCGGCCATCTCGGCAACGATCACCGGTGCGAGCCCCTCGACCGGCTCATCCAAAAGCAGGAGCTTGGGCAACCCGAACACGCCCCGTGCCACGGCCACCACCTGCTGCTGGCCGCCGCTGAGCTGAAAGCCTGCCCGCTCTTTGAGGGGCTCGAGCATCGGAAACAGGCGCCAGATCTCATCGAGGCTCATCTCGCTGCCCTTTGATGCCCGGGCGAACCGGCCAAGCGCGATATTCTCCGCCACCGTGATCTTCGGATAGATCCGGCGGTCCTCGGGCACCAGCATCAGGCCCAAGCGGCTGCGTCTCTCGGTGGGCAGACCGGCGAGCGGCTTGCCATCGAAGGTAATCGCACCGGAAACCCGTGGGCCCGCATCGAGCAGGCTCTTGAGCAGGGTGGACTTTCCAGCGCCATTCCGGCCCAGCAACGCAACGCTCTCGCCTGGCTGGACCGTGAGCGTCGCATTCTGAATGACGTGGCTGCCGCCATAATAGGCATCGAGGCGGCTTACCGATAGCAGTGGCTCAGCCATGCCCGAGATAAACCTCCCTGACGCGCGCATCCGCGCGCACCGCATCGGGCGCGCCGCTTGCGATGATTTCCCCGTGGTGTAGGACGGTGAGCCGGGTCGCCAGTCCGAACACCACCTCCATGTCATGCTCGGTGAGCAGCAGCGTCAGCCCATACCGCTCGCGCACTCGCGAGATCGTCGCCACGGCCTCTGCGCGGTCTGCGGGCGACATGCCCGCCGTCGGCTCATCCAGCATGAGGAGCTTGGGCTTGAGCGCGAGGCTCATGGCGAGTTCGAGCCGCTTCTTGTCGCCATGCGAGAGGATCTTGGCAGGGGATCCCGCCGTGCTTTCAAGGCTGAGATCTGCAATCAGTGTATCCACCTCACGCCGCACCCCGTCCGCCGGCGCGACTGACCAGAAGCGCGTGCTCTGGCTGCCCTGCAATCTCTCCCGCATCTCGACCGCCACCACCAAATTGTCATAGGTGGTCATCTCCGCGAAGATCTTGGCCACCTGGAACGAGCGGCCGATCCCCCGGCGCACCCGCTGCCAGCCGGCAAGGCCCGTCACATCTGCCGCCTCGAAGGTGATCGTGCCCGCATCGACCCTCGATTCCCCGCTGAGGCACTTGAAAAGTGTGGTTTTGCCCGCGCCATTGGGCCCGATGACCACATGCGCTTCACCGGACGCCAATGTCATGGACACGTCCTTGAGCACTTTGACCGGCCCGTAAGCCTTATAGACCCCTGCTGCCCTCAGGATTTCGGCGCTCATGATGCCTTCTCCACCTTGCGCGTGAAGGGAAGGGCACGCCCCGGCGCAGCCCCCGCGCCGCGGCCGCCGGCGAAGCGCGAGATGAGGCCGAGCACGCCGCCGGGTATGGCAAGCACAACCGCCAGCAGCAGCATTCCCACAGTGAGATCCGCAACCCCGTGAATTCCTCGCGTGAGATAGCTCACCGCACCGAACAGGATGGCCCCGACGGCCGGCCCCCAGAAGACGCCGGTTCCCCCGAGCAACGCATAGAGAACCGGTTGGGTAGAAACCGACCAATGGGCAAGTTCAGGCGAGACGATACCGGCCCAGGGCGCCAGCGCCGCCCCGCACAGGCCCGCCACGCAGCCCGATACGACGAAGGCTGCAAGTCGCCATCTCTGGGTGTCGATCCCGAGGAACGCGGCGCGCATCGGCTCCTGCCGGATCGCTTGCATCAGCCGGCCGGCGGCCGAATTCTGCAAGCACCACAGCGCCAAGGCGATCAGTGCCATCAGGATGATGATGAAGTAGTAATACCGGTTGCCGCCGGCGAGATTGATCGAGAACAGGCCGAGATCGATGGTCGGCCGCCTGATGCCGACCAGGCCATCATTGCGGCCAAGAAAGCTCGTCCGGGTAATCACGATATGGATGAGCTCGGCGAAGGCCAGCGTGAGGATCGCGAAATAGATGCCGCTCGCCCGCCTCAATGCAACGAAGCCGAAGATGAGGGCGAGCAGGCCACCAATGGCAGCACCGCACAGCAGGGCCAGAAGAAAAGGCATGCCCGGCAGCTTGAGTGAAAGCATCGCCACCGTATAGGCCCCGCCCGCGAAGAACATCGCATGTCCGAACGACAAGAGCCCGATGCCTGAGAAGAGGAGGTTCCAGGAAAGCGCGAACACCACATTGATCGCAACCATCCCCGCGAGGAAGATGAGGCCGCTATTGGCAAAGCTCGGCACCAGCGCAAAGGCCGCGAGGCCAACGGCAAGGATGGCGAGATTGATGTGCAGCCGTGAGCGATGGTCGGTCATGCCGGCTCCTCCCGCCCCATGAGCCCTTGTGGCCGGATGAGCAGAATGGCCGCGAGCGCAATCAGATAGAAAATGCCGGGATAATCGGGCACCAGCGTGCTGCCGAAGCTCTCGATTAGCCCGAGCAGGATCGAGGCGAGGAATGCCCCCCGGATCGAACCCATGCCGCCCACGATGACAACCCCGAAGGCTTGCAGCAGGAAGATGCCGCCAAGCTCCGGCGATAGGCTCTGATTGGCCGCAAGCAGGCCGCCCGCAAGCCCGGCGAGCCCGAAGCTGATCACCACCGTGATGAGATAGATACGCTTGATGTCGATGCCGAGCACCCTGGCCATCCAGCCATCCATGGCCACCACTCGGATGAGCTGGCCGGTGCGGGTCAATGACATGAACGCTTCGAGCGCGAGGAACACCACGACCCCCGCGGCGATGATGAACATCGTATAGGTCGGCATGATGAGATCGCCGGCAATGATGGCCGAGTTCAGGGCCGGCGGCGGCATGACGCTGCGGAAGTCGAGCCCCCAGATCAGCTTGACCGCCCCGACACAGGCCAGCAGCAGGGCATAGGTCGCGATCAGCACATAGGCATCATCAACCCCGCGCAGCCGGCGGAAGATCAGGAGGTCGACCACAACCCCGAGCCCCGCGACCACCAGGCCTGAGGCGAGCGCCAGCAGGATATAGACGGGAACCGACACACCGCTCCCGCCAATCGCCGTCATGAGGCTATAGGCGATATAGGCGCCGATCATGAAGAACGCGCCATGCGCGAAGTTCAGGATATGCAGGATGCCGAAGATCAGCGTCAGCCCTGCAGCGACCAGAAAGGTGGCCATGCCCCAGGAAAGGCCATTGAACACGGTCAGACTGAGGTCGAACATTGAGGACCCTTCTTGTCTGGCAACAGGGAAGAAGCCACAAGGCCTCTTCCCGTCGGCGGGACCGCTTAAAGCGCCTTCAGCTGCAAAGGCTCGCCAGGGGTGGGCGGCTCGATCACCTTGGCCCCGTCGACCTGCACATAATCCGTCACCGCGAACCCGGACTCCGCCTCGGCGCTCGGCTCGATGAAGCACAGCTCCACATTCTTGATGGCCTGATTGTCCTCGGGCCGGATGATGCGCTTGCCCGTGGCGCTGTCGAAGGTAAGGCCCTTGAGCGCCTCGATCACCGCGTCTGTCTCGCTGCTGCCGGCCTTCTCCACCGCCGCCTTGTAGGCGAGAATGGCAGCCTGCGCCTCGGCCGCCCAGCCCATCGGATATTTGTCGCCCGTGCGCTTCACATATTCATTGTAAAGATCATCCGAGAGCGGATTGCCCTTGTTGGTCTCGTAATACCAATGGAAGCCGCTCCAATGCTTTGGCACCTGATTGCCCATGGCCTTGGCCACCAGGAACTCGTTGGCCGAATCCAGCAGCACCTTGATCTTGTCGAAGAACCCGTAGGGCTTGGCCTGCTGGTAGAGCGTAACCGCATCGCCCCCATAGACCGACGTGTAGATGCCATCGACCGGCAAGCGCATGGCCTGAGCGATGAAAGTCTTGTAATCACCAGCGCCATAGGGAACCAGGATCGGCTGCTTGATGTCGGGCTGCTTGCCGGTGAGCTCGGGATAGATCGTGAGCATCGCATCCACGAACACGGCCCAGGTGGTCCGGCCATATTCGTGATCGGGGATGATCCCGCCCCAGCTGCTGATTTCCGGGTTCTTCTCGACGATGTGCCGGACGAGCCCGTGATTGCGCATATAGGGATTGTCACCCACCCGGAAGACGTTCGGCGAATAGTTCTCGTGATTGATCTTTTCGGTGCCGGCGCCCGAGGTGATCACCACGCCGCCTTCGCTCTGCATCAATGGCCCCATCGCGAGGGCTGCCGCGCTCGAGATCGTGCCAAGCTGCAGGTTCGCGCCGAGCCCGACGAGCTCGCGCGCCGCCACGCTGGCATCATTGGGATTAGCGCGGTCGTCCCGGAATTCGAGCTTGACCTGCCGGCCGCCGATGCCGCCATTCTTGTTGACGTAATCAGCCCCGATCTCCGCGCCCACCTTGACGAAATTGCCGATCAGCTGCTGCGGGCCGCTGAGGGGTGTGACCACGCCGATCGTCAAGCTTTCTTGAGCCTTGGCACGCTTGATGTAAGGCAGTGGCAGCATCAGGCCGCCACCGAGCGCGGTCACCCCGGCGAGAACATGTCGCCTGGTCAGATTTGTCATCCTGATTTCCTCCTCCTTATGGCTGCTCTTGCGGCAGCCTTTCGCGTATTCTCAACGTCTGGGACTTCGGTACTCCGCGTCAATCACCCGTGAATTCTGGCTTGCGCTTCTCCCGGAAGGCAGCGACGGCTTCCTGGTGATCCCTGGAAACATTGGACAGCGATTCATAAGCGATGCCCGTGTCCATCACGCTGTGGGCAAGCTGCTTCAGCGCGATATTGGTGGTCACCTTCGTCCAGCGGATCGCCTTGCGCGCGCCCGAGGCGAGCCGCCGCGCCAGACCATAGACTTCCTCGTCGAGCTTCTCTTCCGGCACCGCCCTGTTGATGAGCCCCATGCGCGCAGCTTCCGGCGCGGGAATGGGATCGCCCGTCAGCAGATATTCTTTCGCGCGGACGAACCCGATCATCTGCGGCCAGAGGATCGAGCCGCCATCACCGGCGACGAGGCCGACCGAGACATGCGGATCGCCGATCTTTGCCCGCTCGCTCGCGATGATGACGTCGCAGGTCAGCGCAATGGTGGCGCCAAGTCCGATTGCATGGCCGTTCATCCGGCAGATCAGCGGCTTTTCCATATCGAGCTGACTGAAGATGATGCGCTTGGCTTCATAGCCGGTCTGCTCGAATTTCCTGGGGTCATCGATCGCGTCTTGCATCCAGTCGATGTCGCCACCGGCACAGAACGCGCGTCCCGCTCCGGTGAGCACGATAACGTCTGAATCCGGATCATCGTTGAGGTCGATGAACAGCCGCGACAACTCCGTATGAAGCTGAGCATTGACCGCGTTGAGCGTGTCCGGAATATTGAGGGTTACGGTGAGTATCCGACCTTCGCGCTTGAACAAGATCGTCTTGTAATCCTTGAAGCGATCCACGGCGTCCTCCCTGAACATCAGAACCTTACTGGCGATACGTGGCGGCAACCCGCTCGAGATGTGGCGGCTCGCCGCCGAAAATCAGATCAAGTGTCTTGAGCCGCCTGAAGCCTGCGCCAACTGGCAACTCCTCCGTCATGCCCATACCCCCATGCAGCTGGATGGCTTCCCGGCCGATATGCAATGTCCGCGAAAGCACGCCCAAGCGTGCGGCGGAAAGCGTTCGCTGGCGGCTGTCTCCCTCCGGCCCGGTCAGCGCCATTGTCGCCATGATCATCAGCGAGCGTGCCTCTTCCAGCGCGATGAACATATCGGCCATCCGGTGCTGCAGCGCCTGGAATCGTCCGATCGGCTGGCCGAATTGCTCCCGTTGTTTGAGGTAATCGAGAGTGCGATCGAACAGGCCCTGAGCAATGCCGACAGCTTCCGCGCAGAGGGCGGCAATCGCGTGATCTGCGGCAATGCTCTGTGCGCGATCTGCCGCCTGGCCCCGCGCAAGAATTTCATCCTCCGAAACCGGCGTGTTCTCGAATGCAAGAGCTGCAGCGGGCCAGCCATCGAGGGTGCGGAAGCCCTTGCGCGAGACACCTGAAGCCTGTGCCGGCAAGGAAATGAGAACCGTCTCGCCGGCTTCTTCGGCCTTGGCCGCCAGAATGAACCGATCTGCCGCATCGCCATAGGGCATGAGCGGCTCACGGCCCGAGAGGACTGCGCCCTGCCCACCACGCGCCAGCGTGAGCGTGCCAGTTGCCCGATCGGCAAGCGCGGCAGTAATGATCTCGTCTCCGGCAAGGAGCGGAGCAATGTCATCCGCGCTCTGGCCGGTTTCCACCAGGAGCCGCGTGGCCATCACCATGGTGGCAAGCAGCGGCTCGGACATGAGTGCTTTGCCTGCGCCTTCCATGATGACCATGGTTTCGACCGGCCCCCCGCCGAACCCACCATTGCGCTCCTCTAGACCGGCGCCGAGCCAGCCCAATGCCGCAATCTCGCGCCATGTCTCACGGTCGAACCCATCCGATGGATCCGCGCTGGGCGATCGCTTGCGCTTGCCATAGTGCTCGGCGGCAAAGCGCGCGACGCTGTCCTGCAGCAGCTTTTGTTCGGGTGTAAGGCTGAGATCCATGGGGTCACCTCCTCACAGACCCAAGGCATGCTTGGCGATGATGTTGCGCTGGATCTCGTTGCTGCCGCCCCAGATTGTCGGGGCCCGCTGGAACAGGAACTCGGTGACGATCCCCATGGTCCCGGTCAGCTCTTCATCGGCGACATTGATCCGGTCGAGCATCAGCTCCGGCTGGTAGGGAAGGGCATCGGCGCTGAGCACATCGACCGCAAACTCCGACATGGCCTGCAGGATGGTTGAGCCGCGCAGCTTGAGAATGGAGGCTTCATAGCCCGGCGATTGGCCGCCCATCACAGCGCTGAGCAAGCGAAGCGTCGTCCACTCCAGGGCGAGGACATCGATTTCGAAACCTGCCATCCGATCGCGATAGCGTGCATTGGCCGTCAGGCCCCGTTCCCGTGCAAGCTGCTGGATCCTCTCGAGGCACCGCTTCGCCTTGCCCACTTCCGCCGAGAGCACGCGCTCATGCCCCAAGAGGAACTTGGCATAGGTCCAGCCCTTGTTCTCCTCGCCCACTCGGTTCTCGACCGGCACGCGCACATCGCTGAAGAACACCTGGTTGAAATGGTGCAGGCCGTCTATCGACTTGATCGGCTCGATTGTAATCCCTGGCGATTTGAGATCGATCAGCAGGAACGAAATGCCTTCCTGCGGTTTCGCGCTCGGATCGGTGCGCACGAGTGCGAAGATCCAGTCGGCCCAATGCGCCATGGTGGTCCAGATCTTGGATCCGTTCACCACATACACGTCCCCTTCGCGCACCGCGCGGGTTTTGAGCCGGGCAAGATCCGAGCCGGCATTGGGCTCGGAATAGCCCTGGCACCAGAACACCTCGTTGGAGAGGATGCCGGGCAGGTAACGCCGCTTCTGCGCCTCGCTGCCGAACGTGTAGATCACAGGGCCCACATAGTTGACGCCGAACGGTAGCAACCACGGCGCACCCGCATAGCTGGTTTCTTCCTGGAAGATGTAGCTCTGGGTCGGTGTCCAGCCGCAGCCGCCATACTCCTTGGGCCAGAAACCTGCAATCCAGCCGCGCTTGGCCAGAATGTCCTGCCAGCGCATGTAATCGTCGCGCGCGAGGGGCCGGCTTGCCAGAACCTTCTCGCGAATGCTGTCAGGCAGGTGCTCGGCGCAGAACTGCCGCACTTCGCGCCGGAATTGCTCGTCTTCGGCGGTCCAAGCTGCATCCATCCGTTTCCTCCCAAGAGAACGGCGGTCGCCTTCTTTTTGATTTATGATTCAATCTTCAGAAGGTTTGCGGAGCGATGCAAGACTTTTTTGACGAAAGGGATCGCTCGCCTCTGGCCGTGGATAACGTGAGTGCGGGATGTGCCCCGTTCTAAGGAATGATCTTACGGGCGCGCAGATCAGCGAGCGCCTGGAGGATGCTCTCTTCCGTGTCCATGACCTCGGCGAATCCGCAGCGGCGGGATTTGATGGTGGACGACATGTCATCCCAGCCTGCGGAGAACAGGAAGTCGCCGAAGGACCAGTTGGCGAGCTTGGGGAGCGGATAATCGACGAGCCCGTGCTGGGCTGCGATCCTTTCCCAGTCTGGGCCCGCATCGGCCATGGCGCGGGTGAGGCTCATGGGCCGTACGATCCCAAGGGGCACGCCGAAGAACTCGGCGAGCCTTGGCCATAAGCCGCTCCAGCGGAAGTAATCGCCATTGATGATGTTGAACGACTCATTGGCGCAGGCCGGAGTGGTCGCGGCCCAGACCATGGCCCGGGCGAGCAGGCCCGCATCCGTTGCCTGAGATATGGAGCGGAAACAGGCTTCGCTTCCGGGAAAGTCGAGGGGCAGTCCCCGGCTGGCGCAGAGACTGCCATAGGCCCCGAGCAGGGTGACGAGATTGAAGGGATAACCGGCGCTGCTCGAGCACACGATATGCGGCCTCACCGTAGACCAGCTCCAGCCGCCATGATCTGCTTGCAGCGCCAGCAGATCATCATATTGGTCGTAATAGAAATTCGGCCCGAGATGGCGCGGATCGTCCTCGCGTGCGGGTGTTCGGTAGGGGCCGAGATGACTGCCATACCATTTGGTGCCGTGCACCAGGCAGATATGGGCGAGGGCCCCGGCCTGCTGCACCAGAGGCTGCAGCACATTGGCGAGCATGGCCCGGTTGACCCGGGCTTCCTCGCGTGGATCCGGGTTGCTGTAGCGGGCGCAGTAGAACACGTGCGTGACATCGGCGAGCGCGTCGCCAGCTGCGGCGCGGCACGCCTCCGCGTCGGTCAGATCGAGCGGCACATGGATCCAGCCGCTCGATGCCGCGGGAGCGCTGCGCGAAATGCCTTTGGCCCGCCAGTCGTCCAGGCTCAACAGGTGCCGGGTGAGCGCTTCCCCCACAATCCCTAAGGCGCCCACCACGAGAGCGGTTTTGCGGCCAATACTCGCGCTCATGCTATCTCCGCGTCGGGCGCAGCACGATTTCGTCACTGCTCACATGCTCTGGTTGCGCCAAAGCCCATAGGATCGCGCCGGCCACATCCTCCGGGGTGAGCCAGCCAGCGAAGCGTTGATAGAACTGATCGGCGCGCGCCTCATCGCCACTCCAGCGGCGACTGGCAAAGCCGCTGCGCACCACGCCGGGAATGATCTCGATAAAGCGCAAGCCGCTGGCGGCGTAATCGATGCGTAAGCCCGCCATCAGCCCGTGCAGCCCGTGCTTTGTGAGCGCATAAGGCGTAAGCCCCGGTGCTGCTTCTCGCGCGGCGATCGAGCCCACCACCACGAGATCTCCCTGGTCACGGATAAGCCAGGCGGGCAGCATCGCGTGAATGAGCTGCGCGGCGGCGGTGAGGTTGACCCCGAGCTTGTCCTGCAGATCAGCAAGCTTGCTTTCGTGAAATGGCACATTGCCGCCTGCGTCATGGCCGGCAGCATAGATGAGGGTGTCGACCATCCATCCCTGAGGCAACCTTCCCAACAGTCGCGCGGCCTCGCCATCGCGGGAAAGATCCGCAGCGCAGATGTGCAGGCGGTCGCCGAACCGCGCGGCCAGCTCTTCCAAGCGGTCAACTTGCCGCCCCACCGCGACGACCCGCGCCCCGGAGTCCAGCAGCGCCACGGCCGTTGCCCGGCCGATGCCGCTGGTGGCGCCGGTAACCATGGCGGTCCGGTCTCGATGAGCTATTGTCATCCCGTGCCCACCTTCTTCTCTGGCTTGCGGCGGCCCTCCGCATCGGGGCTCACCCACGTTTCCGGCGTTACGCCGCGCTCGCGCAGCACCTGCTTTTGCACCTTCTGGGTGGGCGTCTTTGGCAGCGCGTTCAAAAATTCGATGAAGCGCGGCTTGGCGAAATCCGGCATGCGGGCCGCGCAGTGCTGGGCAATAGCCTCGGGTCCTGCCGTAGCCTCGGGGCGCAAGACCACATAGGCCTTCACCTCCTGCTCTTGCCGGTCGAAGGGCGAGGGAATGCCCACCACCGCCGCTTCCAGTACCGCCGGGTGCCGGCGCAGCACCTCTTCCACCTCGAACGACGAGATATTCTCGCCCCGGCGGCGAATGGCGTCCTTGGCGCGGTCGAGGAAATAGAAATAGCCATCCTCGTCCTCGCGCATCACATCACCGGTGTGGAACCACAGATTACGCCAGGCGGCGATCGTATCCTCCGGCCGGTTGTGATAGCCGGCCATGATCATCCACGGCCGGCGAGGGCGCACCACCAGCTCGCCGGGTTGGCCCGGTGGAACCTCCTCGTCGGTTTCGGGGTCGACTAGCCGGCAATCGTACCAGTCGGAAACCAGCCTGCCGCAGCTCCTCGGCCGGCGCTCCACGTTGCGCGGGTGATAGAACGGGCAGTTGAGCTCGGTCGAGCCATAGAGTTCGATCAGCTTGACGCCGAAGCGTCCCTCGAACGCGGGGCCGAGATCGGGCGCGGTGGGCACGGCCGTGGCGATGCGCAGGGGATTGTCGTGGTCCGCGGGCCCTTCCGGCTGCTTCAGGACGAAGTCGACCATGACACCCAGGAGATTGGTGGCAGTGGCGCCGCTGTCGCGAATGTCCTGCAGCCATCGGCTGGCGCTGAATTGCGGGCTGAGCGCCACCCGGCTCTCGAGCAGCAGCGCGCCGAAGACGCCAAGCAGCAGCGCATTGGCGTGGAACAAGGGCAGGCAGCTATAGAGCACGTCGCCCTCACCAAGGCCTAGCTGCTGGATATAGATGCGCGGGTTCATATAGAGCTGGCCATGGGGCATGAGCACGCCCTTGGAGCGGCCGGTGGTGCCGGACGTATAGATGATGGCCCCGATATCTTTGGAGGTCACGGCAATGTTGAGACTGCGCTCTGGCCCAGCCATCAGCTCTGTGAAGGCGACGCGTTCGATGGTGGCGCTGTCGAGGGCGACGGCCGGTGCGCCGTCATCCACATCCACCAGCACCCGCAAACCCGGTATCTCCGGCAGGATTGCCGCGATGGCTGGCTGGAAGCGGCGCCCGGCGATGAGCACCCGCGCATCCGCATCACTGATGATATTGGCGAGATAATCCCCGACAAAGCCGGTATTGATGGGCACCAACACCGCGCCGAGGCGGTTGATGGCGAACCAGGCCTCGATGAATTCCACCGACGTGCCGAGCATCACCAGCACCCGGTCGCCATGGCCAACGCCCAGTCCTTTAAGCCCATTGGCCAGCTTGCGCGAGCGGTGCTCGATCTCCCCGTAAGACCGCTCGGCCCCGCCGATCACCCGCAGAAAGGGCCGGTCGGCTAGCCTGCCTGCGCGATCCTCGATGAGCCAGGGCAAAGGGTGCATTCCATCTCCCACTGTTCAGCGGGCGGTCAGGCCGCCATCGATGGGCAGCATCACGCCGGTGATCATCTTAGCCTCATCGCTGCTCAAGAACACCGCAGCAGCCGCCACGTCCTCGAGCCCGATCAGCCGCTTCATGGGAATGCCCGCCCGGAAGGTCGAGAGGAATGCCTCCTCATCCCCCGATCGCCGGCCGATCTCGCGCATGAGCGGCGTATCGATCGGCCCGGGGCAGAGGGCATTCACCCGGATAGGAACGGGTGCGAATTCCAGCGCGATCGACCCGACCAGCCCGCCAATGCCATGCTTGGAGGCGGCATAGGCGGTGAAGCCCGGCCGCACCATCAGCGACTGGATCGAGCCGGTGAACAGAATGGAGGCATTGGCGCCCGCCTCAGCCACGGCGCGCAGATGCGGGATGGCGGCTTTTGTCATGAGGAAGGGGCCAACGAGATTGGCGCCGATCACATGCCGGAACTCGTCCGCTGAGATGGCATCGACCCCGCCTTGCTGCGGCACGCCGGCATTGTTGTGTAGGACATGCAACGCGCCGAACGCTTTGATCGCCTTTTGCACGGCGGCCAGACAGTCCTCCTCGCGCGTATGATCGGCCACCAGCCAGCGCGCCTGATCGCCGATCTCCTCGGCGACGGCACGCACCCTGTCGCCAGCGATATCGGTCAAAAGCACACGGGCGCCCTCGGCGGCGAAACGCCGGGCCGTGGCCGCGCCTATGCCTGAGCCCGCGCCCGTGATCAGTGCAACCTTGCCTGCAAGCCGGTTCATGTCTCGTGTCTCCGTCATGGGCTGTATTGCGCCGCGTTTCGCCCGGCGATGCGGCCGGATGTGAAAGCCCAGCCGAGGTGATGGCCATGGCCTTCGAGGAGCAGGCCACCCTGTCCGGTGGAGCCGGCAGCGAACAGGCCAGCGACCGGTTCGCCCGTGCGGGTCAAGACCTCCAGCCGGTCCGACACGCGCACTCCGCCATCGGTCAGCACCACGAAGGCATGCAGCGGTCCCAGCGCATGCACGGGTCCGGCAGGCACCGTTTTGAATGCGGTACCGAGGGCATCTGCCGGCATGCCGAGCTTGTGAGCCAGACCTGAGACATCACTCGCCTGATGGCAAAGATCGGGCCGGGTGCGCTGATAATCGGGCAAATACGCATAGGCGACACCCGGCGCGGTGGAGACGAAATTCGGCCAGGCCGTATAGGCCTTCGCAAGAGCGTCGTCGAACACGATGAAGGCCGTATTGTCATCGGTTGCCGCCACCGCTTGCCCGGGCGTTACCCCATCGAGACCGAGCTTGCGCCCATCGCGCCCTACCAGCACGGCGCCGTTTCGATAAAGGCTCATCTCCGGCGCGAGCACGGTGGTCATGAAGCCCATGACGAAGGGACGCACCAGTGCCGGCGGCATCGCTTCCAGCCCGAAGCGCATCAACCGGGTCAGTGCAGCTGCCGGTGGGATCTTCTGATAGAACATCCGGCGCTTGGGTGGAGCAAAGCGGAGCACAGGCCCGAGCACCAAGTCCCCATTGAGAATCTCGCCACCGATTGCTTCCACCATGCGCTGGCAGTCGCCCGTTGCGGTGGGATTGACAGCCGGCACATTGGCGAGCGCAGCCGAGGCGAGCGCCGCCTTCATGCTGCTATTGTTGCTATAATCCCCGCCAGCCAGCACGATGCCGCAGCGCGCGACAAACCGGGAGAGACCGGTCTCGGTCGAGGCTTCAATGGCTGTGGCACGGCCGTTCTCAAGCACGATGCGGGTCGCCTGGGTGCGCAGCCGGATATCGATCTTGAGCTTCCGGGCGCGGCGTGACAGGTGAAAGATATACGCCTGCGAGTTCGGCAGCACATTATGCATGCGGGGCACCCGATGCGGAGGCTCTTCCATCGGGCCGAAGAACTCGACGCCCATCGAGCGCAGCCAGGCGAAGGTCTGCGGCACATTCGCCGTGAGAAGGCGGCGAAGCGAGAGATTGTCCCGATTGGCCAGCGGTCCGGCAAGCTTGCCCAAGTCTTCGAAATGGGCTTGCGGATCATCGATGATCCCGCGCTTCTTCTGATGCGGCGTGCCGGACGACGTGATCGAGCCGACCGACCAGCGCGTGCTGCCGCCGAGATGCGGGTTCTTCTCCAGCAGAATCACGGAGCGGCCCTGTTCAGCGGCCGAGATCGCTGCCGCGAGCCCGGATCCACCGCCGCCGACCACCACCACATCGGCGAGCCCGTCTCCGGATGCGCCCTTCGTGCTCATACTGCGAGATGGGCGAGCACCTTGTCGGCCTCCGCCTTCGCCTGGTCGACCGTGCCGCTATAGACGATGGATCCGCGATTCATGACGTGTACCTCATCAGCCACGTGATGGGCGAAATGCATGTCCTGCGCGGCAAGCAGCATCGTCAGCCCCTCCTGCTTCAGGCCGATGATTGCCTCTTCGAGCGTGCGCACCACGATGGGTGAGAGCCCCTCTGTCGGCTCGTCGATGAGCAGCAGGCTCGGTTGTCCCATGAGCGTTCGGGCAATGGTGAGCATCTGCTGCTGGCCTCCGCTCAGATAGCCGCCCTGTCGGTTGCGGAATTCATAAAGCGGTGGAAACACCTCATAGCTTTTGGCCAGGTTCCACTTGATACCCTCCGGATTGTCCTTCTCGGCAATCAGCAGATTGTCCTCGACCGAGAGGTCCGGGAAGATCCGCCGCTCCTCTGGCACATAGCCGATACCCTGCTGTGCCACGCGATAAGCGGGAAAACCGGTGATGTTGCGCCCGCAGAACGTCACGCTTCCCGCGGCCGGTGGAGTGAGCCCCATGATGGTCTTGAGGCACGTCGTCTTGCCCACTCCGTTGCGGCCGAGCAGGCACGCTGCGCGTCCCTTCTGCAGATCGAACGAGACATTGAACAGGATCTGTGCTGCGTCATAAAAGGTGGCGAGGCTGCGGCACTCAAGCATGGCCGTGCTCTCCCAGATAGACCTCCTGCACGCGCGGATTGGCGCGCACCTCGGCGGGATTGCCCTCAGCGATCTTGCTGCCCTGGTGCATGACGGCGATGCGCTGGGCCAGGGCGAACACCATGTCGATGTCGTGCTCCGTAAACAGCAGGCTGACAGCTGAGCGCGCATTGAGATCGCGCACCACATCCACCACCAGCGCCCGCTCCGCAGCGCTCATACCGGCAGTGGGCTCATCCAGCAGCACGACGGAAGGATTGCCCGCCAGCGCCACCGCGAATTCCAGCCGTTTACGGTCGCCGGCGGCCAATTCGCCGGCTAGTCGATCGCCGCGCTGCGCCATGCGCACCTGCTCCAGAAGGTGCTGCACCTCATCCCGAAGCAGATTGCGGGCGGGCTGCAGAAAGCGCGCGCAGAGGCCGCGTCGGGCCATGAGCGCCACCCGCACATTTTCAGCAGCAGTAAGCCTTGGGAAGATGCTCGTGATCTGGAATGAGCGGGCAATGCCGAGATGCACCAGCCGGTGCGGAGCAAGCCCCGCGATGCTGGCGCCATTATAGACGACATCGCCTGAGGTGGGTCGCAGCGCGCCGGAGGCCACATTGAGCAGCGTGCTTTTCCCCGCCCCGTTCGGGCCGATCAGCGCCAGGATCTCGCCCTTATACAGGGTGAGGTTCATATCCGAGAGCGCCTTGAAGCCGCCGAACGTCTTGGTGACCCCGCGAATATCGAGCACCGCTTCGCTCATGGCCGCTGCACCGTCTGCATGGAACCGGCGGCGGGTTCAGGCGAGGAGGCCGGCGCCGCAGCGACGACCTCGGGCGGTTTCGTGGCAGCCTGCCGGCGCCAGCCGCGACGATGCTTTCCAAGAATGGTGCCGAGCACGCCCTCCGGCAGGAACAACACCAAGAGCAGCACCACCACCCCGAAGATGAACAACGGATAATCCGTATAACTCGCCACGAAGAAGTTGAGCACAGTGAAGATCGCAGCCCCGACCGCCGGTCCAAAGAAGGTGTGCATGCCGCCCGCCAGGGTCATCAGCACCGGCTCGGCCGATTGCGGCCAGAACAGCAGCGATGGGAACGCCATCTGATGAAAGGAGGCGCGCAGGGCGCCGGCCAGCCCGGTCAAGGCGCCGGAAACGGTGAAGGCAGCCAGCTGATAGAGCCGGATATTCAGCCCGACGAAGCTTGCCCGTTGCGGGTTCTCGCGGATGGCGGCCAGCGCCGCACCGAAGGGAGATGAAACGATCAGTCGAATGACGACAATGCCGGCGGTGACCACCGCGAGCGTCAGGTAATAGAGATTGATGGTATTGAACAGGAAGTCCGGCGGCATCACCGGCGCGCCATTGTCACCGCCGGTGAACGAGTACCAGCCGGCGACGATGGCGAAGACCAATTGCGAGAAGGCGAGCGTCAGCATGGCGAAATACATGCCGGAGACCCGCACCGTGAAGAAGCCGATGACGAGAGCCAAGAGCCCGGCCACGAAGGGCGCAACGACCATGCCCACCGGCACCGGCAGATCGAGATGCATCTGCAGGAGCGCCACCGTATAGGCCCCCGCGCCGAAAAACGCGGCATGCCCGAAGGAGAGCAGCCCCGTCTGGCCCAGAACCAGGTTGTAGCTCATGGCGAACAGCACGGCGATGAGCACGTCCACCATCAGGAACAGGTTGCTTTCATCGATCACCCAGGGCAGGAGCGCCAGCACTGCGAGCCCCGCAAAGGTGGCGATCAGCCGCCACGGTCCGGTCGCGCCCGCCATCATACGCGCCTCCCAAGCAACCCTTGGGGCCGCAGCAGCAGCACCGCGCAGAGGGCGATGAAGATAAAGGCGATGGCCAGCCTGGGCGCCACCATGATGCCGAGCGACTGCACGATGCCGATGATGAGGGCGGCAGCAAGCGCGCCCGGGATGCTGCCGCTGCCACCGATAATCACCACCGCAAAGGATTCGATGATGATGGAATTGTCGATGCCCAGCGAAACCGAACCGATGGGCGCTGCCAAAGCGCCGCCGACGCCGGCGAGCCAGGCTCCCAGGCCGAACACGAGCGTATAGAGCCGCGGAACGTTTATCCCCAGCGCGCCGACCATTTCCGGGTCGACCACCGCGGCACTGATCGTGCGGCCGAACCGGGTGCGCTCGATCATCCAACTGAGGCCAGCGGCGATGACCAAGCCCAGAATGATCACCAGGAGGTAATAGGCCGGGAAGGGGCGGCCGAGAATATCGAGGCTGCCGCTGAGCATGGGCGGATAGCCGACCGAGCGATAGGCGCCGCCCCAGATCATCTTGATCCCATCGGAAATGATGAGCGTCGCCGCGAAGGTCATGATCAGTTGATAGAGATGCTCGCGCTTGGCGATGCGGCGCAGCAGGAAGAATTCGAAGACGAGCCCGAAGGCGGCCACCACCAGCGGCGCAACGACAAGTGAGGCGACGAAGCCGAGATCGGACCCGCCCAAGGCCGTGGTCACCGCATAGGCGGTGAAGGCGGCCATCATATAGAAAGAGCCGTGAGCGAAATTGGCGATCCGCAGCACACCGAAGATCAGTGTCAGGCCTGACGCGACCACGAACAGGATCATCCCCCGGCTGACGCCGCTGAGAAGCTGGATGAGGATGTCGGTCAACATGCGCGGTCGGTCACATCTACGCAAACGAAAGGTCGGATCTCGGTCAGCGATGACGCTGGCCTACGGCGGTCACGGCGCATCTCCTGTAAGACGCGCCGTGGCACCGGTTCATTTGTTGCGGTCGGCCAGGATCTCTTCGGGCGTCGGCATGACTGTTGCCGCCTCGATCCGCTGAATATTGACCAGACCCTTGAAGGGAAGCCCCTCGACCTTGCCGGTGGTGCCGAGGAATGACGGCACGTCGCCCTGATGGTCCACGTCCCGGAAGGTGAGCGGCCCCTGCAAACCGTCATACTTGAGCTTGAGGATTGCCTCGGAGACGGAATCCGAGTCCCAGTCCTCGGCAGTCTTGATGCCCTCGGCCAGGATCATCATGCCGTCATAGCCCATCACGGCCCAGTCCGAAGGATACTTGCCATATTTGTCTTGGTATTTCTTGATGAACGCATCCATCTTCGGGCTTTTGGTGCCGAAGGGGGGCGCATACATCTGGCCGAGGATCCCGTCGGGCATGTCGTCGCCGAGCGCGACGAGGTCATCCAGGAACAGGAGGGTCGCGAACTTCGTCTTCTCGAAGAAGCCGTAGGGCTTGGCCTGCTTGATGAAGGCGATCAGGTCGGCACCCCAGAGATAGGAGAATACGATGTCCGGCTGGGCCGATAGCAGCTGGGTGATATAAGGCGTGAAGTCCGGCTCGCCGAGCTTGGGCCATTGCTGGTTGATGATCTTGGCGTTCGGATTGACCTTGGCCAGCCAATCGCCGAAATACTTGATCGCCTGGTGGGAGGCTTCGTAATCGCCGCCGATGAAGGCGATTTTCTGATTGTCCTTGCCGATACCTTCGGCCATCGCACGCGCCAGCATGGTGCCGCTCGGCACGATCGTGAAGAAATAGGGGTGGAACAGCTCGCCCACCAAGCGCGGCGTGTTCGGGATCGTCATCACGACGACCTTCTTGTATTGCTTGGCCACATTGGTGACGGCAACACCAACCGAGCTCGCATCCGGGCCGATGAGGTAATCCACCTTCTCGCGCACGATGAGATCGCGGGTGAGGCTCGAGCCCAGCTCGGGCTTCAGCGCTGAGTCGCGCACCAGCAGCTCGAGCTTGCGGCCCTTGATGCCGCCGGCTGCGTTGATCTCGTCGATCGCAAGCTGCACGGCATCCACCTGAGCTTTCGCGTAAGTCGCTGCGATGCCCGTAAGATCAGTGGTGAGGCCAATCTTGATTGGCTTCTCTTCGGCCTGCGCTTGCGTGGCGGACAAGCCAAGGACAGCAGAGCACGCAGCCGCGATAACGCCGCGGCGCGAGACTGAAAACCGGTTCATTCATTCCCTCCCGGGTTGGGCGCTCTTTTTGGCGCCTCGCGAGTGGTCTTCCCAACGAACGATGATGGGTGAGCCTCATCTTGTTGACGGTCTGTCCGACAACAGGTCAATCTTAGCTCATTCCCTGTTGGCCGCAAGTCGAAACTGCTGCGCATACGAGTGGCGTGCAGGGCAGCCGCTTGCGTCATCACTGGGCTTGACCCGGTGATCCAGGGGGCCGCGGGGAAACCTGTGCCGCTTGCGGGCGGGGATCAGAACCAGCTGTCGCGCATGTCGAGGCAGGTGGGATCACGGCGGCGCAGCAGGGCATGGCCGGTCTCCACCTGCGGCAACTCCCACCGGAAGAAATACTGGCAGGCCCGCAGCTTGCCGGAGTAGAAATCGCGGTCGGCCGAAGAAGCATCGCCGCTGCTGAACCGGTGCGCGGCAGTTATCGCTTGGATGAGCCACATCCAGGCGATGACCGTATGGCCGAAAACATCGAGATAGATCGAGGCATTGGCCAGCCGCCGTTCGGCATCGGTCTCGTCCCGTAAGACAGCCGTGGTTTCAACCAGCGCATCCAAGGCACGGGCCAACTCCACGCCCCATGTGCGGACATCCGGATTGGCGCTTGCCTCCGCCTGCTGTACCGTCTTGCCCATCCGATCGATGATGAGGCGGAAGGCGGCCCCATCATCCATCATCACCTTGCGGCCGAGCAGGTCGAGCGCCTGGATGCCGTTGGTGCCCTCATGGATCGGGTTCAGACGATTGTCCCTGTAGAACTGCTCCACGTCGAATTCGCGCGTATAGCCGTAACCGCCATGCACCTGGATGGCCAAGTCATTGGCGGCGAGGCAGTATTTGGATGGCCAGGCCTTGGCGACCGGCGTGAGCACATCGAGCAGGAGGTTGGCACCGGTGCGCTCCTGCGCAGATGACGCCGTGGTCTGTTCATCCACCAGCCTTGCGCAGGAAAGAATCAGGGCGAGTGCGCCCTCCACATAGGCCTTCTGGGCAAGCAGCATGCGCCGCACATCCGCATGCGCGATGATGGGCACTGGAGGCTGGGTCGGATCCTTCGCGGCAGGCGGCCGGCCCTGCAACCGGGTACGGGCATAGTCCAGCGCGTGGAGATAGCCGGTATAGCCGAGCATGGTCGCACAGCGACCGATGGCGATACGCGCCTCGTTCATCATATGGAACATATAGGCAAGCCCCTTGTTAGGCTCGCCCACCATGGTGCCGATCGTGGGGCCGCTTTCGCCGAAATTCAGCACGCAATTCGTGATGCCCCGAAATCCCATTTTGTGATTGAGGCCGGCCAGCACAACATTGTTGCTGGCGCCCACGGAGCCGTCCTCGGCCACGAGCCGCTTTGGCACCACGAACAGCGAAATGCCCTTCGCACCGGGCGGGGCACCACGCAGCCGCGCCAATACCAGGTGAATGATATTCTCGCTCAGCTCGTGATCGCCCGCTGAGATCCACATCTTGGAACCGGTGATCCGATAGGTGCCATCCGGCTGTGGATCGGCAATGGTGCGGATATCGGCGAGCGACGAGCCGGCTTGCGTTTCGGACAAGCACATGGTGCCGAGGAACCGGCCACTGAGCAGACCGGGCAGATAAAGCTGCTTCTGCTGCTCCGACCCGTAGCGCGCGAGCAGATTGGCATTGGCGATCGTCAGCATCCCGTAGGAAGCGGTGCTGACATTGGCCGCATCGAAGTAAGCATAGCAGGCCTGCGTGATGGTCATCGGCAGCTGCATCCCGCCATGCGCTGCATCCTGCGTGGCGGCAATGAGGCCGGCTTCCGCGTAAGCCCCGATTGCCGCCTTCACCTCGGGGATCATCTCGACCCGGCCATTGACGAAGCGCGGCTCGTTCTGGTCCGACAGCTTGTTGTGCGGCCGGAACAGGTTGGCGGCAAGCTGGGCGGAAAGGTCGAGAGCGCTATCAAACGTCTCGCGGCCATGCTCGGCAAAGCGCGGGCGGCTGCTGAGGCTTTCCGCGTCGAGCACCTCATACAGCAGAAAGTCGAGATCGCGCCTCGAAAGCAGCATGGCCGGTGTCGTCATGGACCTCTCCTCAACACATCCGCGCGCCGCTCAGCGCATCAACGTGCTTCCACTATGGCGGCCCAACCGGCTTGAGCGCAAACAGATGCGAGGGCGCCACGCTGGCGGGCGTCCGGCGAGGCCGCGTTGCCATCGAGCGCCCGCTTGAACACGCCCTGCAGAATGGCGGCCAGCCGGAACAGGGCGAAAGCCACATAGAAATGCCACTGGTCGATATGGCTGCGGCCCGTAAGGCGGCAATAGGCCTGGAGATAGTCTGCCTCCCGCGGAATGCCGCTTCCTGCAAGGTCGCGCCCTTTGAGACCGCCGAAGGCATGCGGCGGCAGATGCCAGGGCAGGCAGTTATAGGCGAGATCACCGAGCGGATCGCCCAGCGTGGAAAGTTCCCAATCCAGCACCGCCAGAATCTTTGGCTCGGATGGATGCAGGATCAGGTTTTCGAGGCGGAAATCGCCATGCACGAGCGATGCGGGACCCTCTGCCGGCAAATTGGCGGGCAGCCAGGCGATCAGCTCTTCCATCTCGGCAATGCTGTGCGTCTCGCTCGCGCGATACTGCTCGCCCCAGCGCTTCACCTGGCGGGCATAATAGCCTTGCGGCCGGCCGTAATCCGCAAGGCCCGCAGCGTTGAGATCGACCTGGTGCAGGGCGGCGAGACAGGCGGCCATGGCGTCATATGTGGCTGCACGCTCCTGAGGTGAGAGGCCGGGAAGTTCCGGCTCCTTGATCACCCGCCCCGCCACATAATCCATGATGAAGAACGTGGTGCCGAGGATCGTTTCATCTTCGCAGAACAGATGCAGGCGCGGCACCGGCACTGGCGTTGTCCTAAGCGCCTGCATCACCCGATATTCCCGATCGATGGCATGGGCGGAAGGCAACAGCGGCCCCGGCGGCCGCTTGCGCAGCACATAATGCCGATCGCCGGCGCGGAGCAGGAATGTCGGGTTGGACTGGCCGCCGGTAAACGGCGTAATCTCGAGGTCGCGCCAGTCGCCCTCGAGGCGCGGTGCGAGATAGGCGGCCAGCGCCGCGCCATCGAGAGCCGCGGGAGAAGCCTTGGGCGTGGTCAGGGTCATCATACCTCAGCTGGCTGAATAGCCGCCATCCACATAGAGCGTCTGGCCATTGACGAAGCCGGCCGCGTCGGAAGCAAGGAACAACAGCGGGCCTTCGAGATCGCTGATCTCGCCGAGCCGGCCGAGTGGCGTGCGGTCGATGATCGCCTGATAATATTGCGGGTGCTTGGCCACCATGTCGCGATTGAGATCAGTGACGATCACCGTGGGCCCGAGCGCATTCACCGTGATGCCATGCGGCCCGAGCTCGATGGCGCAGGCCCGGGTGAAGTTGACGAGCCCGGCCTTTGCCGCGGAATAGGCCGAACGGCGCGCAAGGGCCCGGGCCGCGAGGATCGAGCCCATATTGATGATGCGCCCGCGCCCGCGCTCGATCATGCGCGGCGCCACGGTCTTGCTGCAGAGGAACGCACCTTTCAGGCTGACATCGACGATCCGGTCCCATTCCTCTTCCGAAAGATCAAGGAGGCGCTTGGGCGAAGTGATGCCGGCATTGTTGATGAGGATGTCGATCGGGCCAAGCTCCTGCTCGCATCTGTCCATCGCCGCGGTGATTTGGGCGGCATCCAACACATCGGCCTGGATGGCCAGCGCCCTGCCGCCGTGCTCACGGACGGCCTGGGCCACCGCCTCGCACTTGTCGAGCGACCGGGCGACCACCGCCACGGCCGCGCCCGCATTGGCCAAGGTGCGGCAAGCCATGCTGCCCAACCCGCCGCCACCGCCGGTGATGAAGGCTGTTCTACCGGTAAGATCGAAGGATGGCATGGCGGTCACGCCTCGCGTGGCTTGAACTTCGGTAGCACGACGCCCCCCTGGCCCTCTTCGAAGGTCACCTCGACCGGCATGTTCCCAATGATCGCATGGGGATCAAGGCCGATGACGTTGCTCACCATCCGCACCCCTTCTTCGAGATCGATGAGGGCGACCACATAGGGAACGTCTTGGCCATAGACTTCGCGCGGCACCGGGTGCTGCACCACGATCCAGCTATAGACCGTGCCGCGGCCCGAAGCTTTGAACCACTCCGTCTCTGTGGAATGGCATTTTGGGCAGGTCCGCATGGGCGGAAACCGTGGCGTCTTACAGCTCCCGCAGCGCTGGATCATCAGCCGATGCGCACGGCAGCCTTCCCAGAACGGCGCGGAATCACTATCGGCAACGGGGACCGGCTTGGAGAAGTCGTTCATGGCTCTAATCCTCAGGCCCTGAGCACCATGGCACTGCCGCAGGTCATGGCACCCGCGGTGGTGAGGGCAATTTCCGCATCGGCGATCTGTCGTGGTCCGGCATCGCCACGCAGCTGCCGCACCGCCTCGAGCACGTGATTGAGGCCGTGGATATAGGCCTCCGACAAGAGGCCTCCATGGGTGTTGAGCGGCAGGCTGCCGTCGCGCTTGATCGCACCGCTGGCCACGAACGGCCCGCCCTCGCCGGGCTTGCAGAAGCCAAAGCCTTCGAGCTGCATGATCACGCTATAGGTGAAGCAGTCGTAGATCTCGGCCACGTCCACATCGCTTGGGCCAACGCCGGCGCTGCGCCAGAGGTCGTCTGCGATATAGGCCGCATAATTCTGGGAGTGATCGGGCCAGCGAATGGCATCGAATAGGTCTTCGCCCTGGTTGGGGCCTCCGCCATAGGCACCGCCCATGATGTAGACCGGCTTGTGCTTGAGGTCGCGCGCATGCTCCGCCTTGGTGACCAGAACAGCGCAGGCGCCATCGCTCTCCAGGCAGATATCGAGCATCCGGAACGGCTCGACGATGAAGCGCGAGGCCATGTAATCATCCATGGTGATCCGCTCGCGCTGCATCGCGCGCTCGTTGAGCGATGCATTCTCCCGGAAGGTGACTGCCACACTGCCGAGCTGCTCGGCGGTGGTGCCATATTCGATCATGTGCCGGCGGCACCACATGGCCATCGCCTGCGGATAAGTGATCCAGCCGAAGGGAGCCGTATACTGAGTGATGCCGCGGGCCTGGAACTCGCGGCCGCCGCCCAAACGGAAGCCGGAGCGGCCATTCATGGCCCGGAAACACAGGACCGATTTGGCAAGGCCCGCCTCGATCGCCGCCGCAGCGGTCAACGTGATGAGATTTGCAGCATTGCCGCCCCCGGCAAAATCGACGGCATAGCCGGCATTGGGAATGCCAAGCGCGGTCGCCACGCCGATGGCGGGGACTGAATCGCCGAAATTATAACTGACGATGCCGTCGATCTCCTCGACCGGCACGCCCGCGTCATCGGCCGCCTTCTGACAGGCCTCGACGGCGAGGTTCAGCACGGTCGTTCCGGAGTTCTTCGTATAGGCGGTCTCGCCGATGCCGGCGATCGCGTATTTATCCCTGAGGGTGAACATGGCTGCCATCCGGGTCGCGTGAGGTTCTTTCGTATACTATTCACCGCTTGTCGGACAAGAGGTCAAGGCGAAACCTTCTCAAGAGGCTATGGCTCCTGTGATGCGATTGACCGCATGTCGGACAAGCCGCATAATCATGACTCAAATGGGGGCGACCGGCTCTTGGGAACAGTGGCGTTAACCTGCTGCAATCGGCGCCCCGTGCCTTCAGATTGCGACAAAGAACGAGGCGGCGAGCGGATGGCGGCGGTGAATGAGGCTGCAGGTGACCAACAGGAGCGTGTGCTCTGCGCTGTTGAGGATGGGGTGGCGACCATAACACTGAACCGCCCGGATCAGCTCAACCCGCTCGACCGGCTTACAGTCGCGGCATTGCTGGAGCAGGTACAGCAGCTTGAGGCGGATGGTAGCGTTTCGATCATCGTGCTGCGTGGTGCCGGCCGGGCCTTTTCCGCGGGCGGTGATCTCGAAGGCTATATGCAGCTGTACCGGGATCGTCCCGAGTTCATGAAATTCCTGCGGAATTTCAACCTCCTGCTGGAGGAGATCGAGCGCTCGGAGAAGATCTATGTCGCGGTGGTGCACGGCCATTGCGTGGCCGGCGGGCTGGAGCTGATGCTGGCCTGTGACATCGTGCTGGCGGCCCATGAGGCGCAGATTGCCGATGGGCATCTCAATTTCGCGCAGCTGCCCGGGGCCGGCGGCTCGCAGCGCCTGCCGCGCGCGATCGGCGCGCTCAAGGCCAAGCTCCTGGTGCTGACAGGGCGGACCATTGGCGGCGAAGAGGCCGAGCGCATCGGGCTCGCAAGCCTTTCCGTGCCGCGTTCCGAGCTTGAGGCCGCGCTGGATGGTCTCATTGCCGACCTGAAGCGCAAAAGTCCGCTGGGGCTGAAAGGCGCCAAATACCTGATCAATACCGGTGGGCTCGGCGCCCGCGATGCCGCTCTGGAACTGGAGCTGCACTATGTCCATCACTATGCGACCACATCGCACGATGCCTATGAAGGCCTCGCCGCCTTCAAGGAAAAGCGCAAGCCCGATTTGAAAGGTGAATAGGCCTTAAGGTCCAAGAAAAGAAGATGGGGAGCGAATGCCAATGGTTGTGCAGGCTCTGAAGAGCGATGGCCGGACGGCTGAGACGGAGGATGGATCAAGCCTCATCGCGGCGCTGAGCGCCTTGAGGCGTGAGGAGCTTGAGGCGCTGCAATTCGCCAAGATCAAGCGGCAGCTGGCCCGAGCCTATGCCCGGAATGGCTTCTATCGCGCGCGCTTTGACAAGGCTGGTGTCAATCCTGACGAGATCCGTAGCCTGGCGGAATTCCGCGCGCGAATACCGACAATGGGCAAGAAGGATTGCCTTATCGACCAGGAGGCGCATCCACCCTTCGGTGAACGCGTGGGCGTGCCCCGCGAGGATGTGGTCCTGATGAACCTGACCGGCGGCACTTCTGGCCAGGGCCAGGAGGTCTATGGCCGCACCAATCACGATATCGCGATGCAGGGCCATATGCACTATCTGCCTTGGTACATGGCCGGTTTGCGGAGGGGGTGCTCGGCACTCAACTGCGTTCCCGCGGGCGGGCTCACCACCGGCGGCTGGGGCCCGACCGAAGGCTTCCGTGTGGCGGGCGTGACGTCGTTTCCGGTGGGAGGTGTAACTTCGACGGAAGCCAAGATCGACCTGATGCGCCGCTTCCGCGAATTCCACTTCATCTACGCCTCGACCAGCTATCTCCACACCCTCACCGAGGCCTTCCGGCGTAAGGGCATCGATCCAAAGGCCGAATTCCCCATGCTGCGCACGCTCTACATCGCCGCCGAGCCTTATCCTGTGGAATGGGCCCAGCGCATCGAGGCGTTTTGGGGCGCGAGGCTGCACGAAGGCTATGGCAGCACGCAAGGGGCGGGCTTCATCGCCGGCACCTGCGAACATGGCGCGATCCAGGGCGACAGGCGCGGGGTCATGCTGGTCTTTGAATGGCACCAGCTGGTGGAGATCGTGAACCCCGACACCATGGAGCTGGTCGCCCCCGGCGAAGAGGGCGAGATCGTACTGACCAATCTCGATATTGTCGGCTCGCCGGTGATCCGCTTCCGCACCGGTGACAAGGGCCGCTATATCCCGCCCGGCGCGGGGCCGAGCGGCCGCAATTGGATCGGCATCGAGGCCGGCACCATCGGCCGCATCGACGACATGATGAAGATCCGCGGCAACAACATGTGGCCGAGCGCGGTCGACAACGTGGTGTTCCGCAGCGACAAGGTCTGGGAATATGCAGGCCGCGTATTCACCGACGATCATGGCCGTACCCAGGTGGAGCTGAGACTCGCCTTCAAGGAGGGCGTCAGCTTGAGCGATGCCGAGCGCGCTGCCTTCCTTGCGGACCTCACCGCGGAATTGAAGCAGACGACCAATATCGCCATGCAGATTCTCGTCGTTAATCGCGCCGAGCTGCCGAGCTACGAATACAAGAGCCGGCGCTGGAAGGACGAGCGGGCAGAGGGCTTTCGCAGCGGAGAGCTGAGCAAATGACGGGCGGGGCAATACCTCAAGCGGCCTTATCGCTGGATGAGCAGCGCGCGCTCGTCCTCGAGATCCGGGATCTGGCCTCGCGGCTCGAGCAGGGCGCCGATCCGTTCCTCGCCGGCCACATCCTGCATTTGCGCGAGCGCGTCGAGGTGCTGCTGGAAATCCTCGAAACTGCGCCCTCGGCAGTATCGGTGCTGCTGTCGCATGGCGGCCGGTGACAAGCGCTGTTGGCATCCGCGGCAGTTTTGCGTAAGTGCTACGACCGGCAAGGGAGATTGGGTGAATGGCAGAACCACTGTTCGATAAGCTCACCGTGCACCCCGCTTATCGGGTGGTGGCGGAAGCCATCGAACGCAACATTCTCATGGGCCGGCTGAAGACGGGCGACAAGCTCCCCTCCGAGATCGAGCTTGCCAAGCAATTCGGCGTGCACCGCTCGACCGTGCGCGAAGGTATCCGCCTCTTGGAGCAGAGCGGGCTGGTGACCCGCTTTGGCCGCACCACCCTGGAGGTGACGCTGCCGCACTTCCAGGATCTGGCGAGCCGCGCCTCTCGCGCCCTGTCCATGCACAAGGTGAGCTTCCGTGAGCTGTGGGAAGCGTCCATGCTGACCGAACCGGCCGCCGCCGAGATGGCGGTCGATCACATCACCGATGACGAGCTGGCACGCCTGCACGAGAACCTCCGGGCCATGCGCGAAAGCGTGCACGATACGGAAGCCTTCGTGCGGCTGGATACTGAATTTCACGATCTCCTGGCGCTCGCCACCCGCAACAAAGTGATCGTGATGATGCGCGAGCCGATCAGCCTTCTGTTCATGCCGGCCGGACAGATCATCTTGCCCCGGCTCAAGACCTATGACCGCGTGATCCATGCGCACGCGGTGATCCTCGATGCGATCGAGAAGCGCGACAAGGTCACGGTGCGGGAGTGGATGACCCGGCACATGGCCGACTTCCACCGCGCCTATGACCGCACTGGCCTCGACATCGACCAGCCCATGCAGATGCCGGAATCAGCCCTGAGCCCGCAGCGGCCGGAGTGAAGCCGGGGCGGACATGCAGGAGACCGTGCTGACGTAAGTCTCTGAAGCGGAAATGTCGTCATGCTCCGGCTTGACCGGAGCATTCAGGAGCTACACGGCCTTATCTCTCGTCGATCTCCAGGTCGAGCAGAATGGAGATGGCCGATTTCTGCCAATGCATGCCGGCATGCAAGGAGGCATGCACGCCGCCGGGCAGGGCGCCGGGGATGACGAATTTGAGCGCGCGCAGGCCCGGTACGGCATACCGGGTGACTGTGCCTGGCATGGCGCGGCTCAGGGCTCGAGCGGCCATCTCGGCTGTGAGGTGCTGTTCAAGGAAACGATAGGCCTCGTCATCCACCGCAACCAGGGTGAGGTCGAGGATATCGCCCTTGTCGCCCGAGCGCCCGACGGCGATGTCGCCCACCCTCATCGGCTTGCCTCCCAGGTGAGCGACAGGGGCACGGCGTCGCGATCGATGAAGCCGGTGACGGTCGCGATGTTGCGGCGCTTCTCCGAACGCAGACTACCGCCTCCGCCAGGGCCGGAGAGGGTGAGCGCATAGACCTCATCCTCGATGATCTGCGCGGCCTCCACATCCGGGCAGCGCGCCGACACATGCACGCGCAGCTCGTTGGCCGCCGCATTGGCGGGCCGGGATGCACCGCCGAGGATTGAATCGATGCCGACGATGTCGATGCGGAGATCCTCTTGCGGCCAGTCACGGAGGCGATAGCGGAGCACGTCCGCAGCCCGCAATGCGCGCTCATGGGCGCCGGAACCCGCAAGTCCCATTTCCACATCCGCAATCATGCCCGGCTCTTCCGCGAAGCCCACCACCTTGAGATCGCGTGGTGCCGGGCGGAAGCCGGTGCCCGACACCCGCACCCGCCGCGGACCGATTTCCTCGATGCGGGTGGTGGTGAAATCGACCACCCCGTCGGGCGTGATATAGCGGCTTGGATCGTGCACCTCGTAAAGCAGCTGCAGCGTGCAGGTGAGGCGATCGACAATACCGGGATCATGATCGAGCACGGTGATTTCGGCCGTGCCGTCGCGCTGCACATGGGCAATGGGGAAACCGAGATCGGCGAGCGATCGCGCATCGAGCCCGCCACCGCCCGGACGCTCATAATTGCCGCCGGTGACCTGGCCCGAACATTCCAGCAGATGACCGACCGTAAGCGCCATGGCGATCGCCTCAGGCGCCTGATCGAGATGCGGCAGCAGGGGCCCCGCGAACAGGGCGGAATCGGCGGCGCGCCCGGTGATCACGATATCGGCGTCCTCATCGATCGCCCGCGCGATCATCTGCGAGCCGATATAGGCATGTGCCCCGATGAGCCGGCCGGGCAGCGCCTCCTCCCAGCGCACTTTGTCCAGCTGGCCCATCACATCATCGCCCTCAATGGCGGCGATACGCAAGGAGCCGACATCGAGCTCCCGGGCGAGGGCGACAACCTTGCGCGCTGCTGAACACGGATTGGCCGCGCCCAGATTGGAAATGATCCGGCAGCCACTTCTCCGGACATGGGGAAGCAGCGGTGAAAGGCGCCGCCTGAGGCGCGGGTCGGCACCGGCCTCTGGGTCCGCCGCCCGGGCAGTGAGCGCCGCGATCAGGGTGCGCTCGGCCAGGCATTCGAGCCCGATGGCATTGACCTCGCCGGAGGCGGCAAGGCGCACCGCCGCATCCGTGCGGTCGCCGGCAAATCCGGCACCGCCCCCGATCGAGAACACTGGCGCGCCTGCGTGGGCGGTCATGCGTGCAGCCCGGCCGGCACCTTCTCCTGCTGGCCCGATTGCAGGCGATCGCGCTTGGCGGCGCTTGCCTCCGCATCGAGACGATACCGCGAGCGGTCACCGAGTCTTTGCTCCTCGGCAATCACCACGCCATAAATGTCCTCGGCAGTGGCGCGCGAAATATAGCCGAGGTTGAGGTCGCGCTCGACCGCATCGAGCGCCCGGGTGAGCGGATCGCCAAACCCGCCGCCCCCTGGTGAGGCGGCGAACAGCCAGTCGCCGGCCGCCATCGGCTGCTTTTCCATCTTGCTGCGCATGGGCGGTGTGGTCTCGCGGCCGCCATTGTTCACGCGCACAACGCTCGGCGCTGCGTCCTTCCCGCCGGCGATGCCGAAGGGCTTGTGATCGACCCGATCGCCCAAGGCCGAGACCACCGCATCCGAGAGCACGGTGAACTGATATTGCGAGCCGCAGCCGCCGCGGAACTTGCCGGCCCCGCCGGAATCCTCACGCAACGCATATTCTTGGAACTGCAGGGGATAGCGATGCTCCGACATCTCGATGGACATGAAATTGGCCATGGAGATGGGCGGGGTGCCATGCACCAGGCCATCGCCCTTGGAATGGCCGCCATAGCCGCCCGGATAAGGGAAGACCGCCACGTAGTATTGATTGGTCGCCGGATGCCGGCCACCCACGGTGACCACCCCGACTGTGCCGAAAGCCGGGGCGGGCACCCGCTGCGGGATGGCCTGGGCCAGCGTCCCGAGCACCACGTCGAACACCCGGCCGATCGGTTCGAGATAGCCCGAGACCGGCGAGGGATAGGCCGCCGAGACGATGGAGCCCTCCGGAATGGTGAAGCGGGTCGGGCGGAACACGCCGCCATTGATCGGCACTTCCGGGAAAATGTGCTTGAGCGCGATATAGCAGGTGGATTGAGTGGTGCTGCGCGCAAGGTTCACCGGCCCGCGTGCTGCGGGGTCGGATTGCGAGAAGTCGAAATGCAGCGATGAGCCTTCCACGGTGAGCGACAGCGCGAACTTGATCGGCTTGTCCACGATGCCGTCATTGTCGAGGTAGTCTTCCGCATAATAGGTGCCGTCGGGAATCTCCTCGATATAGGACCGCATCTGGCGTTCGGAGCGGTCGATCATCTCGGTGATGCAGTCGCGCAAGGTCTCGGCCCCATAGCGCTGAATCAGCGAATCAAGCCCGCGCCGCGCGACCGTGAACACATTGGCCATGGCGAAGAGATCGCCTTCGATCTGGGTCGGCAGCCGCACATTGCGCGTGAACATCGAAACCAGCGAATCATTGAGTTTGCCCTGGTCATAGAGCTTGACCGGCGGGATGAGCACGCCTTCGGTGTGGATATCCTGCGCGGAAGGTGCCCAGCCCCCTGGCACGGCACCGCCAATATCCATCCAATGGCCGGTGCTGGCGAGCAGCGCGAACAGCTCGCCATCGACGAAATGCGGCGCGACGAGCACCACATCCTGCAGATGCGTGCCGCAGAGATAGGGGTCGTTCAGGATCCACACGTCCCCTGGCTTGAAGCCGCCGGCCTTCTCGGCGATGGGGATCAGGTTCTGTACCGTGAACTGCATATTGGCCAGGAAGACCGGCAGCCCGAACCGGCCCTGGGCGATCGTCTCACCATTCTTCGGATGGAAGATCCCGTGGGCGCAGTCATTGGTTTCGGAGATGATCGGTGAAATGGCCGCATGAATGAGATGCAGGTCCATCTCGTCGGCGATCTGTTCGAGCGCGCCGCGCACCACGGCGAGGGTTACGGGATCCATCAGCCGATCTCCACCAGAAGGTTGCCATAGGCGTCGACCCGCGCCGCCATGTCGGGCTCGATCACGATTGTGGTGTCCGCCTGCTCGATAATGGCCGGCCCGGCAACCACCATGCCGGGCTGCAAAGCGTGCCGGTCGTGAATGGGTGTGTCGTGCCAGCCACCGAAATAGACCGGCCTTGTGGCTCTCGGCGGCGGAGCGGGGATTTGTTTCGGCACCGGCAGATCGCGCCGCACATGCTCGCGCATACCTTGAACGGCCGTGCGGAACGACACGATGGTGGTGGCGATCTCCCCCAGCGTATTGCCATATTCCTTGCGGTAGACATCCTCGAAGGCACGCCCGATGCGGTCGGGGCCCCAGCCGCTTTCGATCGGCACGCGCAATGTGTGGATCTGGCCCGCATAGGCCATTTCGGCGAAATGGGCGACGGCCACATGCTTGATGAGCACGTCATTCGCCCGGAGCTTTTCCTCGCCCTCCTGCTGCTGCTCGGCGAGAATGGCCGCGATCTCCATCTTATCGAAACTGTCGGTGCGCCGTGCTACCGTGCGCGAGATGTCATAGCGCACATCCGCCACCGCGCAGCCCATGGCGCACAGCACGCCCGGTGAAGGCGGCACCAGCATGGTGCGAATCCCGACGGCCCGAATGATGGCCGCCCCGTGCAGCGGGCCGGCCCCGCCGAAGATCACCAGCGCGAAGTCGCGCGGATCATACCCGCGCTCGATGGACAGCAGCCGCGTGCGCCCGGCCATGTTCTGGTTGACGACCGCAAGAATGGCTTCTGCCGTCTCCTCAACGCCCAGGCCGAGCTGCTCGCCCAAGCGGCCGATCGCCTGGCGCGCGCCTTCCACATCGAGCGTCCGGCGATTGGTGAGGCCGATCGGATCTTCCGCATTGATGCGGTTGAGCACCAGATTGGCATCCGTCACCGTTGGCTCCGTGCCGCCATGGCCGAAGCACACCGGGCCGGGCCTTGCCCCGGCGCTGCGTGGCCCGACCTGCAGGATGCCGCCGCGATCGATCGAGGCGATCGAGCCGCCGCCCGCGCCGATCGTATGCACATTGATCATCGACAGGCGCAATGGCACGCGAAATTCGAGATTGGTGGTCGGCGAGATCTCGGGCTCGCCGTCGATCACCACGGCGACATCGAAGCTGGTGCCACCCATATCGCCGGTGATGACCCGGTCAAACCCCGCTTCCGCAGCGATCCGGGCGGCTGCGATCACCCCGGCGGCGGGGCCGGAGCGCACCACATGGGCGGCACGCTCCTGCAGCTGCTTCACCGGCACGAGCCCGCCATTGGACTGCATCACCAGCGTGTGCTTGCCGAAGCCCCAATCGTTGAGGCGGTTCAGGAGATTATCCGCATAGCGCGAGATCAGCGGCTGCAGATAACCCTGAACCACGGCGGTGCTGGTCCGCTCGAACTCGTAATATTCGCGAATGACGCTGGCGGAGGTGACAATCTCCCATGCGGGCTCGATCTCGCGGAGGATCTCGGCGATCTTTAGCTCGTGGGCGGGATTGGCATAGGCATGCAGCAGCGAGATGACGATCGCTTCGACATCCTGCTCTTTGAGCACTTGGCCGAGCGCTCGCACCTCCTGCTCATCGATCGGCGTCAGCACTTCGCCTTTGAAATTCATCCGCTCCGTGATTTCCCAGCGATAATCCCTGGGAATGAGCGGGTTCTGCAGGCCCGTGAGTCCGTAGAAATGCGGCCGGTCGCGGCGCCCGAGCTCCAGCACGTCGCGAAAGCCCTTCGTGGTGATGAGCGCACAGCGCGCACCGCGCCGCTCGATCAGCGCATTGGTGGCGATGGTGGTGCCGTGCAGGATCAGGTCCACGCCGTCCGCTGGAATCTCCGCGCGGTTCAGCGCGTCGATGAGACCGTTCGAGGGATCCTGCGGGGTCGACGGGACCTTGCAGATGCGATCGGCATTGATGCCGTCCGTGGAATAAAAAAGATCCGTGAACGTACCGCCCACGTCGATGCCGACAATGCCTGCCACAGTATGGCCTCCGCTCGGTCGTTTTGGAAATCGACAGAATCACGTCGGAGAACTGTGGCTTCAGCAGATCCGGTATGGCCAAGATCGCGCCAAGGCACTTTCCTCCCGATGATCCTCGCCCACTCTTCCGGTGAGCCTGCCTGATCATAGGAACGCCACAAAAACTCCGTCAAGCGGTTTGGTCTGATAATTTTCAGCGAATTTGGTCCGATAATTTATTGACAGGTTGTCGCCGCCTGGACAATCCTGGGGACGAGACGCCGCGAAGAGCGTTGCAGGGAGGACTGCTGGGATGATGTCTCGGCTCTCGCAGCAATCCAAAAGATTTCCTGAGGAAGCCATGCGCGGCTGCGTGCTTGGCCGCGATGACGCACGGCTCCTGGAGCCGCTCGCGCCGCTTCGTCGGTGGGTGCCTGTTCAAATCGAGGCTCGAACGAATGAACGACAATGGAAGTTGGGAACTGCCGTCGGAACTGGTGATGCTGCAGCAGACCGCGCGGCGCTTCATGGAACGCGAGGTTCTTCCCGAAGAAGAGAAGGTCGAGCACGACGCCTTCACCCTGCCTGAGGATGCGCTGAAACGGCTGCAGGCCAAGGCGCGGGAGGTTGGCTTATGGCAGGTGCAGACCCCGGCCGAATATGGCGGTGCGGGCCTGAGCCTGCTCGCGCAATGTCTCGTGGCCGAAGAGGCGGCGAAGTGCCGGATGGGTGCCTATATCCCCGCCTGCGGTGCTTTCGGCTTCGATCCGCCGAACGTCATTTTCAAGGGCACCAAGCAGCAGATAGAGAAATTCGCGATCCCGGTGATCGAATCCGGCGACAAGACCTTTGTGGCGATCTCCGAGCCCTCTGGCGGTTCGGACCCGGCCCGCGCCATCGAAACCCGCGCCGAACGTAAAGGCGACCGCTATGTGCTGAATGGCACCAAGGTGTGGATCTCCGGCGCGAGCCAGGCGAAATGGGGCATCGTCTTCGCCCGCACCGGCAGCGAGAAGGCGCGTGGCAATATCACCTCCTTCATCGTCGATAAGGAAACGCCGGGCCTGACCCTGAAGCGCATTCCGGTGATTCGCTCCTATTCTCCTTACGAGCTCACCTTCGACAATTGCGAGATCCCTGTCGAGAACCGGCTCGGCGAGGAGGGCGAGGGCTTCAAGCTGGCTGAGACCTGGCTGGTGCATGGCCGAGTGCCCTATGCGGCGGCAACCCTCGGCATTGCTGATGCCGCCCTGCGTATGGCCATCAAATGGGCGCGCGAACGCAAGACCTTCAAGACGCCGCTGGCGGACAAGCAGGCGATCCAATGGATGATCGCTGATTCCGAGATCGAGCTGAGGGCCGCCCGGCTCTTGGTGTTCCAGGCGGCTTGGAATGCCGATCTCGGCAAGGACATCAAGATCGACGCCTCGATTTGCAAGGTCTTCGCCACCGAAACCGCCGGGCGCATCGTCGACCGCTGCATTCAGATCTTCGGTGGCCTTGGCGTTGCCGCCGAGATGCCGTTAGAGCGCTGGTATCGCGAGATGCGCATCAAGCGCATTGGCGAGGGACCGTCCGAAGTCCACCGCATGGTGGTCGCCCGCGATCTTTTGAGTCAGGTGGCCTGATGTCGATCGATGTGGATGTGAAGGACGGCATCGCCGTCATCACCATCAACCGGCCGGAACGGCTGAACGCGATGGATGCGGAACATTACGCCGGCCTGTCGCGCGCCTGGATGCGGGTGCGCGACGAGGAGGAAATCCGCGTCGCCGTGGTGACAGGCGCGGGCGATCGCTCCTTCACCACCGGTGCCGATCTCAAGAGCTTCGTCTCCAAGCCGCCCGGCCTTGCCGAAATGTGGCTGACCCAGAAGGAGCAGCTCTTGAACCGCGGCCTCGAGGTCTGGAAACCCGTGATTGCCGCTGTGAACGGCTATTGCCTCGGTGGCGGCATGACCCTTCTGCTGGCAACCGATATCAGGCTGGCGGCGCCGCACGCCACCTTCTCGCTCGCCGAGGTCAAGCGCGGCGTGATCGCCGGCAATGGCGGCACCCAGCGCATCCTCAGCCAGCTTCCCTATGCGATCGGCATGGAAATGCTGCTCACCGGCGACCCGATCGATGCCGAAACCGCAGCCCGTTGGGGGCTCGTCAATCGCGTGGTGCCTGCGGATAAGCTTATGGATGATGCGATGGCGCTTGCCCGCCGGATTGCCGCCAATGCGCCATTGGCGGTTCAGGCAGCCAAGGAGCTCGCGGTCCGCGCCCGCGAGATGCCGCTCACCGCTGGTCTGCGCTTGGAGCAAATGACCAACCGCATGCTGCAATTCACCGAGGATGCGGTCGAAGGGCCCCAGGCCTTCGCCGAGAAGCGTCCTGCCAATTTCAAGGGGGCCTGACGTGATGAACGGAGCAAGCCGGCCCCTGGAGGGCATCACCGTCATCGATCTCGGCCAGATCTATAATGGCCCCTACGCGACGCTGCTGATGGCCATGGGCGGCGCGCGCGTCATCAAGATCGAGCCGCTCCAGGGCGAGAATATGCGCCGCCGCGGCGCGGTCGGCGGGGCCATGGTCCCCTTCGCCATGCTCAACTCCAACAAGGAGTTCATCACCCTCAACATAAAGAGCGAGCAGGGCCGGAAGCTGCTGAAGGAGATGGTGGCAAAGGCCGATGTGCTGCTCGAGAACTTCGCGCCCGGCGTGATGGACCGGCTCGGCCTTGGCCCCAAGGTGATGATGGAGCTGAACCCGCGCCTCGTCTATGCCGCAGGCTCGGGCTTCGGCTGGTCGGGTCCCTATCGTGACTACCCGGCCATGGACCTGACCGTCCAGGCGCTATCGGGCGTCATGTCCACCACCGGCTTCCCGGATCGTCCTCCGGTCAAGGCGGGCCCCGCGGTCTGCGACTTCTTCGGTGGCATTCACCTCTATGCGGCGGTGGTGACCGCCTTGCTCGATCGCGAGCGTACCGGCAAGGGACATTTCGTCGAGGTCTCGATGCTGGAAGCGGTCTATTGCTCCCTGAGTTCGCCGCTTGGCCTCTATTTCGGCGGCAATGGCCAGCTCCCGACCCGCACCGGCAACCGGCACAGTGGCCTGGCCGAAGCGCCTTATAATGTCTATCGCGCCGCAGATGGCTGGATTGCGCTGATCTGTGTCAGCGAGACCCACTGGACCTCTCTGCTCGAAGCCATGGAGCGCACCGATCTCAATGGTGATCCGCGCCTTGGCAGTCTCAAGGCCCGCGTCGAGAACATCGATTTCGTCGACGAGACCATCACCGCCTGGACGTCGACCCGCACCCGCGAGGAGCTCTACGATCGCCTGCGCAAGCATCGGGTACCCTGCGCGCCGGTGCGTGATCTCGACGAGGTGGTTCACGATCCGCATCTCCATGAGCGCGGCATGCTGCGCAATGTGGAGCATCCTCTGCTTGGACCATTGGTGCTGCCCACAACGCCCCTGCGTTTCGATGGCAAGGCACCTCCCGAGATCGAGCCGAGCAAGACTCTCGGCGCCGATAATGACGAGGTTTACCGCGACTTCTTGGGCCTGGACGCCAAGGAGATCGAGCAGTTGCGCAAGGAGGGCGTGATCTGATGCGTGGGCGCGCCGTCATCGCCGGCATTGGCCACACGGCGTTCGGCAAGCTGCCCGGACGCTCGACCATCTCCCTCAACATGGAGGCCTGCCGTAAGGCGGTGGCCGATGCGGGTATCGACAAGGATAGCGTGGATGCGCTGTTCGTCAAAGTGCCGACCTCCCGTGTCGAGATGATGTATGGCCAGAAGCTCGCCGAGGCCATGGGAATGACCCCGCGGGTTGGCGGCGTGTGGGACCAGGGCGGCGCTTCAAATATTTCGATGATCTCGTTCGCCGCCATGGCCATAGAGGCCGGCCAATGCGACATCGCTCTGGTAACCCTCGCAGATAATCCCCGCACCGGTACCCGTCAGGCCTATGAGAAGCCCTGGGGCGACGACGCGATCTTCGGCTGGTCCAGCGTGGTCGCGGGCTATGCCATGATCGCCCGCCGCTACCTCCATGACACCGGGCTTTCGCCTGATGTCTTTGCCGATATCGCTATTGCCTGCCGCAAGCATGGCGCGAACAATCCGCATGCCCAGCTCAAGCTGCCGCTGACCCGCGACATGTATGCGGATGCGGCCTGGGTGGTGGAGCCGCTGCGGCGCGACGACTGCTGCCTCGTTTCGGATGGAGCAGCGGCGGTGGTCGTTATGTCGGCCGAGCGGGCCAAGGCCTTGAACGTGCCCGCGCCCGTGCCGATCCTCGGCTTTGGCCAGGGCCATAGCTCGTGCGATGTGCCGCTAAGGGCGGATCTGACCGAGACCATGGCGGGCGTCTCGGCCCGCACCGCATTCAAGATGGCCGGCCTCGGTCCCGAGCATATCGACGTCGCCCAGATCTATGACTGCTTCACCATCACCGTGGCTATGACCCTCGAGGCCTATGGCTTCTGCCGCAAGGGCGAGCTCGCGAGCATCTCGGCCGATGGGGGCCTGGAGGTCGGCGGCCGTCTGCCGCTCAACACCTCCGGCGGGCTCTTGTCGGAAACCGGCATGCCCGGCCTGCAGCTTGTGCTGGAAGGAGTCCGTCAGATGCGCGGCACCTCGGTCAATCAGGTGAAGAACGCCAAAACCTGCATCGTCAGCAATCAGGGAGGGATCATGCATACGCACTCGACATTGATCCTCGGCCAATGAGCAATATGACATCATCCGAGCAGCAAACACCTTCATCGGATTGGGGGCCGGCAGGCGATGAATATTGGGCAGCGCTCGACGCGGGCCGCCTGACCTTCCAGCGTTGCGATACGTGCGGTAAGCCCTGGCTGCCGCCCCGCAGCGAATGTCCGCATTGCTGGTCAGCGGAATGGCGATGGGAAGCAGCGAAGGGCACCGCCACGGTGGTGAGCTGGGTGATCTATCACACCGCCTTCGACAAGCGCTTCAAGGACCGGTTGCCTTACAACGTCGCCGTGGTGGAGCTGGATGAGGGCCCGCGTATGGTCACCAATCTGGTCGACCTGCCCGAGGGCGAGCAGGACCTGATCGGCCGCCGCGTTGAGCTGGTCATCCAATCCGATCTGGGCCGTGCCTTGCCCCGCTTCCGGCTCAGCGGGACGGCGCCGTAACCGCGGTGGGCGAAAAATGACGGGATAAGAACGAGGGAGGAGAGACAATCATGATTTCGCATATAACAAGGCGCTTGGCTCTGGGGATAGGCGCGGCAGCGATGCTATCGCTTGTCGCCGGTCATCCGGCGGCCGCGCAGGAGACGTTCAAGATCGGCGCCATCAACCCCTATTCCGGACCGATGGCGCTCTATGGCGATGAGGTGACCCGCGGCTATGAGCTTGCGGCCGAAGCGTTGAACGCTAAGGGCGGCATTCTCGGGCGCAAGGTCGAGATCATTCGCGGCAACGCGAGCAGCCCTCAGGAAGGGATCGCCGCGGTCGAGCAGTTGGCCGGCCGCGATAATGTCGATGCCTTTATCGGCACCTATTTGAGCGCCGTGGCCGCGGCCGCTTCCGAAGCGGCCATGAACTATCAGAAGCTCTATTGGGACACCAACGCTCTGGCTGGCAATCTCACCGAGCGCGGCCTGCCGAATTTCGCACGCTCCGGTCCCTATGCGGTCTCATTCGCCGATCAGTCGGTTGAGCTCGTCACCAATCTCCTCGCCAAGACCCTGGGCAAGGAGCCTAAGGACCTTAAGGTTTGGCTCGAGCACGAGGAGTCGATCTATGGCACCTCGATTGCCGATCGCCAGAAGGAAAAGCTCGAAGAAGCCGGCGTTCAGGTGGTGGGAATGGGCGCCCATAGCCCGAAAGCCATCGATCTGACCGACTCGATCCTCCGCGCTCGCGATGCCCAGCCGGATGTCTGGGTGAACACGGGCTACGTGCCGGACGGCAACCTTCTGCTGCGCACCGCCCGTGATCAGGGCTTCAAGCCTGCCGCCATGGTGCTGGTGGGTACCGGCGATACCCGCGAGACCCTGGAAGCGCTCGGTGCAGAATCGCTCGAAGGCATTCTCATCGTGAGCTATCCGCGTCCTGACGTCGCCGAGAAATATGGCCCGGGCGCTCATGCCTATCTCGAAGCCTATCGCGCGAAATATGGACAGGATCCATTGGCACCCCAGAGCATGACCGCTTTTGTCGGGCTCAAGATCATGGCGGAAGCCATCGAGGCAGCTGGCAGCGCCGAGCCCGAAGCGGTCATTGCCGCAGCCAAGGCCATGGACAAGCCGCTGAACAGCTATGAGACGGGCTTTGGCGCCAAGTTCGACGACAACGCTCAGAACGTCCTCACCCCACCCACGGTGGTGCAGTGGCAGAACGGCAAAGTGGTCACCGTCTTCCCTGTGGAAGCCGCTGGTGAGAACAAGCTGGTCGCCATCGGCAAGCAATAGGCGGCGACCCCACCAACGCGCCTGCCCCCGTTCATCAGGGCAGGCGCCGGCGCTTGAAACTTGGCAAGGTTCCCATGTCCACATTGATGAACATCATCGTGGTGGGCTTGCTGCTCGGAGGCATCTATGGCCTCGTGAGCATCGGGCTCAACCTGATCTTCGGCGTGATCCGCATCGTCAACTTCGCCCAGGGCGAGTTGGTGATGCTGGGCATGTATGGTGCCTATCTCAGCTATTACCTCGTGGGCATGGACCCTTACGTGTCGATCCTGGTGGTCGTGCCCGCCTTGTTCCTGTTCGGCGTTCTGATCCAGCGCTTCATTCTGCAGCCCCTCCAGAATGAGCCGATGATGCAGATCTTCGCGACATTCGGCCTCCTCCTTCTCCTGCAGAATATCATCCTCGCGATCACCCGCGGCACTGGCTACACCGTGCCCACTGATCTTTCGGCGGTTGTGATCGACATTGCCGGCCTTAAGATCAGCCTGGTGCGGCTCATCGCCCTGTTCGCGGTCACCGCGGTCGCCATCGGCATGAGCTGGTTCCTCAAGAATACGCTGCCCGGCAAGGCCATTCGCGCCGTCACTCAGGACCGCCGTGCGGCGCGCCTGATGGGCATCAATGTCGAGCTCACCTTCATGCTGACCTTCGGCATGGGGGCAGCGCTTGCGGGACTCGCTGGCACCCTGCTCGCGCCGATTTACACCATGTCGCCCCAGATCGGCGGAAACTTCATCCTGGCCGCCTTCGCTGTTGTGGTGCTTGGCGGACTCGGCAGCGTTTGGGGCGCCTTTATCGGCGGCTTCATCATCGGCCTGATCGAGGCACTGGCCGGCTATTATCTCGATCCGGCGCTCAAGCATGCGATCTGGTTCCTGGTATTCATCGCGGTGCTGATCATTAGGCCCGGCGGCCTGTTCGGCATCGTCGGAGCGGAAGAGGTGGGGCTTCGTGAGCAGCATTGATTTACCCCTGACGCTTGCCGGGCGCGCAGGCCCTGGCATCACCACCTTCCGCACCGAACTGATGCGCATCGTGGTGATCCTGGCCATTCTCCTGGGCTTTGCTTGGATCTATGCGCGCGATCCCTTCATTCTGAACATCTTTGCCTATGCCATGCTGTTTGCGGGCCTTGCCAGCGCCTGGAACATGATCGGCGGCTTCGGCGGCCAGTTCTCCTTGGGCCATGGCGTCTTCTTCGCGATCGGCGCTTATCTCACAGCTAATCTCTATCTGCATTTCCAGATGTCGCCGTGGCTTGCGCTCATTCCATCCGCAGCCCTTGCCGCTCTCGTCGCCGTCGCGGTGTCCTGGCCGACCTTTCGCCTGAAGGGCCCGTTCTTCGCCATTGCCACCATGGCGTTCAACGAGGTCGCCTTCGTGCTCGCCAACTACTTCAGCAGCATAACCGGCGGGCCGCGCGGCCTGTCTTTGCCTTTCAAGGCCGGGCTCGTGAACATGATCTTCACGAACCGATTTCACTACGCCCTGCTGATGCTCGGTTTTCTTGCCGTCTGCCTGCTGGCGAGCGCGGCGGTCCTGCGCAGCCGCTTTGGCTACTATCTCCAGGCCGTCCGCGAGGATGAGGATGCCGCTCGTGCCGCCGGCATCCGGGTGTTGAATGTCAAACTGCTTGGCATGGGCGTGAGTGCAGCCCTCACCGGCATCGGCGGTGCCCTCTTTGCCATGTATCTGCGCTTCGTTGATCCGCCGACGCTTCTGTCCTTGCCCGATATCGGCGTGAAATTCGCCCTCATTGCGCTGATCGGCGGTGTGGGAACCCTTTACGGCCCGCTTGCGGGTGCCCTGCTGATCGTGCCCGTCGAATTCTATCTCCGCGCCTCCCTGGGCGGCATGCTTCCCGGCACCAATCTCATCGTGCTCGGCGCCGTGCTGATCCTCTGTGCACTGTTCATGAAACGCGGACTGATCGGCGCGGGCTTGGCCCTATGGCAGCGAATGGCCAACCGTTCGGGCGACGGGAGGCCAGGCCGATGACAGCCCCCTTCCTGTCATTGCAGGGCTTGACCAAGCGCTTCGGCGGGCTGGTTGCGGTGAACGACGTGAGCCTCGATCTCTCGCAAGGCGATCTCGTCAGCATCATCGGGCCGAACGGCGCCGGCAAGACCACGCTGTTCAACTTGGTCACCGGCCAGTTCCTCCCGACTGCTGGCCGCATCATGCTCAATGGCGAGGACATCACCGGAGAGACGCCACAGAATCGCGCCCGTTTGGGGTTCGGTCGCACCTTTCAGATCTCGAAGACGCTGACGGCTTTGACGGCGCTGGAGAACGTGCTGATCGGCGCCTTCCTCCATCGGCGCGGCCTGGTCGAGGCCGCACGGCGCGCCCACGAGGTGCTGGAGATGGTCGGGCTCTCCGCCCGCGCCAAGGTGAAGGCGGGCACGCTCACCCTGAGTGAACGCCGCCGCCTCGAAATCGCGCGCGCCTTGGCGCTGGATGCCAAGATCGTGCTCCTGGATGAGGTGATGGCGGGCGTCAATCAGACGGAGGTCGACGAGGTCATTCATCTCGTCAAGCGCCTTCATGCCGAGGGCCTGACCTTCCTGGTGATCGAGCACAATCTGAAAGTAGTCCGCGCCTTCCAGAGCCGGGTCGTGGTGCTGGATTTCGGCCGCAAGATTGCCGATGGCACGCCCGACGAGGTCCTGTCGGATCCCCGGGTGGTCGAGGCCTATCTCGGGAGGAAACGGGCATGAGCGCGGCACTCGAGGTGACCGATCTCCATGCAGGCTATGGTCAGGCCATGGTGCTCGATGGCATAGGCTTTTTGGCCGAACCCGGCGAGATCATCGCGGTCGTGGGCGCCAATGGTGCAGGCAAGAGCACCTTGCTGAACACGATTGCCGGTACGGTGCGGCCGACATCGGGGAGCATCATCTTCGATGGCGAGGACGTGACCGCGCTTCCCGCCCATCGCTTGCCGGAGCGCGGGCTCGTGCTGGTGCCCGAAGGCGGCCGTCTGTTTCCCTTCATGACGGTTGGCGACAATCTCGAGCTTGGGGGCTATGCCCTGCGCGACAGGAAGGCCATTGCCAACCGGGTGGATGAGGTCATGGAGCTGTTTCCGGTGCTGCGCGAGCGTCGCGACCAGCTTGCCGGCCATCTCTCCGGCGGCGAGCGCCAGATGTGTGCGATCGCCCGCTCGGTCATGAGCCGGCCCAAGCTTCTGATGTTGGATGAGCCCTCGGTCGGCCTGTCGCCCAAAATGGTTGCGCAAGTCTTTTCTCTCGTGCAGTCCCTGGCGGCAAGTGAAGGTCTGACGGTGGTCCTCGTGGAGCAGAACGTGGCGGAAGCGCTCGATGTCTCGAACCGCGCCTATGTGCTTGACCATGGCCGCATCACGCGCGCGGGCGCTTCTGCCGAACTGCGTGATGATCCGGCGATTCAGGCCGCCTATATGGGTCTGTGATGATTAGGGTGCCCTTGCTGGCCTGACATGGATAAGATTGAACCCATAATCGTGCCGAAAGCCTCAGACGTGCTGGCCAACCGCCTGCGCAGCATGATCCTGGGCGGCAAGCTCGCCACCGGTGCCTCTTTGCCCACCGAGCGGGAACTCGTGACCGAAACCGGCCTGAGCCGCTCGTCCGTGCGCGAGGCCCTGCGTATCCTTGAGATTGAAGGGCTCATCACCACCCGGCCAGGACGCACCGGCGGATCGGTGGTGACCTTACCGGGTCGCGCGTCGATCGTGCGGTCCATGGAGCTCTTCGTTCGCACCCATGGGGTGCGGCTTGAGGCGCTGCTTGAATGCCGCATCGGGCTCGAACCATTCCTCGCGCGCCTTGCGGCCCGCAACTGCACCGAGGCCGCCTTGCAGGAGATCCGCAGGCTCCACAAGGAATTCATCGCAAGCGTCGACGACGTTCCCCGCTATAAGCGGGTCAATCTGGAGTGGCATCTCGCGGTCGCGCGCGCCAGCTGCAACGAGCCCCTGATTGCCCTCATGGAGGCCATTGCCGAACCGATCATGGATGCGGCAGGCTACCAGCAGGTGACCACCGACGAGATTCGCCGCAAGACCGTGCGCGCCCACGAGAAGATCCTGCGAGCCATCGAGAGCGGCGATGAGGACGCGGCGTTCAATGCCATGGAGCGCCATGTGAGCGCCTATGGCAAGATCGTGCGGGAAGCGCTGAGTGTCGAGACAGTCGAGAGAATTGAATGACAATGCTGGCCAAGAACAGCGAAATCGGGAGGAGACATGCAAGGCGCGGAGGCAGATAGACCTGTAGCCCTGATTGCGGGCGGCGGGACCGGTGTCGGTGCGGCCTCTGCCTTGCGCTTGGCCCGTGCCGGCTATGACATCGCGGTTCTTTACAGCCGAAGCGCGAGCGATGCCGAGAGCGCGGCAGCAGAATGCCGTGAGCTAGGCGGCCGCGCCATGACTGTGCAGGCCGATGTGAGCCGCGACGAGGACTGCCGGCGTGCAGTGGCCGAGACGGTCGAGCGCCTCGGCCGGCTCGATGCGCTGGTCAACAGCGCCGGTGCCACCCAATTCGCCAGCATCACAGATCTCGACAGCCAGAATGCCGAGGACTTTCACAGGGTCTATGGCGTGAATGTCGTCGGTGCATATCAGATGGCGCGCGCCGCGGCAGAACATCTGCGGGCAAGGGGCGCCGGAGCGATCGTGAATGTGTCCTCCATCGCCGGGCTGAACGGCAATGGCAGCTCGCTGGCCTATGTCGCGTCCAAAGGCGCGCTTAACTCGCTCACCTTGGCGCTGGCCCGCATTCTCGCGCCTGAGATCCGGGTCAATGCGGTCCTGCCCGGGTTGATCGACACGCGCTGGCTTCCCTCCGGCCTCGGCGCGGAGGCTTATCAGCGGGTGAAATCCGGCTTTGCGGACTCTTCCGCCTTGCAGGACGTCTGCACGGCTGATGATATCGCCTCCGTTGTGGTCTTTCTCATCACCGAGGCGCGGAAGGTGACGGGGCAGCTCCTGCCGGTCGAAGCCGGCTTCCTCTTGGGCCGTCCGACCCTGGTGCGAAAGTGATCGCCATGTCGCAAGAAGCCTTGCCCATACGCCGGGAGATCCATTACGGCACGCGGCTGGTGCGATGCTTTGCCGATCGGCCGCCTCATATCGACGCCATGTTCAGGAAAACCGTGGCGCGCCACCCCGAGGCGACCGCCCTGGTTTTGGGTGATCAGCGCCTCAGCTACCGCACTCTCGATGACACGGTGGAGTATATTGCTGCGAACCTTGCCGCCCGTGGCCTTGGCAAGGGCGACCGCATCGCGCTGCTTCTCGGCAATGGCTTCGAATTCGTATTTCTGGTGCTGGCGGCAGCCCGCCTTGGCGCCATCATCGTGCCGATGAATATTCGTCAGCGTCGGCCCGAAATCGCCTTCATGCTCAACCAGTGCGCGGCCGCGGCCCTCGTCTATGATGCCGAGCATGGGCCGAACCTGCCGGAGCGGGACGAAGTTCCGGCCCTGCGCCATCTCTTCGTGGTGGGCGAGGGGGAGGGCACGGCCTTCTCGCAGCTGCTTGCGCCGGGCAGCGCACCTGCGGTGGACATTGCCGAGGAGGATGTCTTCTCGATCCTCTACACCTCCGGCACCACTGGCCGGCCAAAGGGCGCCATGCTCACCCATTTCAGCACGGTGCATTCCGTCATTCACTACAAGGAATGCTGTGGCCTGGGGGCTGGCGAGGTGTCGATCATGGCCGTGCCGGCTTCCCACGTCACCGGCCTCGCGGCCAACATCCTGACCATGGTGCTGGTCGGCGGCACCACGGTGATCATGCCGGCCTTCAAGGCGCGCACCTTTCTTGAGCTTGCCGAACGTGAGCGGCTGAGCTTCACCATCATCGTGCCCGCCATGTACAATCTCTGCTTGCTCGATCCGGATTTTGCCAAGTTCGATCTCTCGGCCTGGCGAGTGGCGGGCTTCGGCGGCGCGCCGATGCCGCGGGCCACCATCGAGCGATTGGCGGCCACCTGTCCGAACATGGCCTTGGTGAACTGCTACGGCTCGACCGAAACCACTTCGCCGGCAACCATTCTGCCACCCGGCCATATCAAGGACCATCCCATCTCGGTCGGCAGGCCCGTGCATTGTGCCGACATCCTCGTGGTCGATGAGAGCGGCAAGGAGATGCCCCCGGGTGAAAGCGGCGAGCTGCTGATCGGCGGGCCCATGGTGGTGCCCGGCTACTGGGACAATCCGGAAGCGACCGAGTCTGGCTTTGTGAACGGCTATTGGCGGTCGGGCGATATCGGCGCTGTGGACGAGCAGGGCTATGTCCACGTTTTCGATCGCAAGAAGGACATGATCAATCGCGGCGGCTTCAAGGTCTATTGCATCGAGGTGGAAAGCGTTCTGTCCCACCATCCCTCCGTGGTGGAAAGCGCTGTTGTCGGCACGCCCTGTCCCGTGTTGGGTGAACGGGTGCATGCCTTCATCTATTCTGGCGACAGGCCGCGGGATGAGGCGGGCATAAAGGCGTTCTGCGCCGAGCGCATGTCCGATTACAAGGTGCCTGACTATATCACCTTCCTCGACGAGCCGCTGCCGCGCAACGCCAATGGCAAGGTGCTGAAGACCGCCCTTCGCACGCCTTGATCCTCCTGGCGCATCGGTTTCCCACAGGTTAACGGCAGAGGCTGCCTTGCGCGGCCGACTCACTTATCCTAGCGCATGAGTCATGCGAGGCATCATGCGCCTTATTCACACGGCAGACTGGCAGATCGGCAAGCCTTTCAGGCAATTCGGCGAGCGCGAGCCGGTGTTGCAGGAAGCGCGCCTGGTCGCGATCGAGAGCATCGGCGCTTTGGCACGGCGCGAGGCGGCGGCCCATGTTCTGGTTGCGGGCGACGTCTATGACAGCGAGGCTCCGGCTTTGCGCACCCTGCTTGCGCCGCTTGAGCGCATGCGCCAATTCCCGGATGTGCACTGGCATCTGATGCCGGGCAATCATGACCCGCACCGGCCAAAGGGCCTGTGGGATCGCGTGCGAGAGACGGGTGTGCCGGACAATGTGCACCTGCACCTCGCGGCAGAGCCGGCGGCGCTTGGACATGACGCAGTGCTGCTGCCATCACCCCTGACCCGCAAGAGCGAGGCCGCTGACCTCACCGAATGGATGGATCGGGCAGCAACGCCCGAGGGCCTCGCCCGGATCGGTCTGGCCCATGGCTCCGTTATGGGCTTCGGGCGGGAGGGCGAGGCATCGAACCCCATCGATCCGACGCGCCCGTCCCGCGCCGGCCTGAGCTATCTCGCCTTGGGCGACTGGCACCGCACCATCCAGATCGGCCCGTCCGCTTGGTACGCGGGGACGCCGGAGCCCGACCGGGCGGGCAGCCAGGAGACCGGTCAGGTTCTGCTGGTGGAAATTCGCGGCGCGGGCATGCCGCCGCTCGTCACCCCTCATCGGGTTGGCCGCTATCGCTGGCTCACCATGACGGAGCATCTCGCAGGCCCCGAGGCTGCGGATGATCTCGAACAACGGGTGAGGGCGCTGCCGGAACTCTCTGCAACGGTCATTCGCCTCGTTATGAGCGGTGCCTTGTCGCTGACTGCACGGGCAGAGCTCGACCGGCGGCTGACCATGCTTGCCGCCGCCACCTTCGCGCTCGAACCCGACACAACGAAACTCGCGACGCGCCCGACACCGGCGGATCTGGAGGCCATAGATTTCGGCGGCGTGTTGCGGGATGCGGCGGACCGGCTGAAGCAGCTGGCCGAGGATATGACACGTGATGCGGCTGAGCGGCGCCGGGCCGAGGATGCGCTGGTCGAGCTCTTCACCCGGGTCGTGAGCACGCCGGGCGAGTCAGCAAGGCCACGACGCGTGCGGGAGCTGGCCTAGTGCGCCTTACCAGCATAGCCGTTGAAGGGGTCGGCCGCTTTGGTACCCGCACCCGCATTGATGGCCTCGGTGAAGGCGTGAATGTGCTGATGGCGGCAAACGAGGCCGGCAAATCGACCATGTTCCGCGCCATCCGCGCCTGTCTTTTCGAGCGCCATGGCACCAAGAACGAATTCGTCAAGGCACTGGCCAGCGATGGCCTCTCGCTTCCGATAACCGTAACCCTCGGCTTTGAGCATGAGGGGTCGGCCTATATTTTGCGCAAGTCCTTCCTGAAAAGCCCGTCCGCCAGCCTTTCCCGCGGCGAGCGCGAGGTGGCGCGCGGTGCTCAGGCCGATGAGATGGTTTGGGAACTGCTCGGCATCGGCCGTGGCCAGGGCCGCTCGGTGGATGACGCGGCCTTTGGCCTGCTCTGGGTTGGCCAAGGTCAGTCCTTTCAGCTGCCGCGGCCCTCTGACGGAGCGACCTCCGCGCTCACCGCCGCTATTCAAGCTGAAATCGGCGATATTGTCGGAGGTGAGCGCGCGCGCAATGTGCTGGGCGCCCTCAAGACAGATCTCGATCGGCTGGTCACCGATAAGGGCAAGCCGAAGGCCAATGGACCTTTGGCTCTGGCGGAGGCTCGGCTCGATGAGGTCACCGCTGAGCTTGACGAGGCGGAGCGGCGCCTGACCATTCTGGATGAGCAGCTGGTACGGCTCTCTGCAAAACAGGCCGAACGGGCGCGCTGGGCTGATCCTGCAGAAGCCGCCCGGCAACGGGCTGAGCTCGACGAGGCCCGCAAGGCCCATCAGGCCGCAGAGGGCATGGCGGCCATTCTCGCCCAATATGATGCGGACGAACGGCAGGCCCGTGCAATCTGTGAACGTGAGCGTCAGAAGCTCACGACGCTCATCGAGCGGGTACAGCGCATTGACGAGGATAAGGCGCGGCTTCAGCAGCTTGAGCAGGCGCTCCAGCCGCTGGATGAGCGTGAGAAGACAGCACGAGCGGCTCTTGCCGAGGCTCGCGCCGCATTATCCGCCTTGGCGGCAGACAACGAACGGGTGGAGAACGAAGAGCGTCGCCTGCAGCGGATGGCCTCCATCAGTGCCCGTGCGGAGTCCCGTGACCGGCTGAAGCAGCATCAGCGGCAGCTCGCCGATCTTGCCCGCCGGCAGAACGACAATGCGGCCGCATTGCATGCCAACCCGGCCACCCCCGCAGTCATTGCCAAGCTCGACGAGATCGAACGGGACCTCGAAGTGATCTCGGCACGGCTCACCGCCGTCGCACCGCTTGTCTCGGTCATCCCCGGCAATGCCGGGGCAAACCGTATCGAGGTTGATGGCACCATTCTGGATGGCGCCCTGCATCATTCGGCGCTCGAACCAATGACCATCCGGGTGCGCAGTGATGGCGGTGAGATCGTAACCGTTACCATCACCCCTGCCATGGCAGGCCTCGCCGTTGATCGTCAGAAGCAGCAGGCGCTTCGTGGCCGTCTGGCAGAGTTGCTGGCCACATGCGACATGCCGGATGCAGCATCGCTGCGCGTTGCCCGCGCTCATCGCCAGGGCTTGGAGAGTGAGAAGCGCAGTCTCGAAGCAGAGGGCAAGGGGCTGGGCCTTGGGCAGGAGACGGCCGCTTTCGCTGCCGAGCGGATCGGTCGCGAGATCGCTGATATCGACTCAAATCTTGCCAGCACGCTTGCCGAGCTGGCGCTGACCGATCTTCCGTCGGCAGATGAGCTGGAGCGGCAGCGGACCTCGCTTCAGCAGGAAAAGGATGAGATCCGGCGCAAACGGGCCGTTATCGACGGCACCATCGAGGCACAGAATGAAATTCTCGCGGAGATTGCCGACCAGCGCGGCCGGCTGCAGGGCACCGGATCGGAAATCCGGGGGCGGCTTGCGGCCGATCTGGCCATATTGCCCGATGAGCAGCGTGACCGCAGGTTGAGCGAGGCGCAGAAGGCTTGCGACCAGGCGGATGAGGCGCATCGCCTGAAGCTGATGGCCTTGGAGGTGCAACGCCGCTCCGCTCCGTCATCTGATGAATGTGAGCGGCTGCGCATCCGGCTGGCGCGGCTTGAGGAAGCGCTGGAGAACCGCAAGGCGCAGACTGCCCAGCTCGACCGTGAGATTTCCAATCTCGAAGGCCAGATCCAGAGCGCTGGTGGCGATGGCATCGGCGAGAAGGTCGAGATCCTGCGGGCGCAGCATGATCTCGAAACCCGGGAGCTGGAGCGGCAGCGGGCGCGCGCCGCAAGTCTGCAGCTGCTTCGCGATACGATCGAGGATTGCTACAAGGCGCAACGCGACCGGTTGCACGCGCCTTTGCGGCGGCATTTGCGGCCGCTGGTGAACGATGTGTTCCCGGCTGCGGAACTCGCCTTGGGCGACGGCTTTGCCGTGGCTGGGCTGAAGCGCAGCGGGCCCGAGGCAGAGCTGTTCGATCGCCTATCCGCCGGCACCCAGGAGCAGATTGCCGTGCTGGTGCGTCTGGCTATGGGCGCCATGCTGGCTGAGCGGGGCCATGAGGTGCCGATCATTCTCGATGACGCGCTGGTCTATTCCGATGATGACCGGATCGAGCGGATGTTTGATGCCCTGAACCGGGCAGGGCGCAGGCAGCAGGTCATCGTGCTGACATGCCGCATGCGGACTTTCTCGCGGCTCGGCGGCAATCCCCTGTCGATCGTCCAGGGACTGGATTGACTCTTTTCAGCCTTGCGCGTTTAATAGAACAAAACAGGAACACGAAGGAATGTCTGCCAAGCATGAGACGCTTGCCGGGCTGCGGCGGTGTTTGGCCGAAATCGAGGCATCCACCTGGAATGGCCCGGCAGATGACATAGAGATTGAACCTTCTCCGCGCGAGGTCAAGCCGCGGGGAGAGCAGCGCACTGGCGCTTTGGCCGCACGGAAGAAGCCTAGAGCATTTTCGAGCGAAGTGGATACCGGTTCGCGTGAAAATGCGACTGAGCAAGAACTTAGAGCGGTTTCGCGATTCAAAGAAAAGCGGAAACGCTCTAGGCATGACCTTGGCGCGCTGATCTTTTCCATGCGGAAGACTGCGCCAAGGTCTGCCTTGGGCACGGCCGCCCCGGGCTTTGACCGGCAGGACCAGCTCGGCAAGGTCTCCTTCGGTGTTTCGAGCATCGATGAAGCCATTGGTGGCGGCCTGCCGCGAGGTGCCTTGCATGAGATCTTTGCGGCGCGCGCAAGTGATGGTGCTATGGCGGCCGCCTTCGGCTTGGGCCTTGCCTGTCGGGCGAGCGGGGCTGACCGGCACATTCTCTGGGTACGCCAGGACATGGTGGCCCGTGAATATGGCGAGCTCTATGGGCCCGGGCTCCTGGAATTCGGTCTTTATCCGGAAAAGATGATCCTGGTGCGGCTGCGCGATGGGCTACAGGCCTTGCGGGCAGGCCATGAAGCCCTGCGCTGCGCCGCCTTGGGCGCGGTCATTATCGAGCTTTGGGGAAAACCCAAGGCGCTCGATCTCAAGGCAACCCAGAAGCTCGCCCGGGCGGCAGCGCGCTCGCGGGTGAGCGTTTTGCTCCTTCGCACCATGGCGGAAGCAGAGCCCAGCGCCGCCTTGAGCCGCTGGTCCGTTTCGTCTTTGCGCTCTCGCCCGCCGGAACTGGGGCTCGTGGACGCGCCGGCTTCTGCCCTGTTCGGGCCGGGCAGGCCGGCATTCAGGCTGGAACTGTTGCGGCATCGGGCCGGCTTTCCGCCGCGATGCTGGCATGTGGAGTGGAATCGTGAGCAACATATCTTCCAGGAATCGTCGCTATCTCGCGTTGTGGCTGCCTTTCCTGCCGACCGACCGGCTGCATCGGCAAAGCCGGTTGCACCGCTCTTCTGGCGCCGAGCCGGCTGAGCGGCGGGAATGTGGCGAAAGGAGAGGAGCACGCCGCCCTCTGGTGGTGCTGGCGCGGATAAAGAATGCGCTGCGTATTGTTCATGCAGATCAGGCCGCTCTGGCCTTGGGCCTTCATGCCGGTCTGACGCTGGCGGATGCGCGCGCCCGCGTCGCCGATTTCGCCACTGCTGACGAGGACCCGGCGGCCGATCGGGCCACACTGGAGCACATTGCGGACTGGTGCGACCGCTATACGCCTTTGGTGGGGCTCGATGGCCCAGATGGGGTGATGCTCGACATCACTGGTTGCGCCCATCTCTTCGCTGGCGAGGCGGCACTGCGGAATGATGTGACGAGCCGCTTGCGGGCCATGGGCTTCACGAGCTTGAGCGCCATTGCCGGAACCCCTGATGCAGCGCGAGCGCTGGCCCGTTTCGCCAGGGGAGGCATTCTTGCGCCGGGCAGCGAGGCAACCGCCTTGCGGCCTCTGCCGGTCGCCGCCTTGGGGATTGCTCCGGATCTGACGATAGCGTTGAGCAGGGCTGGGCTTAAGACCATTGCTGATCTTGCGGATAGGCCGCGCAAACCGCTGGTTGCCCGCTTCGGCAAGGATCTTGTGGAGCGGCTTGCTCGCGTCCTCGGCGAGATGGACCATCCGATCTCGCCACGCCGGCCGGTTGCAGCCCTCATCGCTGAACGTCGCTTTGCTGAACCCGTCTCCCGCGCCGAGGATATCTCGGCCACCTTGAACCGGCTTGCGGAGGAGCTTGGCACCTGTCTCGAACGGGATGGTTCAGGGGGGCGCAGCTTCGAGGCGAGCTTCTTCCGCGCCGATGGCGATGTGCGCCATATCGCCGTCTCGGCCGGACGCCCGCTGCGCGATGCCGGCGCGATCACCCGCCTGTTTGCGGAGCGCCTTGCATCTCTGGCCGACCCGATCGATGCGGGTTTTGGCTTTGATGTGATCCGCCTTTCCGCCCACGCCACGGAAAAGGCGGATGCGGCGCAGATCGGTTTCGACGGTCGCACCCGGGAGGACGAGGCCGTGGCCGAGCTGATCGACCGCCTGTCTGCCCGGTTCGGCGAAACCCATGTTCTGCGCTTCGTGCCGCAGGACAGCCATATCCCCGAGCGTCGTGTGAAGCTGCTGCCGGCCATCGCCCCTGTGGCGGAGGCAGCTAAAGAGCCAGCTAAAATTGAGGTCACCCGCCCAAACCCGGCAGATGCCCATGGCCCCAGCGAGCCTCAATTGCCTTTGCGCCTGTTCGATCCGCCCGAGCCGGTGGAGACCATGGCCGAGGTGCCGGACGGGCCGCCCAAACAGTTCCGCTGGCGGCGTATTTTGCACGAGGTGGTGGCGGCCGAAGGACCGGCGCGCATCGCGCCTGAATGGTGGCATCGCGACGGTGATGCCGATGGTCTGACCCGTGATTATTTTCGCATCGAAGATCAGGAAGGCCACCGCTTCTGGCTTTATCGTGAGGGTCTTTATGAGCGGGAAACTGACAGGCCCCGTTGGTATCTGCACGGGATTTTCGCATGAAGGCGAGCCCGGCCTATGCGGAACTGGCCTGTGCCTCGAACTTCTCGTTCCTGCGCGGGGCCTCCCACGCCTATGAGCTGGTGCCGCGGGCTTGGGAGCTCGGGCAGAACGGCATCGGCATCGCCGACCGCAACACGGTGGCCGGCGTCGTCCGTGCGCATACGGCATTGAAGATGCTGCGCGACTCCCTCGCCAAGGAGGGAACTGCTTGCAATTTCAAGCTTGCCGTTGGCGCGCGGCTCGCCTTCAGCGACGGCACGCCCGACATCATCGCTTACCCCGAGAACCGAGCCGGCTGGGGCAGGCTCTGCCGCCTGCTCACCTCAGGCAATCTGCGCGCCCGCAAGGGTGAATGCCGGCTTGGTCTGGATGATCTCACCAGCCATTGCGGCGATTTGCTGCTGATCGTCATGCCGGATGACCTTGCCAAGCTGCGGCCGGTGCTGATGGCGCTCGCGGAAGCAGCCCCTGGCGCGGTGTGGCTCGGCGCTACCATGCTGCGGCAGGGCAATGATCACCGTCGGCTGGCCATGCTGCAGGCAATTGCGCAGACGGTGCGAGTACCGCTGCTCGCCACCAATGACGTGCTCTATCACGCGCCGGACCGGCGGCCCTTGCAGGATATCATCACCTGCATCCGGGAAGGGCTGAGGATCGAAACCGCAGGGCGCAGGCTCGAGGTGAACGCAGAGCGCCATTTGAAGAGCCCTGCGGAAATGCTCCGCCTATTCCGATATGCGCCGGAAGCGGTGGCGGAGATCCAGCATGTGCTGGCCCGCATCGATTTTTCGCTCGATGAGCTCAAATACGAATATCCGGAGGAACCGGTGCCGCCGGGCAAGACACCGCAGACCTATCTGGAGGAGCTGGCCTGGCGGCGGGCGGAATTGCGCTATCCCGACGGGATTCCCGAGCGGATCGTGACCCTGCTTCGCCAGGAGCTCAGTCTCATTGCCGAGCTCAATTATGCCAATTACTTCCTGACCATCCACGACATCGTAGATTTTGCGAAGAACCGCGGCATTCTCTGCCAGGGGCGGGGGTCGGCCGCAAATTCCGTAGTCTGCTTTCTTCTCGGCATCACCAATGTCGATCCTATGGATATCGACGTGTTGTTCGCGCGCTTCGTGTCGAAAGAACGCCAGGAGCCGCCGGATATCGACGTCGATTTCGAGCATGAGCGCCGCGAAGAGGTCATTCAATATATCTATGATCGCTATGGCCGGCACCGGGCCGGGATTGCGGCAACGGTCATCCACTACCGCCCGCGCTCGGCCATTCGCGAAGTGGGCAAGGTTCTGGGTCTCACCGAGGACATCACCTCGGCCCTGGCCTCGACCGTATGGGGCAGCTGGGGCGACAGCCTGCCCGACGGGCAGGTGCGGCAGGCAGGGTCTGATCCCGCCAATCCCGAGATCGCCAGGGCTGTCGATTTTGCCAATCAGCTGATCGAGTTCCCGCGCCATCTCTCCCAGCATGTGGGTGGTTTTGTGCTCACCCGCGATCGGCTGGATGAGACCGTGCCCATCGGCAATGCCGCCATGCCGGAGCGTACCTTCATCGAATGGGATCGGGACGATATCGACGAGCTCGGTCTGTTGAAGGTGGATGTGCTGGCGCTCGGCATGCTCACCTGCATCAAGAAGGCCTTCGACCTGCTGAAGCAGCATAAGGGGCTCAATCTCGATTTGACCTCGACCGAGCGCAATGACCCCGTGGTTTATGACATGCTCTGCAAGGGGGACTCGATCGGCGTGTTCCAGGTGGAAAGCCGCGCCCAGATCAACATGCTGCCGCGGCTGCGCCCGCGCGAATATTACGATCTGGTGATCCAGGTGGCGATCGTCAGGCCGGGACCTATCCAGGGCGACATGGTTCACCCCTATCTGCGCCGCCGGAAGGATCCTGATGAGGTGGATTATCCCTCGCCCGGTCCGGGCTATCCCAAAGATGAGCTGAAGGATGTTCTTGGGCGCACCTTGGGCGTGCCCCTGTTCCAGGAACAGGCCATGAAGCTCGCCATCGTGGCAGCGGAATTCACCTCCGAACAGGCCAATCAGCTGCGCCGAGCCATGGCCACCTTCCGCAATGCCGGCACCATTCATGAGTTCGAGCACAAGCTCATCGAGGGCATGGTGCGGCGCGGTTACGATCGCGATTTCGCCGAGCGCTGCTTTGCCCAGATCAAGGGCTTCGGTACTTACGGCTTTCCCGAAAGCCATGCGGCGGCCTTTGCCCATCTCGTCTATGTCTCCTCCTGGATCAAGTGCCACCATCCGGAGGTGTTTGCCTGTGCGCTCTTGAATTCCCAGCCCATGGGCTTCTATGCCCCGGCGCAGATCGTGCGGGATGCACGCGAGCACGGGGTTGAGCTGCGCATGGTGGACGTGAATGCGAGCCACTGGGACAACACGCTGGAACAGCAGGAAGACGGGTCCTTTGCCCTGCGGCTTGGCTTCCGGCAGATCGATGGCTTTCACCGCGAGTGGGCGGAGCGGATCGTTGCGGCGCGGTCCCATGGCTATGCAGATATGGAGATCCTCGCTCGGCGCACCCGGCTCACCCGGGCTTGCCTGCAGAAGCTGGCCGATGCTGATGCCTGCCGCTCCATGGGGCTCGACCGCCGCGAGGCCTTATGGGCGGTGCGCCGCCTTCCTGATGACGCACCGCTCCCCCTGTTTGCCGCAGCGGATGCAGCAGAGCTTGGGTCCGAGCCCGAGATTTCCTTGCCGGCGATGCCGCTCGCTGAGCAGGTCATCACCGATTATCAGACCATCCGCTTGTCGCTGAAGGCGCATCCCTTGGTCTTCCTGCGCGACCGCTACCGGAGAGAGGGCATTGCGAGCTGTGGGGAAACAGCCGCGCGCACCGATGGCGCCTGGATCAAAACGGCGGGCGTGGTGCTGGTGCGTCAGCGGCCGGGCGAAGGCACGGTGATCTTCATCACCCTGGAGGATGAGACGGGTGTAACCAACGTGGTGGTCTGGTCAAGCATGTTCGAGAAGTTCCGGCGTGAGGTCATGTCGGCACGCCTGCTGGAAGTGCGCGGCCGCGTGCAGAAGAGCGAGGAGGGCATCGTGCATGTGGTGGCGCAGCGGCTGATTGATCGCAGCGCTGATCTGACAACCTTGACGGAGATGGCTGAGACAAATCCACGTCTTCCTCACGACAACGCGCCGTCAGGTTACGTTGCCTCCCGCGCCCGGCACCCGCGCAATGTCCGGGTGATCCCCAAATCGCGAGATTTTCATTAGCAATAAGACGGCTGGCACTTCAGTCTTCCTGCGAGCTTTCTCATGCCCGCGCGGTTTGTACCTCTTGCATCGGACAACCCGAACTGGCCATACTGGGAGAGCTCGGATCGCCGAAAAATTTACCGCTTTCTTCAAGGACTTCGCCATAGCCGATGCCCGAACACGCATTGCTGATTGCCATTCTGATCCTCCCTTTTGCGGGCAGCCTGATTGCCGGTTTTCTGACCGGCACAATCCGCAATGCCGAAGCATGGCTCGCAGGTGCGATTTCTTTGGCTGGCTTAGGTGCGGTCGCCGCTCTGTATCCGACTGTGGCGAAGGGTGAAATCATCCGAGCTCAGATGGAATGGCTGCCCAGCCTTGGATTGAATTTCAGTCTGCGGATGGATGGCTTTGCCTGGATGTTCTCCGTATTGATCACGGGCATAGGTCTGCTGGTGGTGGTTTACTCCCGCTACTACATGTCGCAAAGCGATCCGCGGCCCCGATTCTTTGCTTTTTTCCTGGGCTTCATGGGATCGATGCTTGGCATCGTCCTGTCGGGCAATCTCATCCAGCTGGTCTTGTTCTGGGAGCTTACCAGCCTCTTCTCCTTCCTGCTGATCGGATACTGGTACCAAAACGCCAATGCGCGCGAGGGCGCACGCATGGCCCTCACCGTGACCGCGACAGGCGGACTCTCTCTATTCGCCGGGGTCATTCTGCTGGGTTATGTCACTGGCAGCTACGAGCTCGACCGGGTGCTCGCGGCCGGTGATCTCGTCCGTGGCCATCATCTCTACCTTCCGATCCTGCTCCTGGTTCTCTTTGGAGGACTGACGAAAAGCGCTCAGTTCCCGTTTCACTTCTGGCTGCCGCGCGCCATGGCGGCGCCCACCCCCGTATCCGCCTATCTGCATTCCGCCACCATGGTGAAAGCGGGTGTCTTTCTGCTCGCGCGCCTTTGGCCGGTCCTGTCCGGCACCGATGCCTGGTTCTGGACAGTTGGCTCCTTCGGTCTGGCGACATTCCTGGTCGGCGCCTATCTCGCGATCTTCCAGCAGGATCTGAAAGGTTTGCTGGCCTATTCCACCATAAGCCATCTGGGGCTCATCACCCTCATGCTCGGGCTCGGCAGCCCGCTCTCGGCGGTCGCTGCCATATTCCACATGATCAATCACGCGACCTTCAAGGCATCGCTGTTCATGGGGGCCGGCATTGTCGACCATGAGACCGGCACCCGTGATATCCGGCGCCTCAGTGGCCTGTACCGCGCCATGCCGATCTCAGCCACCATGGCCATGGTGGCTGCCGCGGCCATGGCGGGTGTTCCCCTGCTCAATGGTTTCCTCTCCAAAGAAATGTTCTTTGCCGAGACGGTCGAGAACCACGATGGCTCCGTTCTCGATGCGGCGCTTCCCTATGTCGTCACCCTGGCCAGCATGTTCAGCGTGACCTACTCCTTACGCTTCATTCTCGGCGTGTTCTTCGGACCACCACCGACGGATCTGCCACGCGTCCCACACGAGCCGCCGCGCTGGATGCGCTTTCCAACCGAGCTCTTGGTTCTGATCTGCCTTCTGGTCGGCATCGTGCCCTCGCTCACCGTCGGCCCATTCCTGGCAACTGCGGTGCATGCGGTGCTCGGGTCCGAAATGCCCGCTTACAGCCTCAGCCCGTGGCATGGCTTCAACCTGCCGCTTCTCATGAGCGCTGTGGCCATGGTCGGAGGCGCGCTGCTTTATCTTCTGCTACAGGGGCATTTGCAAAGCGGCGTCGAAGGCCCTCCTTTCCTCTATTTGGTCAAAGGGCAGCGATTCTTTGAACGCGCATTGGTGGTGCTGTCCTGGCGCTGGGCACGCTCACTCGAGCAGCTTCTGGGCACACGCCGGCTGCAGCCGCAATTGCTGCTTCTGATGGGCCTTGCTTTGCTCGCAGGCGCTGCGCCCGTCCTCGTCCACGGCGCAAGCTTCGGTAACGAGCCGCTGTCGCCGGTCGATCCCGCCTTCATCATCGTCTGGCTGATCGGTTTGACCTGTGCCTTGGGCACCGCCTATCAGGCCAAATATCACCGGCTCGCCGCCTTGATCCTACTCGGCGGCGCCGGGCTTGCCACCTGCGTCACCTTTGTCTGGCTCTCCGCGCCCGATCTCGCGCTTACCCAGCTGCTGGTGGAGATCGTCACGATCGTCTTGTTCCTGCTTGGCCTGCGCTGGCTGCCGAAACGCATCCGCGATGTTGGCGACCTCATGCCGGACCTGGCCGCCCGCTGGCGGCGCTTGCGCGACTTTGCCATCGCCGTGGGCTGTGGCGGTGGGCTTGGCCTGCTCGCCTATGCGATCATGACGCGGCCCCGGCCGGATGGCATTTCCAGCGAGTTCGTCAGGCGTGCCTATTCCGAAGGTGGCGGCACCAATGTGGTGAACGTGATCCTCGTTGATTTCCGCGGCTTCGACACCTTGGGCGAGATTGTGGTGCTCGGGGCTGTGGCGCTGATCGTCTATGCGCTTCTCCGCCGTTTCCGTCCCGCACCGGACAGCATCAACATCCCGGAGCAGCAGCGCATTCAGAATGATTTCGATGCGGTCCATCCCGAGCGCCAGACGGGCGACACCATCGTCGAATATCTGACGATCCCGGCGGTGCTCATGCGGGGTCTGTTTCCGGTCATTGCCGTCCTTGCCCTCTACCTGCTTCTTCGCGGCCACGACATGCCGGGCGGCGGCTTTGTCGCCGGACTGACCATGGCGGTGGCGTTCATCCTGCAATATATCGCTGGCGGTACCCGTTGGGTGGAGACCCGGCTGCGGGTGCTGCCGGTCCGCTGGATCGCGGCGGGCCTGCTCCTTGCCTGCTTCACGGGCGCCGCAGCCTGGCTGTTCGGCTATCCATTCCTCACCTCCTATTTCACCTATGGCAATTTGGGCCTGCTGGGGAAGGTGCCTCTTGCCAGCGCGATGGCCTTTGACATCGGCGTCTTTGCGCTCGTCGTCGGGGCGACCGTTTTGATTCTGATTGCGCTCGGTCACCAATCCATCCGCAGTCAGAAGCAAGCGCGCGCAGCCCAGGCGGTGGAGGAGACCGTCTGATGGAGCTCCTCCTCGCTCTGGCCATTGCAGTCCTCACCGGTTCAGGCGTGTGGCTCATGCTCCGCCCGCGCACCTACCAGGTCATCATGGGCCTGTCGCTGCTGTCCTACGCGGTCAATCTCTTCATATTCGGCATGGGGCGGCTCCGGATCGGCGCCCCGCCGCTGGTCGAGGCTGGCGCGTCGGCAGATCCCATGGCCTTTGACGACCCGCTGCCCCAGGCGCTGGTGCTGACCGCCATTGTCATCAGCTTCGCGATGACCGCCCTGTTTCTCGTGGTGATGCTGGCATCGCGCGGCCTCACCGGCACCGATCATGTGGACGGCCGGGAGCCTGAGACATGATCAGCTGGCGCGACCACCTCATCATCTTGCCGATCATTTTGCCCCTGTTCACCGCGGGCCTGATGCTGTGGCTGGACGACCGCAACCGCAAGGTCAAGGCGGCGATCAACTTAGCGTCGACCTCCGCGCTGCTGATCATCTCGATCAGCCTCATGCGCATCGCCGATGCGACCGTGCCGGCGGGGGAGGGCAGCCATGTCGAGGTCTATCTCCTCGGCGATTGGCCCGCATCCTTCGGCATCGTGCTGGTGCTTGACCGTCTGTCCGCGCTGATGCTGGTGCTCACCAGCATCCTGGCGCTTTGCACCTTGCTGTTTGCGCTTGCCCGTTGGCATAAGGCCGGCGCCCATTTCCATCCGCTCTTTCAATTTCTGCTGATGGGATTGAACGGCGCATTCCTCACCGGCGACCTCTTCAATCTCTTCGTCTTCTTCGAAGTGCTGCTGGCGGCATCCTATGGTCTCGCGCTTTACGGCTCGGGCCGGGTGCGCGTGCGGGCGAGCCTTCATTACATCGCCTTCAATGTGGCGACCGCGATGCTCTTCCTGATTGGCGCGAGCCTGATCTATGGAGTGACCGGCACGCTGAACATGGCGCACCTTGCTGCGCGCATTTCCCAGATTGCTGCGGAAGATCGGGTGTTGCTCGAGGCCGGCGCCGCCATACTGGGCATTGTCTTTCTGGTGAAAGCGGGAACCTGGCCCCTATGCTTTTGGCTTCCCACCACCTATGCGGCCGCCAGTGCCCCCGTTGCGGCCTTCTTTGCCATTCTCACCAAGGTTGGCGTCTACGTGATGCTGCGCCTGTGGCTGTTGCTGTTCGGCGCCGAAACCGGCCTCTCCGCCCAGTTCGGCGGAGACTGGCTGGTGGTGGCGGGCATCATGACGGTGATCTTCGGCTCGATCGGCGCGCTGGCCTCTCAGGATCTCGGCCGCTTGGCGGGGTTCAGCGTGCTCGTCTCCTCAGGCACCTTGCTTGCGGTCCTCGGATTTGGTGACCTCAACATCACCAGTGGCGCTCTTTTCTATCTCGTCGGCTCCACGATCGCCTTAAGTGCCTTTTTCCTGCTGATCGAACTGGTCGAACGCGATCGCGTGCCCGGTGCCGACGTTCTGGCCGTGACCATCGAAGCCTTTGGCTATACCGATCTCGACGAGCAGGAGGAAGACACCGATATCGGCACGCCGATTCCAGCCACGATGGCGGTGCTGGGGCTCAGCTTCGTCGGCTGTGCACTGATGATCGCGGGCATGCCGCCCCTGTCCGGTTTTCTCGCCAAGTTCGCGATGCTCAGTGCAATATTCTCCGCAAGCCCAGTCTCGGGCCCAAGCCTTGGGACCTGGGTACTGCTCGCTGTGCTCACCTTCTCGGGCCTGGCCGCGACCATTGCGGCAACCCGTGCGGGCATTCGCACCTTCTGGACACCCCTGGAGCCGACCGTGCCCCGGGTTGGCCTCATCGAGATCGCGCCGATCGCGGTCCTGCTTCTGCTATGTGTGGGCATGACCATCGAGGCGGGCCCGGTGATGCGCTATATGCAATCAACGGCCGCGGGCCTGCATGCACCGGCCGATTATGTGAACGGTGTCATTACGGCCCCGCGCATTCGACGTGGTGAAACGATCAAGCCGCCGGCGGGGGAGGAAGGCTCATGACCAGGGTATTCCCTTACCCCCGCCTCTCCATCGCGCTCTTTGCCCTATGGCTGATGCTCAACCAGAGCGTGGCTGCGCGGCATATTCTAATGGCCGCCCTCGTCGCGATCATCGGACCGATCATCGCGACTGCTCTGGAATTGCCGAGTGCCAGGTTGCGGCGTCCGCAGGCAGCCCTAGCCCTTCTCGGCCGTGTCATCTTCGATATCGTCCGTTCCAATATCGCCGTGGCCAAGATCATTCTTGATCCTGCCCCCCGCAATCGCGTTTCCGGATTTCTCAACGTTCCCCTGGAGCTGCGCGATCTCAATGGGCTGGCCATCCTGGCCTGTATCGTGACCGCAACCCCGGGCACGATCTGGGTCAGCTTCGACCGCGCCAACGGTATTCTCCAGATCCACGTGCTTGATCTCGTGGACAAGGAGAGCTGGGTTCGGATCATCAAGCAGCGATACGAACGGCTGTTGCTGGAGATCTTCGAATGAGCATAGAGCTTTTGAGCTGGTCCATCATCGCAGCCCAGATTTGTCTGGGGCTCGCCATGATCTGCGCCACCTTCCGCATGGTGAAGGGGCCGCGAGCGCAAGACCGGGTTCTGGGTCTCGACACGCTCTATGTCAATGCCATGCTGCTGCTTCTCACCTTCGGCATCGCTTCGAACAGCCAGGCTTATTTCGAGGCCGCTCTGGTCATCTCTGTCTTGGGCTTCGTGGGCACGGTGGCCCTGGCCAAATTCCTCATGCGCGGCGAGGTGATCGAATGACCACAGCGAGCGAGCTACCCGCATGGGCTGCCATCATCACGGCATTTCTGTTGCTCGTGGGGTCAGGCCTCACATTGATCGGCTGCATAGGCTTGCTCCGGCTGGGCAGCTTTTACGAACGCGTGCATGCGCCCACCATCGGCACATCCATGGGCATGACCTTCATCCTGATCGCGTCCATGGTTTATTTCACCGCAGCCGAGGGGCGCTTGGTCATTCATGAGGTTCTGATCGGCTTTTTCGTGACGGTGACCACGCCCGTCACCTTGATGCTTTTGGTGCGAGCAGCACGCTATCGCGAGAGCGCCGAAGGCAAAGCGGTTGTCACCAGCATCGGCAGCGCGCAAGACCGGCTTGACGGGCCATCGCCGCAGATTGGCACCGGAAACGAATAGCCCGCTGCTCTCCCTTTCTCAAACATGCAAAGGATTGATCATCATGGCGCAAAACCGAGCGTCAGCATTCAGGCAGCGGCTCATGGCGCGCGAAACGCTGCTGGGAACCTTCGTGCAGACGCCCGCAACACATCCCGTGGAAATTCTCGGCAGTCTCGGCTTTGATTTCCTCGTCATCGACGGTGAGCACGGCCCCTTCGACCGCGTGGCGATGGATGCAGCCATTCTCGCCGCGCGCGCTATGGACGTCCCGTGCCTCGCCCGGGTGCCCGAGGCCAATGCCGCCCAGCTGCTCGCGGTTTTGGACGATGGCGCAACCGGCGTTGTGGTACCCCACGTCGCAAGCGCTGCCATCGCCCGTGAGGTCGCCGAGGCCTGCCGTTATAAGCCCGGTCGCCGCGGTTTCTCCAACTCGACCCGTGCCGGCGGCTATGGTGCCCGCGCCATGTGGGACCATGTGGAGGTGAGCGATCGTGAGGTTGTGGTGGCGGCCATCATCGAGGACCCTGAGGCCCTCGACGAGATCGATGCGATCGCGGGGGTCGATGGCATTGATGTTCTGCTGATCGGGAGAGGTGACCTCACCATGGCCCTGCGCGCGGCATCTCCGGATGCACCGGAAATCCAAGCTGCGACCCGACCGATCGCGATGGCCGCGAAAGCGGCGGGTAAGATCGCCTGGCTCAATGTCGGCTCGGTGGACGAGGCGCGTGCGATGTCGGCGAGCCTTGGGATCACCTGCTTCTCGACAGGCTCCGATCAGGCTTTCCTGCGAGAGGCTGCCTCGAGCAGCCTTGCTGCGTTCAGGGCGGTTCGTTCCTAGAGTATTTTCGAGCGAAGTGCCTACCGGTCGCGGATCAAGGAAAGCGAAAACGCTCTAATCCTGCCGGTCGGCTGCAACCATGACCTCGATCTTGAGGCATTGATTGATCACATATCCGCAATAATGCGGATCATACTGATCCGGCTGCGCCGCTCCGCTGCTGTCGAAAGCCCGTGACATCAGCACACACGGACCCGGAACATCGGGCACCTGCCAGTCGAAAGACCATCGCCGCCAGGCATGGCGCTGCATCGGATCCAGGAAGATGGCCTCGCCCCAGCTCTCGCCCCCATCCGTGCTGACCAGCACCTGAGTGATCTCAGCCTCGCCCGTCCAAGCGGCCCCCGTGATCTGGCAGCTTTGCCCCGGGGCGACGGCGTCATACGGCGCCGGTTGCGTGATGATCGACTTGGGCTTCATCGCGCCGAGCGGGCGGCGCACCATATGGCCGGCCTGCTTGTCCCAATAGGCATAGTCCGTCGTCTGCCAATATCCTTGGAACGGCACCGGCGAGGCGTGAATATGCGTGAGCCATTTCACCGAGGCCATGCCATAGTGTCCGGCGACGATGGCGCGCACCGGAAAGCCGTGCTCGAGCGGCAGATCACCTCCGTTCATCTGATAAGCCAGCAGAACGTCCGGCGACAATGCCTTCACAAGCGGTAGGCTGCGCGCATAGGCGATTGCACCGGCCGGCTTGGGATCCTCTTTTGGGTGACCGCGATCGGCCCCCTCCAGGATGATCTCGGTGGCGTCCGGCCGAAGACCAGCCTTTGCCAGGAGGTCCGCAAGCAGAACGCCGGTCCATTCGGCCGTGCTCACAGCGCCAAGCGCCCACTGAACGCCTTTTGCCTGTGGATCGAGGAAGACGCGGCCATTGCCGGCGCATTCGAGGGTCACCACGCGGTGCTCCACCGGCAGCGCGCGCAATTCATCATAAGTGAGCGACGCTGGCTGATCGACCGCACCGGTGATTTCGAGCCGATAGCCCGCCCGGTCCAGCCGCGGCGTGCTGAAGTGATTTCGGATATAGAACTGGTCCGTTGGGGTGATGAACGAGCGCAGATGCTCCACCGGCGTCTCGAGATTGCGCGGATTGGCCTGCCGCACGATACGCCCGCTGGATCGAGCGGTCTCGGCCGGCCTCTGGCTGGTGTCGGTCATGGCACCCCATCAAGCGGTCATGGCCGAATCTGCTTCGGCTGCAAGACAATAGAGCGATCGCTTTTCCCTGGCGATATGCTTCGTGACGGCCCGAGGTTAGACCACCGCCCGCTCGAGCCGCCGGTCATTTCGGATGATCATCGCAATGGTCTGCAGCGCATCCGCCAGCGCCTTTCGCGGATGGACCGCGCCGAGCGAAATGCGCACCGCATCCGGCACCGGCCCACCCACATGGAAGGCATCAGCGCCGGTAATGCCGAGTCCCTGGCGTTGCGCGGCCTCGATGAGCCGATGCCGGCTCCAATGGGTTGGCAGCGGCTGCCAGACATGCAGCCCGTTTGGATGCGCTTTCACCGTCTCGGGAAGAAGACTGAGCGCCAGGGCGATGCGGTGCGCGGCTTCCTCTCTGACCCCCTCGAGGAGGGACCAAGCCGTGCCATTCCGGATCCACAGCGTGAGCAGGGCGATCATGAGCGGTGCCGGCATGAGCGTGAAGGCGCGCAGCGCCTGGACAAGTCTGTCCTGCCTGTCATCGTCAGGCGTCACCACATAGGCGATACGCAAGCCCGGCGTCAGACATTTCGACACGGTCGCGATATGATAGGTGCGCTCCGGCGCGAGCATGGCCAAGCTCGCCATAGTCTCGCCGGTGAGAAGCGCATAAGGATCATCCTCGATGAGGGTCAGCCCGGAGCTCCGTGCGGCCTTCACGAGGTCGAGCCGGCGGCCTTCCGAGAGGGTCACCGTCGTCGGATTATGGGTGGTCGGCGTCAAGTAGGCGAGCCGTGCGCCACTCGTCCGCGCGGCCCGGATCAGCGCGTCTGGTCTCATGCCGCAACCGTCATCTTCCACCGCTTCCACCGTCAATCCGGCTTGCGCGGCGCCACGGATAAAGCCGGGATAGGTGAGCCTGTCCGCCAGAACGACATCTCCAGGCCTGGTTTCCACAGATAGAATCGCCATGAGCGCGGCCTGCCCTCCGGCTGCAATCACGACCCGGTCTGGAGACCCGTCACCCATGACGGCCGCAAGCCATTGCGCAGCAGCTGCCCGATCGGCCAGTGAGCCTGCGCCGGCATGATAAGACATGAGCTGGTCGACATTGGACCGCCTCAGAATTTCGGAAATGCCCGAGCTCATCAGCTCCGATAACCGCAACCATTGTGGCGCCGGCGGAATGTTCATGGAGAGATCAATGGCTGGCGCGGAGTTCCGCTCGCGGATCGCAACGAACGAGCCGCGACCAGGAATGGCATCGAGGAGATTGCGGTGGCGGGCCTCGGCATAGGCGCGCGTGATCGTCGTGAGATCAACGCCCAGCTGCTTTGCCAAGGACCTTTGTGGCGGCAGCCGCTCACCTTGGCGCAGCGCACCATTCTGGATCGCCTGCTCTATGGCATCCGCGATCTGGAGGTAAAGCGGGCCTTTGTCCGGGCTGAGCTGCTCCAGCCAAAGCGTGCTTACCGTGCCGCGTCCCATTCGATCATCCTTATCCATACACTTGCAATAAGTGTATGCGCACGCTAAATCCAATGCAAGGCATCGGCAGTAACGAAGCCAGGCGAGGTGACGAGATGAAGAACGGACTGATTATAGCAGCGGCAGTTTTGGCTGTGCTGGTCACCATGTGGATGGCAAGTCAGGCGATGGATCTGTCGGCCGGCACGCAAATGAGCTTCGATGGCTATGCGGCGATGGTGGTGGGTGCCACTTTGACCTTGGCCGTCGGCGTGGTTTTGATGGTCCTCGTGTTCTATTCCTCGCGCCACGGCTTTGATGCGCCTGCCGTGCAGGACAAGCGCGATCAGCCTGACGACGACCGGCGCAACGGCTGACCCTGAGCAGGGCTAGCGCATTTTCGAGCGAAGCGGATACCGGTTCGCGTTCTAGAACGCCTCTATCGAGACGCTGAGGTCAGTCCTCCGCAACAGCGTCAATTGCGGTGATTTCCGCCTCACCGGCACCAGCCTTGATCACATCTCCTACCTTCCTGCCGAGAATGGCGGCGGCCATGGGTGAGGCATAGGAAATCAAGCCCTTCGCCGGGTCGGCTTCATCCTGGCCGACGATTTGAAATCTCTGCCGGCGCCCGTCATCACGCTGGATCGTCACCCACATGCCGAAGCGCGCCTCATCCGTGTTTGTTGGCAGCGGAACCAGTTGAGCGCTCGCCCGTCGCGCCGACCAATAGCGCAGATCCCGTGACGCCTCGGCGATGCCCGCGCGATTGCCATCCGCTTGAAAACAGGCAAGTTCGCCGCGCAGACGGGCGATTTCCGCCTCGATCAGCCGGAGCCCGCGTGCCGTGACCAGATTGGGAAGCGGGCTGATCGGCCGCTCCGGCAGGCTGTCATAAACCTGTTCGCCATCCGGTTCCTTGACGAATGCTCGGCTCATCTCTGTCCTCCAGCATCAACATGGTGCTCGCCTGGCCTCTCTGCCAAGGATATCATGGTACCCGGCTGCAGATGCCGCGCTGACAAACGCGAGCACGCCATCCGGAAATGAAAGAAAGGCTTTGGAGCCATGCCCCTGCTTGACCGTTCCCGCTCCTTGCTCCTGGTCATCGATTTTCAGGAACGCCTGATGCCGGTGATTGATGAGGGGCAGGCGGCGGTCAGCAATGCCGCCCGCTTAATCAAGGGAGGGCGCCTCTTGGACGTGCCCATCCTGCGCACCGAACAGAATCCGCGTGGTCTCGGTCCCACCCTGCCTGAGCTTGCCGGCAATGAACCCGTGATCGAGAAGATGAGCTTTGATGCCTGCCCCGCGCCGGGCTTCGAGGAGGCGCTTTCGGGCCGCGAGCAGATCGTTCTGTCTGGCTGCGAAGCCCATATCTGCGTGGCCCAGACCGCCCTGGGCCTGCGCGCACGGGGGAGGGAGGTTTACGTGGTCCGTGATGCGGTGGGATCACGCCGGCCGGAATCGAAGGAAACGGCGCTGAACCGCCTTGCGGCCAATGGCATCGAGATCGTCACCACCGAGATGGTGCTGTTCGAATGGATGGGCACCTCGGCCGACCCCCAATTCAAGCCGGTCTCTGCCCTGATCAAATAGGCTCGGCGGCCGGATTTGTTGCCGGCCCCGAGCCTGTCATGTCAGCGCGGCTCATGCACCAGAACGTTCCGGAACTGCCAGGGATCGCTGGTATCGAGGTCCTCCGGAAACAGTCCGGGGCGGTTTTGCAGTGGCGTCCAGTCGGTGAAGTATCCTTTCACCGGGCCGAGATAGGGCATCTGCACCTCGAGGCAACGCCGGAAATCCATATCGTCCGTCTCGACAATGCCCGCCTCCGGGTTCTCCAGCGCCCAGACCATGCCGGCCAGAACGGCAGAGGTCACCTGCAGGCCGGTTGCGCTCTGTGCGGGCGCAAGCTGCCGGGCCTCCTCGACCGAAAGCTGCGACCCGTACCAATAGGCGTTTCTGCCATGCCCATACAGCAGCACGCCCAGCTCGTCGCAGCCGGTGAGGATCTCATCTTCCGTGAGGACATGCAGGGTCTTTTGCACCTCTGCGGCCGCGCCGAACAGTTCATTCAGCGAGAGCACCGCATCATTGCAGGGATGATAGGCGTAATGGCAGGTCGGCCGGTAAACGACGGTTTCTCCATCGCGCAGGGTGAAGTAATCCGCGATCGAGATCGCCTCGTTATGGGTGACCAGAAATCCGAACTGCGGTCCGGGCGTGGGACACCAGCTGCGCACCTTTGTGGCCGCACCCGGCTGGTTGAGATAGATCGCCGCCTGACATCCACTGTCATGAGAAAAGGCGTTGTGAGGCCGCCAGCGCTCATGTGTGCCCCAGCCAAGCTCGGCCGGCTGTAGGCCCTCGGCAAGGAAGCCCTCCACCGACCACGTGTTCCAGAACGTGCCAAGCGGCTTTGGCTTTTTTGCGACCTGCGTGTCCCGCTCGGCAATGTGGATGCCCTTGACCCCCACCTGCTGCATGAGCCGAGCCCATTCTGCGCGAGAGCTGGGCTGGTCCACCTTGAGGCCCACCGCTTCGGCGACATCGAGCAGAGCCTTTTTGGCAAACCACGAGACCATGCCCGGATTGGCCCCGCAGCAGGAAACGGCCGTTGTTCCGCCCGGATTGGCAAGGCGCTCTCGGCGGACAGTTTCGCGCAGCGCATAGTTCGTCCGCTCGGCATTGCTCACCGTCGGATCGAAATAGAAGCCAAGCCACGGCTCGACCACCGTGTCGATATAGAGCACGCCCAATTCGCGGGTGAGGCGCATGAGATCGAGCGACGACGTATCGACCGACAGATTGACACAGAAGCCCTGTCCATCGCCCTCGGTGAGCAGCGGGGTCAGCAGCGCGCGGTAATTGTCGCGCGTGACCGCCTCATTGACGAAACGGATGCCCCGCGCCTCGAGCGATGCCTTATGGGTATCGTCGGGATCGATGACCACCAGACGTGAGCGCTCGAACCGGAAATGCCGCTCGATGAGAGGAAGCGTGCCCTGACCGATCGATCCATAGCCGATCATGACAATGGGGCCGGTGATGGTGCCGTGGATCGGCCAGGATGGGATGGTGCTCATTTGGGGGGCGACCTCGCGCGCAAGCAAGCCTATGCACCACCGCCGGATGCCTCCGGCAGTGGTGCTCTCATAATGGATGAGGGATGTGACTAGATCACATAGGACTTCAGCGGCGGGAACCCGTTGAAGCCCACCGACGAATAGGTGGTGGTATAGGCGCCGGCCTTGTCGATCAGCACCTCATCCCCGATCGTCAGCGCGATCGGCAACATATACGGGGTCTTCTCATACAGCACATCGGCTGAATCGCAGGTCGGCCCCGCCACGATGCACGGACCCATCTCGCCGCCATCATGAGGCGTGAGGATCGGATACCGGATCGCCTCCTCCATGGTCTCGGCAAGGCCACCGAATTTGCCGATATCGAGATAGACCCAGCGTGCCTCGTCATCCGCATGCTTGCGCGACACCAGCACCACTTCAGCCTTGATCACGCCGGCATCTCCCACCATGCCCCGGCCGGGCTCGATGATGGTCTCCGGAATGGCATTGCCGAAGTGCCGTGAGATGGCTCGCGCGATACCCTGGCCATAGGCGGTCATCTCAGGAATGTCCTTGAGATAACGCGTGGGAAACCCCCCGCCCAGATTGACCATGGACAGCTGGATGCCGCGCTCCGACAGTTTGCGGAAGATCACGGCGCTCTGCCGCAGGGCCTCATCCCAGCCATCCACATTGCATTGCTGTGAGCCCACATGGAACGAGACGCCGTAGGCGCGCAGGCCCAGCTCATGCGCGCGCAGCAGCACGTCGATGGCCATTTCGGGATCGCAGCCGAACTTGCGCGACAGCGGCCATTCGGCGCCCGCGCCATCGGTGAGGATGCGGCAGAACACCCGTCCGCCAGGAGCGGCACGAGCGATCTTTTCCACTTCCTCGATGCTGTCGACCGCGAACAGGCTCACGCCACGCGCATGGGCTGCGGCGACGTCGCGCTCCTTCTTGATGGTATTGCCGAAGGAGATGCGCTCAGGGCCCGCGCCGGCGGCAAGCGCCATGTCGATCTCGGCCAGCGATGCCGTGTCGAAACAAGAGCCGAGCTCGGCCAGCAGCGACAGGATCTGCGGGTCAGGATTGGCCTTGACGGCATAGTAGATGGCCGCGTCAGGCAGCGCACGGCGGAACGAGTCGTAGTTTTCGCGCACCACCTCGAGATCGAGCACCAGGCACGGGCTGGCGGGTCGTCGGGTGGCCAGAAAATCGAGAATGCGGTCGGTTGCCATAATGGGGTCTCCCAAAGCCAACAAGGTTTCGAGGAGCGGAATCCCATTGCCTGCGCACGCGGTGGAGATCGTGCGAAAGGCGCCTGAACTCAGCCTTTGGACCGGCCAAAGCCATGGGCTTCAAACGGTCCCGATGTGGATGCCTTGGATTGGCGGGGATGAACCCGACCGCACTGCAGGCAAGGATGGTGTGCCTCTTTAGTAACGCTGACCTATGGACGGTCAGACCGAGACCAAAAAAGCCCGCACCGTCGTTGCTTCAAGGCGCCCCGCGATCTCGCTGAGATCACGCGCGGTTCTATGAGAACCGTGTACCTGACCGGTATTGACCAGCAGTCCTTTTGACTTCGCTGATCCCGGCGGGCGCCCACAGGCACGTGCGACTCTGGGCAGCCCCCGATATGGAGAAAACGCCCGTTACAATCAAGTAGAAAATCACACCTGCCTCGCGCATTTTTTGCCACTCGATCAAGATGCGGTATGCTGGAGCGGTGCCGCCGCCGATTAGTCGGGTTCTGGCTGACGCCGGCTGCATTCATGGATCGTCGGATCAGTGCGAGGGCACATGGACGAGATACTCGTGGTTGGCGCGGGGCCGGTGGGCCTGACCATGGCCGCGGAGCTGGCCCGTCATGGTCTGCGTGCACGGATTATCGACAAGGCGCCGGAGCCTTCCCCTTATTGCCGCGCCATCGGCGTCACCCCACGCACGCTCGAGGTCTGGGAAGACATGGGCCTCGCGCGGGATGCGATGGATGCCGGTCTTTGGCTAAGGGGCGTGCGCATGGTCATTGCCGGCAGGATCATGCCTGACCGGCTGAGTGATTTCAGCGATCTGCCTTATGGCGAACTTGGCCTGCCGCAATATGAGACTGAGCGGCTCCTGGTAGAACATCTCTCGCGCTTTGGCGTGGCCGTGGAGCGCGGCTGCGAGCTCGTCACGCTCACCGAAGGCAACGGAACCGTTGCAGCCACGCTTCGCGACCGGAGCGGCCGCACCGAAACAGCGAGATTCGCTTATGTCATCGGCTGTGACGGCGCACACAGCACCGTCCGCCATGCCGCCGGTATCAGCTTCGAGGGAGATGCCTTCCCCTTCACCTTCATGCTGGGCGATGTTCATATTGGTTGGCCAGATGAAGCAGCCGCCTTGCCTCGCGGCCTCGCGCTGTTCTGCCTTAATCCGAAAGAAGACAGCGCGCCTGATATGTTCATCGCCATCCCTTTGCCAGAGAGAGGGCGTTACCGGATATCCATGCTGGCCAGCGACGATCTTGATGCTGGCGGCCAGCAAACCGGCGCTGATCACGGCCTGCAGACCGAGCAGCCGGGGCCCTCGCTCGCGCATTTGCAGGCTGTGGCCGATCGCCTGGTGCCGCAGGGCGCGATATTGTCGGCCATGCGCTGGTCCTCCCTATTCCGGATCAGTATGCGGCTCGCGCAGCGCTATAGGAAAGGCCGTCTGTTCATTGCCGGGGATGCCGCGCATATTCATCCGCCAACCGGTGGGCAAGGCATGAATACGGGGATCCAGGATGCCTATAACCTGGCCTGGAAACTGGCGCTCGTCTGCCGGGGCCTCGCCGCGCCGGCGCTTCTCGACAGCTACGAGGAGGAGCGACAGCCCGTTGGTGCGGACGTCATCGCGCGCACTCGCGAGGCAAGCGTAAACCTCGGCAGGCGCTCGAGCGACGACAATCGCCTTGCCGACACCCAGCTGTTGATCTCCTACCATAAAGCCTCCTGGATACGCGACGACGCTTCCGAAATCCCCGGTCCTGCCGCGGGCGACCGCGCTCCGGATGTCCTTGACCTTCGCCGAGAGGGCGTTGGCGCTCCGTTGCGCCTGTTCGAAATGCTCCGCGGCACCACGCATGTCCTGCTCGCCTGGCTCGATGATCCCAACTCGGTTTCGGCGCTCGAGCACCGAATCGAAGAGCTCGAACATCGGTGCGGTGGGCTTGTGAGAGCCGTGGTCGTGACGGCGCCTGACAGTAAGATCGACACGGTCGTGGGGGCGGCCCTCATGCGCGACGCGAGCGGGGCCTATCGCGAGCGCTATGGCTCAGCGGCGTATCTCATCCGCCCCGACAACCACATAGGCTGGAAAGGCTTGGACTGGGCACATCCCGGCCTCGATCATCAGGTCGACAGGCTATTTTTGCCGCAAGCGTAAGCGGCCAAGCCTGTCATCATCAGACCTTCGTCGGCTTGCGCCAATGACGAAATGCGGACAGTCTTCCTAGCAACAACGGCCGGGCGCCACAGGCGACCAGGCGGTTTCAAGGGAGGACAAGATGCGCTTATCGAATTGGCTGGCCGCGCTTATCGTTGCGGCAGGCATTGCACCGGCCTCAGCAGAAGACTATCCGAGCGGCCCCATCACGATCGTTGTGCCATTCTCCGCAGGTGGGCCGACCGACACCGTGACCCGCCTCGTCGCCGAGCCCATGAGCAAGGAGCTCGGCGCTCAGGTGGTGGTACAGAATGTCGGCGGCGCCGGCGGCACGCTGGGTGCAGGTCAAGTTGCGAAGGCGGAACCCGACGGCCAGACTTTGCTGCTGCACCATATCGGCATGTCCACGGCCCCGACCCTCTATCGCAATCTGGCCTTTAAGCCTCTGGAGGATTTCGAGCCGATCGGCCTTGTGACCGAAGTTCCTATGGTGATCGTGGCCCGGAAGGACTTCCCGGCGAACACCCTTCAGGAGCTGATCGACTATGTGAAGGCGAACAAGGATAAGGTCACCTATGCGAATGCGGGCATTGGCGCCGCCTCTCATCTCTGTGGAATGTTGTTCATGGAGGCGATCGGCACCGAGCTCACCACCGTTCCCTACCAGGGCACTGGGCCCGCGCTCACCGATCTTGTCGGCGGTCAGGTCGATTTCATGTGTGACCAGACCACCAACACGACCGGCCAGATCAAGGGTGGCGAGATCAAGGCCTATGCCGTCACCACCCCTGAGCGATTGGACGCTTTGCCTGATCTGCCCACCGCCAATGAGGCGGGCCTGCCTGGCTTCGAGGTCGCCGTATGGCATGGACTTTACGCACCCAAGGGCACGCCAGCGCCGGTCATCGAGAAGCTGCAGAAGGCCTTGCAGGTGGCACTGAAGGACCAGACCGTTGTGAAGCGGTTTGCGGAACTCGGCACCACGCCCTCGCCCGAGCAGGATGTCACGCCAAAGGCGCTCGCTGATCATCTTGAAGCGCAGATCAATCTGTGGAAGCCGATCATCGAAAAAGCGGGCGTTTACGCTCAGTGATCCTGCCGTTGAAAGGCTGCGAGCAGAGACGGCCACGATCTCTGCTCGGCTTGGGGGCTCTGCAATGCAGAAGTCGTTGCGTGACATTCTGGCCGGTGTGATCTTCGCGGGCTTCGGGCTGGCCTTCGCCATCGCCTCGCTCGGCTATGATCTGGGTACGCCATTACGCATGGGGCCCGGCTATTTCCCTCTCGTTCTGGCGGTGGTTCTGATCGCGCTTGGGCTTGCGATCGCTGGCAAGGCTTTGGTGGATGTCGGCGTGGAGCCGCTTGGTGGCATTCCCTGGCGTGGGCTCGTTCTCCTCCTTGCCGCGCCTGTGATCTTTGGTCTGACCATCAAGGGCCTGGGCCTTGCGCCTTCCCTTTTCGTGACCGCGCTGATGAGCGCCTTTGCAAGCCGTCGCACCCCGCTTTCTGTTGCTGTTCTGCTTGCGGCCCTTCTGACGCTCTTCTGTGTTCTGATTTTTGTCTACGGGCTCGGCATCACCGTCCCGGTGTTTGGTTCCTGGCTTAGTCTTTGAGCATCTCGCCCGATGGATATCCTTGCCAATCTGCAATTGGGCTTTGCCACCGCATTATCGCCGGTCAATGTTCTCTATTGTTTCATCGGCGTATTGCTCGGCACTCTGGTCGGCGTGCTGCCTGGGATCGGCCCCACGGCGACTGTTGCCATGCTGTTGCCGATCACCTTCAGCTTCGAGCCGGTGACAGCCCTGATCATGCTGGCCGGCATTTACTACGGTGCGCAATATGGTGGCTCGACCACGGCCATCCTGATCAATCTGCCAGGTGAGTCCTCATCGGCGGTGACCGCCATTGACGGCTATCAGATGGCGCGCCAGGGCAGGGCAGGCACCGCCCTCGCTGTCGCCGCGCTCGGCTCTTTCTTTGCGGGAACGGTGGCGACCCTTGTGGTGGCTCTGTTCGCTCCACCTCTGGCGAGGATCGCCTTGCAATTCGGCCCGGCCGAATATTTCTCGCTGATCGTGCTTGGTCTCGTCGCCTCGATAGCTCTTGCCCATGGCTCGATCCTCAAAGCGCTGGCCATGATCGTTCTCGGTCTGCTGCTCGGCTTGGTCGGGCAGGATATTTACACCGGAACCCCCCGATTCACCTTCGGGCTCTTCGAGCTCTATTCCGGCATCAATTTTGTGTCCGTTGCGGTCGGTGTGTTCGGTGTCGCCGAGATCCTTCGCAATCTCGAAAACGAGCAGACACGCGAGGTGCTGATCAAAAAGGTGAAGGGGCTATGGCTGACAGCGGAGGATTTTCGCCGCTCGGCAGCGCCCGTTCTGCGCGGCACCGCGCTCGGCTCCATCTTGGGGATTTTGCCCGGCGGTGGGCATATCCTCTCATCCTTCGCCTCCTACTCCATCGAAAAGCGCATTTCCGATCAGCCTGACAGCTTCGGCAATGGAGCGATCGAAGGCGTCGCCGCACCTGAGTCCGCCAATAACGCCGCAGCCCAGACCTCTTTCATTCCACTTCTCACCCTCGGTCTGCCCGCCCATCCCGTGATGGCCTTGATGGTGGGCGCCTTCATTGTCCAGGGCATTACGCCCGGGCCCAATGTGATCCGCGACGAGCCCGCTCTGTTCTGGGGCGTGATCGCCTCCATGTGGATCGGCAACCTGATGCTGGTCCTGCTCAACCTGCCGCTGATCGGCATTTGGGTAAGGATGCTCACGATCCCCTACAACATTCTATTCCCGGCCATCATCGCATTCGCTTGTATCGGCTGTTACTCGCTCGACCTCAACAACTACGATATCTACGCAATTTCCGTCTTCGGGATCATTGGCTATCTCCTCGTGAGGCTGGGCTGCGAGCCGGCGCCGCTTCTTCTCGGCTTTGTGCTAGGACCGCTTTTGGAGGAGCACTTGCGCCGCGCAATGATCATTTCGCGGGGCGATCCACTGGTCTTTGTCGAGCGTCCGATAAGTGCGGCCTTGCTGATTTGTGCGCTCGCCGCGCTGATCTTCACCTTCATGCCAGCAGTGCGGCGCAAGCGTGAGGAAGTCTTCGCCGAGGAAGACTGACGCGAACTATCCTCTTGAACCGGCGCGAACGATCTGCATCCGCCGGACTGGCCGGACATGTTGCCTACACCCCACACGATGAGAAACAAATCGTGCTGCGAGTCCGATAGAGCTATTTACAACTTTTGGTTGAATGATAGCCTATCACTGGCAACTGTCATGAAGCCAAATGCCACGCTCTGCACCCTTCGCTGTCCTAGGAGTGGGTTTCCGCTGGCTGATCCTCGGTCTGGTGTTCGCGCTCATCGCGATCGCGACTTTCGCGCAGACCGTCCTAATGCATACGCTCGATCCCTTCTTGATCGAGACGGGGCTGGCGGATGCACATTGGGGACTGCTGCTGACCGGCTTGGGGTTGGCCTTCATTGTTGCGTTGCTGCCGGCCGGAATCGTTTGCGATCGATGCGGCGCGCGATCTGTCCTCACGATTGCAGCTGGATTGATCTGCGCTTCTATGGTGCTTGCTGGTTTCTCCGGCCGTTTGATCGTGCACCTGATCGCTTGTGTATTGCTCGGATTTGGCGGCGCCATGGTTTTACCGGCGCTTAACCGGGTGGTGGCCGACTGGTTTTCTCCTCATGAACGCGCCATGGCCCTCGCATGGGCTCTCCTGGCGTTTCCTTTGGCCTGGGCATTGAGCAACATATTGCTTCCGCCCATGATCGCCATTGTAAGCTGGCGCGCTTGCCTACTGGCTATTGCTGCTGCCGCACTTCTCTGGAGTCCGGCTTGGTTTCTGTTGTTCAGGGACGACCCCAGCCAGTCGAGCCATATATCGCGGGTCGAGCTTCAGCGGATCGGACGGTTGAGCACCAGGCGCCCTCGGCTGCGAGATCGACAGGACATGAATGTCTCGCAAGCAAGCCTGCCAAAGCCGATGCGGATGACGCTCATCGCCAATCTGTGTGTCTTTGCAGTCCAAGGCTATGCCGGCTTCTTCTGTCTGTTCTGGATCTCGGACGGCCCATTGGCCTCCATCGAATTGCCGATGGCCGCCGCGGTGCTACCCTGGCTGATCGCAGCGGCTTTGGTATGGCTCGGGGGTTTTTTGTCTGACCGTCGGCTGAGGACCACGGGCTGGTTGCGCAATGCCCGTTCGATGATCCTCTTGCTGAATGCATCGACGGCGATTCTGGCATTCGGATTGATCGGGGTGCTTTTGATGATGGCGGAGCCGCCCGCCATGCTTTTCCTCGCTCTGGTGTCAGCCGCCTTTGGCACGAGCATGGGCGCCTTGCCCGTCCTGTCCGCAACGGTGATCGACATATGCGCCCGTTCAGCTGCGGCACTCCTCGGGCTGTCGCTGACGGGTCTTGCCCTAGCCGCCGTGATCGCCCCCATTCTGAGCATGTGGATTGCGGCCGAGACGGACAGCATGGCAAATCCACTCCTGCTGCTGATTGTTCTGGAGATCTCAACGATCATCATCCTCATCGCGGCACACCGCCCCGACCTGATCCGAGCGCGCAGGAGATCGGGCGCGCCGTCGGCGATATCCGGGCGCGTTACGAAGTGAGGACCTTCATGAGCCCTGCACGCTGACGTTGTGCAGCTTAGGCAAGCTCCCTTGCCTATGGAGAGCGATTTGCCACATGAGCCGTCTTGCTGTTGCTAGGGGTTTTGAGGCAGAACGGGCGCAGTTGAGCACGTGAGCTAGCCCGACCGCGGTGTCGGCCGTCGTCCAGCAAGCAGCGCTGTCTTTCCCGCAAGATCCAATAAGGCATTGCGAATGATACTGAACTCCTGTCACCGGACGATCACGCGCCTCGTCCAAGTGATAGCCATGGCTGTGGTTTTCGGGATGGCCAGTCCCGCCTTCGCCCAGCAGCCAAGCGCTCCTCCTGCCTCCGATGGATCCTCGCCCGCACTGCCTGCACAGGGCTCTTCACCGATCTTAAGCGAACCGCCGGCTCATGCTGGCCCCGCGGCCCCCGAGTCGTCATCCGCCTCGGACACTTCCGCCGTCGATGGTTCGGAGACGGCCATCGACGCGGAAGGAGAAGATGCCTTTGTTGCGCCGGGCATTTCCCGCGCCGCTCTCCCGCACGATCTTTCGCCCTGGGGAATGTTCATGGCCGCCGATCTCGTGGTGAAGGCCGTGATGACCTCCTTGGCCTTCGCCTCTGTGCTGACCTGGACGGTATGGCTGGCGAAATCCATCGAGCTCCTCGGCGCGAAGCGTCGCCTTCGCCACGCCTTGCGCGTTCTGAATGCCGCGCACTCTCTCCACGATGCGGAAAACGCGCTGGCCCGAGTGTCTGGGCCCGCCGCGGACCTGGTTCGCGCTGCGCGTGCAGAATGGTCCGCCTCCCAGGAGCTTCCTGGATCCGGCGTCAAGGACAGAGTGTCTATGGCCCTTGCTAGGATCGAAGCGCGCGCGGGCCGCTCCATGGCGATCGGCACCGGCTTGCTCGCCACCATGGGATCAACCGCGCCCTTTGTCGGCCTGTTCGGAACGGTTTGGGGCATCATGAATAGCTTCATTGGCATCTCGCGTGCCCAAACCACGAACCTGGCTGTCGTGGCACCTGGCATCGCCGAAGCGCTATTAGCAACCGCGATCGGGCTCGTCGTGGCGATTCCGGCAGTGGTGATCTATAACGTCTTCGCCCGCGCAATCGCCGGATATAGGGCGAATCTCGGCGACGCATCCGCGATCGTTATGCGGCTGTTGAGCCGAGATCTCGATCGCCAGGCCGTGGCGTCAGCTCGCGAAAGCTGGCAGATGCCGCGCGCGTCCTTTGGACAATCCATTCCGGCGGAGTAGAACATGGCCGCAAGGCTTGACGAAAGCGGTGGCGACGATCTCGTGGAGACTCACGAGATAAACGTCACCCCCTTCATTGACGTTATGCTGGTGCTTCTTATCATTTTCATGGTGGCGGCGCCCCTGGCCACGGTAGATGTTCCGGTTGACCTGCCATCGTCGAATGCAGCACCAGCGGCGCGACCGGAAAAGCCGATTTTCTTGTCATTGCGACCCGACCTTTCCCTCATCCTCGGCAATGATCGGATTGATCGTGCGGAACTGGCGGCGCGTCTGGACGCCTTGACGGAAGGCGACCGTGAGCAGCGAATTTTCGTGCGCGCGGACAAGACGATACCCTACGGTGACGTTATGGCGGTCATGAACGAGGTCCGCCAAGCAGGATATGCCAAAATTGGCCTTGTGCAGCTGCAGGTTGCTGAGCCTGCCGCGAGTGCCAACTGAGCGGCATTGTACCAGAGCTCCGGACGGGACAGAGTTCGGTTCGCGGCTAATTTGCGACAGGTCCTCACTAATTGCACGCAACCTGGGAAGCACTTGTGCCATTTTGAAACCAATTCTGGCATAGTCTTCGTCATCCTATGTTGCTCTTCGGGCGCTTTCATGTTCAACTAGGAGAATATGGACAGAGAGCAGCGGGCCTTCCAGCGATGCCGCAATGATGCCGTTATGCGGGAGTGCAATCATTGTGCTGAGGGAGCATGCTGGATCGCACCGGGATTTGCGAGGAGTTGGAGATTGGGCGGGATTATTAGGGCCATTGTCGCGCTTTCGGCATCCGCGAGCCTTGTGGCCTGCGCGACCGGCGGCAACAATCCAGTGACATATCAGACCTCGTCAACGCCACCGACCACAGCGACAGCGACCCCCGCGAGCGTAGGACCAGGCGGGGGTGCGGAGCAATCGTATCGATTGGGATCGGGCGACAAGCTGAGGGTGATTGTTTTTGGTGAGGAAGACCTCTCTGGCGAGTTCGAGCTTGATGCGAATGGTGATTTCTCGCTGCCGCTTGTCGGACAGATCAGGGCCGGTGGCCATAGTCCGAGGGACGTTGAGAACCTGATCGCGGCCAAACTGCGCGAAGGCTATATTCGCAATCCGAGCGTGAGTGTGGAGGTTCTGAACTACCGTCCCTTCTACATCCATGGCGAGGTCAAGTCCGCTGGTGAATATCCGTACTCGAACGGGTTGACGCTTCAGTCCGCCGTTGCCAAGGCTGGCGGCTATACCTACCGGGCCAATACCAGCGTTGCCTATATAAGGCGCGCCAATGAGTCGGCTGAGCGGCCATATAATCTCGATCAGCCGCTGGAGATCCTGCCGGGCGATACGATCAGGATCGCGGAAAGGTTCTTTTAACCAGCACAGCATTTATTTTGCTGCGCTGCAGAAACGCGACACGCTGGTCGATTTCTGCTGCGCAAGAGTAGCGTCGGGAAATATCGCGATTTTATTCTCTTTTTCGTCTGCTCTCAAATGTCTAGCAGCAGTGCAGTCCGGAGTGTTTCTGGTTCTTGTCACTGGAGAGCTCTTTAGGAGGGAGTATTTCCAGTTCAATTAGCAGTAGTTCTGCGCGATTCCTCTGTATACTTATCGGTACGCTTTGGTTTCTGGTTGCAAAGCACTTCGGGGCTGTGGACAATCACTGCCGGCTCCGTGGGGAACTGAAGCGGCCACGCTGTGCATGCCGGTCTAAATGCCTAACAGAGGACTATTTCCTCTTGACGGAGGCCGGTAGATGCGTAACGTCTTTACCATGTGGAGAATGGCGGGTCGGCGTTCTCTTCAGTTCAAGCCGGGGCGTTCAAGAACGCTTCATCCAAGAGCGGGAGTGTGCGGGATGCTAAATGAAATTCGGTTGTCCAAGGTAGTGACCGGCGCCGTGCTGACAGGGGCGCTGATGCTCTCCCTGGCTGCGCCAGCCTCTGCGGCGACCGCTGATATCTTCTCGCGTAGCAGCTTCGCGAAGTTTGGGATCGAGCCGTCAAATTCGGTTTCGAATTCGACCTTCTCAAGCCGGGCGACGACAGCCCCTGGCGCCAGCACGCGCGCTGCGCCGGCTACGGGTTCAGTGCAGAGTGCGGCCTTGTCGAGCCCGACTTCCCGGTCGGCTTCGGTTGGCACCATGGCTTCGCGGGTGAGCCCTTCGGGGATTCGTTCGATCATCACGGATCTGCGTGAGGCTGTGCGCGAGCGGGATCGGACGGCGGTTCGTGAGTCCGTTCGGAACCTCGTCGAATTCGTTCGTCGGGCTGTCAGCCCGAACTAAGACCCGAAGTTGCTTGGCGCGCATAGCGGTTAAACAGTAATTCCGGACGAGAGATGAAAAACTGCAAGCCGCTTGGTGCCTGCAGCGTTATGCTGCTGGTCGGTCTCGCTATGGCCGATCCAGCAGCAGCGCAATCCACATCAGTCTCAGAAGTGTATGCCGGTACCGTGGTGATGAAGAGCCCCGCGGAGGCTGAGGCTGTGCGTAACCGCAGGCATGAGGAATATGCTCCGGTCGGTGGCAGAGTTGGCACCTATTTCCTTTATCCGTGGCTGGAAGACATGGTCGTATATGACGACAATGTCTATGCCACGCGCTACAATGAAATCAGCGACGGGGCGAATCTGCTCAGCGGCGGGCTTCTCGCGCTCTCCAATTTCCCCCGCCACGCTCTCAATTTCCGTTTCGATTTTGATAACTATAACTACTTCACGGAAACCCGGCAGGATCGCTTCAACGCCAACGGCATTGCGCAGTGGCGGCTTGATTTCGCAGATCAGCTCCAGCTTATCGGCTTCGTGAGGGGAACGCGAGGACACGAGCGGCCCGGATCGCTCGAGGCACCGCAGAATGCGCTTGAGCCTGTGCCATACAATGTCTTTGAAGCCGGCTCGACCATCAGGAAGCGCTTCAACCGGCTGACCGGGGCGTTGATAGGGTCTGTTTCGACGGTCAGCTACGAAAATGTACCCGCAGTCGGCGGTGGCACCTTGCGCCAACACTTCCGGGATGGGCAGACCTATACTGCAGCGACCCGGTGGAGCTACGAGTTTTCCCCGGGCTATGCTGCCTTTGGCTTGCTTGAAGGCAATCTCCGCGACTTCAACAAGGACGGATATGGAAGAAGCTCCCAGGGTGTAACTGCCCTTGCTGGCGTGGAAATGGATATCACCTCCTTGATCCACGGCGAGTTTGGCTTCGGCTATCTCGTTCAGGACTATGACAGGGCAAGCCTCAAGGATATTGATGGCTGGGCAATGCGGGGTGCGCTGATCTACAACCCCACCGGTCTTATCACTCTGACTGCCGAGGCGGAGCGGCGCGTCGATCAAACCATCCAGTCAGGAGCCTCTGGTCGTCTTGATACCGCGCTGAAGCTCACCGCCGATTACGAGCTTTTGAGGAATCTGATCCTTTCGCCATATGTTAGCTACATTCATAGCGATTATGTCGGTAGCGGGCGAAAGGACGAGGTGGTCGAGACGGGGATTAACGCCGATTTCCTGATCAACCGGAATTTCTCGGCGAGCTTGTTCTATGAATACAAGGACCGAAGCTCAAATTTCGCCACATATGATTATTCTCGCAACTTTGCGGGCGTAGGACTGAAGGCGCAATTCTAGCCTTTGCCATGGTCCCTTTGCTTCTGAGCCGAGCTCAGAAGTTGTTGTGACCGGGGGGGCGCGTCAGACCCGCGAGATCGGAATTGGGCGGCTTCTTTCTGCAAGCGTGCAGGAGAGAGGGTGTGGCATGGGCTCGGAGAGCTGTGTGCGGGAGGCGACGGTAACATGCTGATGAAGGCCGACGTTCGGCGCGTCGAAGATGAGGAAATCGATCTTCGCGAGATCGGTCGCGCTTTGCTTCGACGCTGGCGGCTGATCGTCGGTACGATCGCGGTGGGCCTGGCCCTTGTGACCCTTTATTTGCTGGTGGCGACCCCGCTCTACACTGCATCAACAAGCATTCTCATCGATACGCGCGGCAAAAATATTGTCGATGCGGAAGCGGTGCTCGCCGGCATAAGTGCGGATAGCGCGGCCATTGATAGCCAAGTCGAGCTGATAAAATCGCCAACGACGGCCCTCAGAGTAGCCGACAAACTCCATCTCGACCGAGATCCGGATTTTGGGGGTGGCGATGAGGGGGGCTCGATTTTGAGTTCGCTGACTGGTCTCTTTGCCTCCGAGACAGAAGCACCGGCGCCGGCCGCCGCCCAAACGCAAGGGCTTTCGAGTGAACGGGCAGCGCTGGCTCAGGCCGTGCTGGGTGGTCTCTCTGTTCAACGACAGGGGCGAACCTATGTGCTGTCTATCGTTTACACCGCAAAGACGCCGGAAAAGGCAGCCCGGATCGCGAATGCCTTTGCCAACGAGTATCTGATCGATCAGTTGGAGGCACGCTTTCAGGCCACCAAGCTCGCAACTGACTGGCTGAATGACCGTCTGACCACTTTGCGCACGAGCGTGCAGGCCGCAGAGAACGCGGTTGAACTCTACAAGCAACAGAACAACCTGGTCAGCGCAGGCGGCGAGGATATCTACGAGCAGCAGCTCGCGCAGCTCAATCAGCAACTCGTGCTCGCGCGCGCGGAGGCAGCCGAGAAGAAGGCGAGGGTAGAGAGTATTGATCTGCTGCTGCAGAGAAAAGACAGCGTAGAGGCCCTTCAGTCTGTTCTGCGCTCTGATGTCATCGGCCAGCTTCGCACGCAGCAGTCCGTGATTGCGGGTCGCGAGGCCGAGTTGACGACGCGCTACGGCAACAGGCATCCTCAAGTCATCAATATTCGCGCACAGAGGGCCGATATAGATCGGCAGATCAATCTTGAGATCAATCGCATCGTGGCGAATATCCGCAACGACTATGAAGTTGCTGTGACTCGCGAGCAATCGCTCCAAAAGAGTCTTGATGAGTTGCAAAACGGGGTTGAAAGAAACAAGGCCGCCGGCATTCGGCTTCGGGAACTTGAGCGCGAAGCCAACGCGAACCGCGCTCTTTATGAGGCTTTCCTTGGCCGGTTCAAGGAAGTATCCCAGCAGGAAAGCCTGCAGGCTCCCGAGGCGAGGATTATCGCCGAGGCCGCCCCTCCGGGCTCGCCCAGTTTTCCCAATAAATCGCTGATCCTCGCGATTGCTCTTGTAGGCTTTGCCGGAGTTGGCGTTGGGCTTGCGTTCTTGATGGAGTATCTCGACGATAGCTTCAAGACAGCAACGCAGGTGGAAGAGTATCTCAAGCTTCCGACCCTGGCGACGGTGCCCATGATCTCGCCCGCTCAGCTGAAAGGTGACAATCGTCCCATTCCCGTTGAGAAGTTTGCCGTTCACAAGCCGCTGTCCACCTATGCCGAAGCAATTCGCGCATTGAAGATGGAAGTGCTGTTGTCGAATATCGACCAGCCGCCGCGTGTCATCATGGTGACATCCGCCGTGCCAGGCGAAGGCAAGACGACGCTGTCATCCAATCTTGCGTCTTTTGCTGCCCATACCGGCATGAAGGTGCTGTTGATGGACGCGGACCTGAGGTCGCCGGCCCTGACCAGTCGATGGTTGGGAGAGGAGGCGAAGAAGCATCCGGGTTTGGTCGAGTTTCTCGTGGGCGAAGTGAGCCGGGAGCAAGTCTTGTTGAAGGATCCTGGTACCAATCTGCACTTCTTGCCGGCCTCCCATAAAGTTCAGAACACAGCTGAAGTGCTCGAATCCGCCAAGATGCGTGATTGGCTTCGGATTGCCCGGGATCAATATGACTTGGTGATCATTGATAGTTCGCCGGTCATTCCGGTGGTCGATTCCCGCGTATTGGCCAAGGACGTGGATTCGGTGCTGCTCACGATCGAGTGGGACGAGACGCCTCGCGAGCTGGTACAGACAGCGATCAAGAATCTTGGCCCAAGCACCAACAAGATTGCCGGTGTCGCGCTAAACAAGGTGAATGTCCGTAAGATGTCGAGCTATGCGCCTTACGGCTATGGCGCGGCCTATGGCAAATACCCCCAGTATTACGGCAAGGACGACTAGGGGTCCTGTTATGGCGTTTCGGTCGTCTCTGATATATGTTCAGGCGGGGGCAGCGGTACTTCTTGCTGCAACCCTTTTGATTGTGTCTGCTCCGCGGTTGATCGCTCAGCTATCTCTTGCGACCGTAACATCGCCGGCTGAAGAGAACCTAGCACCTGAGGAGCTGGACTCGGATATTGATTCCGCCGTGCGGGCGATCGCCTGGCAGGCGGGGGACCGGAATGCATATCTGCGCCTCGCCAAACTGTGGCTCAAAGGTTTCGATCTCCAATCACAGGCTGGCTTCAAGGAGGAGGCGAACCAATCACGCGACCAGGCTCAGGCCATTATGCAGGCTGGTCTGGAAGCAGCACCCGGCGCGCCGGACATGTGGTTTAGCCTTGCCCAGCTTGAAGCAACCCGCGGCGGATACAATGATAAAGTCGCGCTCTTCCTGCGTAATTCTTATTTGACCGGCCCTCGTGAGCAGTGGGTCGGTGCGCAACGTGTAGAGTTTTCTGTGCTGCATTGGTCCAGTCTGGATCCTTCCTTGAGAGGCCTCCTGCAGAGGGAGCTTCGCTATCAGCCGATACGCAGCCTTGCCCGCCTTTCAATCGGGGCTCCGCCGGACGTGGTGACCATGATCGACTCGGAAGTCGCCGTTCGGCCGGATAACGAACAACGGGCGTTTCTTCGGGAGGCGAAGCGCGTCAGCCGAGGGTCCTCGTAGTCCAAATCGAGATCAAGAGGGGCGCGTGCAACGCTCATCCAGCTGAGCACGCGAAATCAGATGACGTTGGCGAACGAGAAATTGGCGAGCGGAAGCGCTGAGATCCCCCGATCGCAGCAGCCGCTACAGTTCCTGAAAGACCACGGTGTAACACGACAGGTGCTGATGGACATTGGTGCCTTCGTAGAGATGATTATCGTTGCCATTTCGGCTGTTTTGGCGAAGTGGATCTATATAGATCTATATCTGCAACAGACTTATAGCGATGTTTGGAGTTACCTGTGGGTAGGCATGCTGGGGGCGTGCCTGACAACTGTCACGCTCCGCAAGCAGCAATTGTACGATGTCGATCGTTTTGCTTCCCAGTCTCGTCATCTCCGGCGTTACTTTATCGGTCTTGCGGTTGCCTTCCTGTTGCTTGCCGCCCTCGGATATGGAGTCAAGGTTTCAACCGAATACTCGCGTGGTTGGGCGCTGACCTGGTTTGCCATTGCATTCGTTCTGCTGGTCAGCGAGCGTAAGCTGGCGGTACGCACCATAGGCAAGTTGCTCGATGCGGGGCCGTTTGCGCGTCGCGTGGCCTTTGTCGGCGATGAAGCGCTCTTGCAGCCCCTCATCAGAGATATCCGCGCCAATTCAGGCATCGTGGTTGCTGGCGTGTATCCCTATTACTGCGATCCGTCGGGGAGATGGAAGGCAAAGGGCCTCGATGATCTGATCAACCATTCGCGTACCATGCGCATTGATGATGTCGTACTGGCTGTCCCTCTGGCTGCCCAGGACGCGATCGTCAATGCGGCGAGCCGCTTGTCTCAGCTGCCTGTCAATATTTCGGTCTTCGCCGGCGAACTTACGGGCCTCGCCACGCCTCGTGGTTTGCGCCGGCTTGGCTCAACTCAGCTCTTCGCACTGCAATCGCGGCCCATTGACGATTGGGGGCGCATTGTCAAGAGTGCATTTGATAGAATTGGGAGCGCGGCTCTACTCCTGGTCTTGATGCCCCTCTTTGCGGCAATCGCCATCGCGATCAAGCTCGACAGTTCCGGCCCCGTTTTCTTCTCCCAGCGCCGCCATGGCCTCAATCACCGGGTGATCAATGTCCTGAAGTTTAGGACTATGCGTGTTGCCGAAGATGGGCCGCGGATAACGCAGGCGACGAGCAACGACCCACGTGTGACGCGCATCGGAGCGTTCTTGCGCCGAACGAGCCTTGACGAGCTGCCTCAGCTTTGGAACGTACTTCGTGGCGAGATGTCCCTCGTGGGGCCACGACCCCATGCGATTGTTCACAATGAGTATTATGGCGAATTGATCGAGGCTTATGCCAACCGGCATAAAGTCAAGCCGGGGATGACCGGCTGGGCGCAGATTCACGGATATCGTGGCAATACGGAAGATCCAGAGCTCATGCGCAAGCGGGTCGAGTATGATTTGCATTATATCGAGAAGTGGTCGCTCAGTCTCGACCTGGAAGTGCTGATCAAGACGGTCTGGAAGGGCTTTGTGAACGCGCGTGCGTACTGACAGCGAGTGAACCAGTTGTCCGAAAAATTAGTACCCTATGGGCTGATGGCGCTGGTCGTCATCAGCCCGTTGCCATTCGGTGGCAATTTGCCCTGGGCCTGGGCCGTTTACGCCATCATCGCCGCGCTATTGGTCATCGCCTACAGCATCGAGACGGCGCGGACGCGAACGGCCTTTCCTGTACCGCTGTCACGCATCGCTGTGCCGGCGATCCTGGTATTTGGGGTCGCAGTCTGGATCATACTCCAGGCATTCCCGGTTCTGCCGGCCACTTGGGCCAATCCGCTCTGGGCCATTGTACCCGAGGCTTTGGAGGTGCCCGGCCGCGGCACCGTCTCCATAAACCCGGATGAAACAATGGAAGGGCTGATGCGCCTGCTCACCTATTCCGGTGTCTTCTGGCTCAGCCTGCAGCTTTCACGCGACCGCAGCACCGGCGAGCGTTTTGTGAAGGTGATCGGGTGGGCCATCGCGGCCTACGCCGCTTATGGTCTTCTGCTTTGGGCCTTCAATTCTGAGACCATACTTTGGTACGAGAAAGAGGCCTATCAAGGCGATCTGACATCCACATTCGTCAACCGCAACAGCTTCGCGACCTATGTGGGCATGGGCTGCGTGATCCTTCTCATCTTGCTGATGCGCTGGCTCACTATTGAGTTTGCCGATCGGCAGAACATGCCCTGGAGCAAGCGTTTTGTTCATATCGTCGGCAGCAGCCGGGAGCTCGTGCTCTACGCGCTGCCTCTGCTGATGGTGTTCTGCGCTCTGTTGCTCACCCATTCCCGCGCCGGGTTTGGCGCGACCCTGGTGGCCATGCTCTTGGCATTCGCTTTGTGGCAATCGCGCCAGCACCGCGGCTTTATCGCGGGAATGATTGGCCTTGCCGTGCTGATGGTGGTCATCGGCTACTGGATTGTGGTCGGTGGTGACGCTCTGCTTGCTCGTTTTGCCGACGTGAACAGCTCGACGGAAGCGCGCATGAATGTCTACATCGCCACGATGCGGGCCATCGGAGATTACGTCTGGACCGGATCCGGATACGGCACCTTCAACGACATTTTCCCCATGTACCGCGACGAGAGCATCAGCGCGATAGGGGTATGGGATAAAGCGCACAATACCTATCTCGAGCTGTTGCTTGGACTCGGTATTCCCGGAGCCATCGCGCTCATCGCGGCTGTGCTTTGGCTGGTGGTGCTTTGCGCGGTTGGGGCCTTCAACCGTCGGCGCGGCCGGCACATGCCGCTCATTGCCTTTGCCGTTTCGGTTTTGGTGGGCTTGCACGCACTGGTGGATTTCAGCCTGCAGATGGCAGGCGTTGCCATCACCTATTCGGCCCTATTGGGCATCGGCGTCGCCCAATCGTGGTCGACGCGCGAAACGAGCTGATGGAAGACCTCCCCGGGCGCTGATCGACAGGCGGCGCCCCGGATCTGACGCACATGCAGCTCGCGTCTCCACGCCAACCGGCACATCGCGTCCTCTCGAAGAACTCAGAGCGGCTTCGCGATCCGGTGAAACGCGAAACCGCTCCCAATCAGGGGCAATCAGGCCGTTTTGGCTGAGACGGCATGCAGGCGCGGCGTGCCGGCGCGTGGCCGCCCGACGCTGATATAGAGCAGACCGGTCTCTTCGAGATCTTCCTGCTTATAGATGTTGCGAAGATCCACCAGCGTATTGCCACGCATCAGCTTGGCCACGCGCTTCAGATCAAGCCCGCGATACTCGTTCCATTCCGTGAGAATGGCGACCACGTCCGCGTCCTTGACGGCGTCATAAGCGTCATCTGCCCACGTGACCTCGTTCAGAAGCGGCCGGGCCTGCTCCCGCGCCTCAGGGTCATGCGCGGCAACGATGGCGCCGGCCTCCAACAGTCGCGGGACGATGTCGAGGCTGGGTGCCTCTCGCACATCGTCCGTATTGGGCTTGAACGCGATCCCGAGCACCGCCACCTTCTTGCCTTCCGGGTTTGAACCAAGCGGCTCCAGGATCTTCTCGGCCATCCGCCGTTTACGATCTTCATTGACCGAAATCACCGTCTCGATCAGACGGAGCGGCGTGTTGTGTTTCTGCCCCGTAGCCGCAAACGCGCGGGTATCCTTGGGGAAACACGAGCCGCCGAAGCCGGGGCCTGCATGCAGGAACTTCGAGCCGATCCGTCCATCAAGCCCGATCGCCTTCGCCACTTCCTGCACGTTGCCGCCGACCGTTTCGCACAGATCCGCAACCTCGTTGATGAAGGTCACCTTCATCGCGAGGAATGCGTTGGAGGCATATTTGATGAGCTCGGCATTCTCGAGCGTCGTCACCACCATCGGTGAGTCCCGCAGATAAAGCGGACGATAGGCGCGGCGCAACGCGGATTCGCCCCTCTTGTCATGCACGCCGATCACCACCCGGTCTGGGCGCATGAAATCTTCGATCGCCGATCCTTCGCGCAGAAATTCCGGATTTGATGCCACGGAAAAATCGAGCCCCGGGCGTTCGGTCGCAATGATCTCCTTGACCTTCCGGCAGGTGCCCACCACCACGGTTGATTTGATGACGACCACAGTGCCTGGCTTGGCAACCCGGGCCACCTGGCGCGCCGCCTCGAAGACATAGGTGAGATCGGCCTCGCCGTCGCCCCGGCGTGAGGGCGTTCCGACCGCGATGAACACCGCGTCCGCATCCGCCGCGGCGGTGGCGAGATCGGTCGAGAACCGCAGCCGACCGGCCTGAACATTTTCCGCCAGCAGCTGGTCGAGCCCCGGCTCGTAGATTGGAAGCTCACCGGCCTCGAGGCGCGCGATCTTGCTCTCGTCCACATCGACACAGGTCACATCAAAGCCGAAGTCAGCAAAGCAGACACCGGAGACCAGGCCGACATAGCCAGAGCCAACCATGACAAGTTTCATATTCTATGCTCCACGATCCGACGGTTGCCCGTTAACATATCCGACTTGCTGCAGCTGCGAAACAAAACCATGCCATCCCGCAGCAATTCATAAAAAGCTGCGACCACACAGCAATGGCTGCATCCGTCTTTGCGTTCCCCCATAAAGGCAGACCGTGACGGCGAGATTGCGTCAACGCGAACCTCACCTGATTTTACTCAGGGCTCGACTGGCCCTATAAGCGGCCTGAGGATCAAACACGGAGTATGCCTCTCCATGCGCTTCCTGATAACCGGCACGGCGGGCTTCATCGGCTTTCACCTTGCCAGGCGACTCCTGGACGGTGGCCACTTCGTCGTGGGGCTCGACGGCATGACACCCTACTACGACATCCGCCTGAAAGAGGCCCGTCATGCGATCCTTGCCCGCTCGAACGGCTTCAGGGCGCAGATCGGTATGCTGGAGGATATGGCCGCGCTCGAACGGGCGGCGGAGATCGCTGAGCCCGAGATCATCGTGCATCTCGCTGCCCAGGCAGGTGTTCGCTACAGCCTCGAGAACCCCCGGGCCTACGTGGATTCGAACCTCACCGGCTCATTCAACATCCTGGAGCTGGCGCGTCAGCTGCAACCGCGTCATCTGCTTTTGGCCTCGACCAGCTCGGCCTATGGCGCCAATGAGAAGATGCCCTTCGTTGAGACCGACAAGGCCGACCATCCCATCACCCTCTATGCCGCCACGAAGAAGGCCATGGAGGTGATGTCCCATTCCTATGCCCATCTCTGGGGGCTCCCAACCACCTGCTTTCGCTTCTTTACGGTCTATGGTCCCTGGGGCCGTCCGGATATGGCTCTCTTCAAATTCGTTGATGCCATTGCCAATGATCGCCCCATCGACATCTATGGCAATGGCGAGATGCGGCGGGATTTCACCTATATCGACGACCTCATCGAAGGCATCACCCGCCTTATTGAGTGCGTGCCTGTAGAAGGTGAGCCCGTCAAATCCGAGCATGCGACCGACACCCTGTCGCCGGTTGCGCCATGGCGCCTCGTGAACATTGCTGGCGGGCATACCGTGGGATTGCTGGATTTTGTCGAGACCATCGAGCGCTGCCTCGGCAAGAAAGCCATCCGCAACATGCTGCCCATGCAGAAGGGCGACGTGCCGGCAACTTTCGCCGACCATCACCTGCTGGAAGCGCTCACCGGCTTCAGGCCCTCAACACCGGTCTCGCAAGGTGTCGAGGCATTCGTGCGCTGGTATCAGACAGAACGTCCGCGCTGAAAGCTCAAACGCTGCATCCGCTGCATTGACTTGTTCGACCATATGCTCCCTGGCCGGCAGCAGGTGCCATGGCTATTCTGGACGTCGCTCGTCTGATGGACAACGCGATGGGTGAGATGGTGGTGATCGATGCAGGATGAGCACACAGCCGGGGACATACGGCCGCTAAGCCTTGAAAGGGCGCGGGTAGGGGTGATCGGTCTTGGCTATGTGGGCCTGCCTCTTGCGGTCGCCTTCGCGGCTCGTTACCCCACAATCGGCTACGATATCAGCACGCAGAGGGTGGACGAACTCACCGCCGGCCGCGACCGCACCCGCGAGGTTGAGGCCGCTGAACTGGCGAAGGCGACGGATCTGCGGTTCACGAGCCACGTGCCAGACCTGAACGGCTGCAACACCTATATCGTAACGGTGCCGACCCCGATCGACCGTCACAAGCGGCCGGATCTCACCCATCTCATCGAGGCGAGCAAGACCGTCGGCGCCGTCATCAAGGCGGGCGATGTGGTCATCTATGAATCGACTGTCTATCCCGGCGCCACCGAGGAGGACTGCATTCCCGTCATAGAGCGGGAATCGGGCTTGCGGCTCAATCGCGATTTTTTTGCAGGTTACAGTCCCGAGCGCATCAATCCCGGCGACAGGCAGCACCGCCTCGGCGATATCCGCAAAGTAACCTCGGGCTCGACGCCGGAAGCGGCTGATTTCATCGATCGCCTTTACGGCTCCGTCATCCCGGCGGGAACCTTTCGTGCAGCCTCGATCCGGGTTGCCGAAGCGGCCAAGGTGATCGAGAACACCCAGCGCGATCTAAACATCGCGCTCGTCAACGAGCTTGCGATCATCTTTAACCGGCTCGGCATCGATACGGCCGACGTGCTCGCGGCGGCGGGCACCAAGTGGAACTTTTTGCCCTTCAAACCCGGCTTGGTGGGAGGTCATTGCATCGGGGTTGATCCCTACTACCTCACCCATAAGGCGCAGGCTGTCGGCTACCATCCGGAGGTGATCCTTGCCGGCCGCCGCATCAACGATGGCATGGGGCGCTATGTCGTCTCTGAGCTGATTAAGGCCATGATCCGCCGCGAGATCCAGGTGAGCAAGGCGCGCGTGCTGGTGTTGGGGCTAGCCTTCAAGGAGAACTGCCCCGATTTCCGCAACAGCCGGGTGGTCGATATCCTTGAGGAGCTCGGTGACTATGGCACCACCGTCGATGTGCACGACCCCTGCGTCGACCCGGAAGATGTGGAGCGTGTCCTTGGCATCGAGCTTACCCCGGAACCCCGCGCCGGCACCTATGATGCGGTTGTGATCGCCGTCGCCCATGACCAATTTCGCAAGCTCGGCTTCTCCCGCATCGCCCAGCTGGGACGCGAAAACAGCGTGATCTACGACATCAAGAGCCTGTTTCCCGGTGAGCCGTCATGCTTGCGCCTCTGACCTGGTCCGGCTGATCGCCCTCCCGCGGCCGCGGCAACAGTGAGCGCACCGACAATGCTGTGCCGATCGCTCCCTGCGCGATGCAGATGGCGCTGGTGGTCGCCGCCCCGATCATGCCGAAGCTTGGAATGAGCAGCGCCGAGAACACCACGCAGCTTGCGAACTGCAGCAGGTTCAAAAGCCTAAGCCTTGCCCCGTGCCCGGTCATGGCCAGCAGGATGTCCTGACAGGGCAGGAGGCAATTGACCAGCTGGCCCACCGCCATGATCACCAGCGCAGTCGCGGCGGTCTCGAATCCGGGCCCGATCAGCGACAGAAGGCTCGAGGGGAAGAGCATCATGATGGCGACCACCGGCACGCCGAAGCCGCTGATTGCGAGCCAGACATTGCGGTTGAGCTTATGCAATTCCCGCAGCTCGCCGAGGCGGTGATGTTCGGCGAACATCGGTGCGGCGATCGTCCCGATCGAAATGATGACCACCCAGATCAACAGAGAGATGCGCATGGCCACGCTGAAGGCGCCCACATCCGCAGCGCTGGCGAACATGCCCAGCACGAGCACGGGAATGGATGAGAGCGCGATTTGGTTGATCTCGACGACGGCAAGCGGCAGCGCCGTTTTCCAAAGTGGCGGCAGCGCAATGCCAGCACCTATGGCGCGTCGCACACTGAACACGCGCCAGCGGCGAAGGACCAGCACCAGGCCAAGAAGGCTCGCCAGCATCATGCTGCCCGCGAGCGCATAGAGCAGTCCGTCCAGCTGGTGAACGCCCAAGGCGAGCGCTGAAAGGGTCAGCACCGGCCAGAGCGCATTCTGAACCAGCTGCGAGGCGATGCCACGCTTGAGGCCGGCAAGCGCGTGCCCGAACATGATGCACAGATTCTGCGGCACGATCACGATCGCCGATAATGCGAGCGCCCGGACCAGATCTGGCTCGCTGAACAGATGAACCGAAATGGGCTCAGCCGCCGCGTAGGTGATCGCCGCGGCAATCAGGCCGCCCGCGCTCGCCCATATCATCGAAAAGATCATGGCGCGCAGGGCGGCGCGGCCGTCCCCCACCGCAAGTTCCGCTGCGATGTGGCGCGTTGAGGCCTTCTCGAACCCGGTGCGAGCGACTGTCGCGATCAGCGAGACCCACGTGATACAGAGGAAGAACAACCCCGCATCATGCGCGCCCAGCACCCGCGCCGCGAGCATGTAAAGCCCGAGCTTTCCCACCAGCTCGACACCGCGGGTGATGAGGCCGGCCAGATAGACGCCATAGGAGACGAGGAGCGGGCGCACGCGCTCGAGGGAGAGACTGGTCATGCCGCCAAGGCGGTGAAAGGAACCCGAAACCGGCCGCCCTGCCTCGGATGCGACCACCCGCACAGCGTCTTTGCACTCACGGCCGGCAAGCCCGATCGAAACGTGTCATTTCTGAACGCCGGGCGTCCCGCCTGCGATGAAGGCATTGTTGATTCCCTTGAGCAATAATACAGCCTGTCAATTATCCCGTCCGCCTTGCAAACGTCATGACAGATCCAATGACATGGTTTCGGCTTTCTCCACGTCCCTTCTTTACAGCTGTTTGGGTTCTCTGTCTTTGCGTGACGACTGGCGCATTCCTGCCGGTCCCAGTTGGCGCCCAGCAATTGCCGCCGGAGCTCGATCCATTTCCCCCCGATCCACGGCTCCAGCTCAGCGAATATTTCCGCACGCGCCTTCCGCCGCTGTGGTGGGCGAACGAGCCGGACTATAACTTGGGCCTCTTTACTATTCAGGTGAATATTCCTGCAGATTGGGAAGGAAATCCCACTGGCGCGGCGGCGTCTCTTTGCCCAGAGCCCGGTCATCGTCTATGGCAAGCCATTAAGCAGTTTGAGATAAGACCGTTTTACAAGCAGCACAATTGGGCTTCAGTGACCTGTCGGCCCTGACTGTGCGAATGTGCAGCACAAGAAGTGGCGTTTTGGGGGATGTGAGGATGGCTTCCCGTGGTGCGGTGAAAGAGCTCGGCGGTGGCACGAACTCGGGTGTTTTAACGCTTGGCGGCTCGGCCGAACATTACGTTCGGCATGGACAGAAGAGTGTAGATGGCTGGTTGTCTGTTCTCGACGGGCTGATAATCTCGTTCGTGTCTGCTCAGCAGCAGCGCAATGGCATCTCCGGCTCCCTTGGCGAGATCGGTATCCATCACGGGCGGTTGTTTATTCTCCTTGCGCTTCTGGCAAGGGACGATGAACGCTGCTTTGCGGTCGATATCTTTGAGGATCAGCACCTCAATCTCGATCGTTCCGGCGAGGGCAGCGAAGAGCGGTTTCGGCGCAATCTCAGCCGGTTCGACGTTCCTCAGGATAGGGTGATGGTGTTCAGGGCAAGCTCACTCGCCATTGGCTGGCCCGAGCTCATGCGCGATGTCGACCTTCCGGCCCGTATGTTCAGTATCGATGGTGGCCACACCGCGGAGATCACCGTCAATGATCTGCGGATCGCCGATGAGGGCCTGCATCCTCACGGCGTCGTCATCCTCGACGATTACTTCAATGCGGAGTTTCCGGAAGTCTCTCAGGGTCTGTGCACCCACATCCTGAGCGGTGGTAAGCTTGCGCCTTTTGCGATCGGGGACAACAAGGTGCTGCTCGCGCGCCCTGGCCAAGGACAAACCTATCGGCGCGCCCTAATCGAGAATTTGCCTCGCCGCAATTTCGTGAAGACGACCTCGATGTTCGGGGAGGAGGTCACCGTTTTCCGCACCCCCCATCGCATGATCGAGCGCGTGCGTCAGTCCGAGCTGACCCGCAGCTTGACCGAGCACCCGCTGGGCAAGGCCTTGAAGCCCGTGGTTCGCCGCATTCTGGGCTGATATCGATGACCCGTTGGACTCACGGCCTCATCAACCGGCTCGTGTTGGTGTGCGATGTCACCATGCTTGGGCTGAGCGCGGCTCTCGCCCACTTGCTGTGGAACATCGGCTCCTGGGGGCAGATATTTCTGCTATTTGCCCTTGGTGCCGTTGTCTTCACGCAGCTTCTGCATGTCGGCAACGGCTACCGGGTCGAGCATTATGTGTCTGCCTGGCGCCAAATGCGCCATCTCCTCGTGGCGGGCATTCCGGCCTTCCTGGCGGTGACGGCCGCCTATTGGCTGTTTATCCCCGAGGACATCCAGCACATGCCGGACATGATCCGGTGGGGACTGCTCACCTATGTGCTGCTTCTGTTCGGCCGTCTTGTGCTCGTGCGCACTGGCATCACGCTTGCCAATCGGCGCGCGCTGCTCAGGCGCAATGTTGTCCTGATCGGACCGCCCAACCGTGTGCGCTCCTTCCTCGCTCGTCGTGACCAAACGGATACCGACCTGTTCCGCATTCTCGGCGTGTTCTCCGACAGCCATCCGGCAAGTGACTATGCGAGCAACGATGGCGTCCCCTATCTCGGACCGATCGATGAGCTCTTCACCTTCGTGCACGGCACCCATGTCGATGTGGTGGTGATCCTGGAACCCTGGCAGCAACCCGCCGAGATTGGGCGTATCGCGGATCGTCTCTACCGGATCGCCGCCGATGTGGTGGTGCCGCTCGACCCTGAGGAGTTCAACCTGCGCTTCGCGACGATCGTCAGCGTCGCCGGCGTCGCCTCCCTCCAGGTACAGCGCCAGCCTCTCAAAGGGTCTATGGGCCTGATCAAGCTCGCCGAGGACTATGTCGTTGCGACCATCGGGCTGATCCTGACCGCGCCCGTGCTCATTATCGCCGCCCTGGCGATCAAGCTCGACAGTCCCGGTCCCATCCTGTTCCGCCAGGAGCGCCTTGGCTTCAACAATAAGCTGTTCAAGGTCTACAAGCTGCGCACGATGCGATTCGACCCGCAGGATGATGGGGCCGCCGGCACCAGACGCAACGACCCGCGCGTGACCCGGGTGGGCGACATCCTGCGCCGCACCTCGATCGACGAGATCCCTCAGCTGATCAATGTGCTCCAGGGCGATATGTCCGTGGTCGGGCCGCGTCCCCACGTGCCCAACATGCAGATCGGCAATCAGCGTCAGTTCGACGTGGTGCGCGAATATGCGGCCCGCTACCGCATGAAGCCGGGCATCACCGGCTGGGCCCAGATCAACGGCATGCGCGGTGGCATCCACACGATCGAGAAGGCGGCGCGCGGGGTGAAGCTGGACCTCTACTATATCGAGAACTGGTCCTTATGGTTCGACATCAAGATCATGCTGCTGACCATCACCAAGGGCATGGTAGGGCGCGACGTGTTCTGACCGCGCTGCTCCTGGGCTTCCTCGCAGTCGTGTTCGGGCAGGCTTCGGCCTCCCGAGCCGACGGACGCCCCTTCGTTGCCTATCACGCGAGCTGGTATGAGCCCCCCGCCACCAGTGCCGAGCAGACCACGCTCGCGCGCCTGCCGCGCTATATTTCTATTGTCATGCTGGGCTTTGCGCGGCCCGATACGGCCTATGATGGCGGCGATGATCTTGCGTCGACGGGTCTGCAATATCCCTTCTCGCGGACGCTGCTGGGCCAGGCGATCTCGGCACTGAAGAAGAAGAATCCTGAGACGAAGGTTCTTGTCGCGGTGGGCGGCTCGGGCTATCCCGGCTGGGACCGGCTGAATGAGGCGGCGCTGGCAAGCCTCGTGCGCGACATCGGCGCCGATGGCATCGATGTGGATTTCGAGCCTCGCGATCCGGATTGCCAGCGCAATGCTGAAGGGCAGATCACCTGCAGCAGCGATGCGCAGTGGCGTGATTATGTCTCGCGCATCCGCAAGGTTCTGCCGCGGCCCTACATGGTCACCGTACCCGGCTGGAGCGTCGGAGCCTATGGAGAGGGGCGTTTTATCAACGCGCTCCCGAAAAGTCCCTGGACCGGGGTCATGCTGCCCCTCCTGCGTTCAGCGGAGGCGCGCGACATCGATCTTGTCTCGATCATGGCCTACGATGCCGGCCCTTCCTTTAGCCCGATTGAAGCGCTGAAGGCCTATCGAAGCTATTGGCCGGGCCCGCTGGCTCTCGGCATCCCTGTGATGCCGCCGACCCATGGTGAGGCGCGCCTGAGCGCAAGAGCCGCGCAAACCCTGATGCAGGACGTCGCAGCCAATCCACGCGCAGGCGCGATGCTCTATGCTTTGCGGGAAACGCCTCCTGGCCACATCAGCCCAGACAATCCGGACGCCGCAATGCTGGCGCGCGCCATCTGCCTGGGCCTGGGCTTGAGCGGTTGTGACGAGCCTGTGCCCTGAACCCGGGGCTCAGACCTCTCGGGAGGGGTGACGCGCGATGATATTCCCGAATTCCTTCGGCATCGTACTCAGCGATTCAAGCCGGCCGTCCGCCAGCCGGTAGAAGCGATAGCCCTGCGCGGCCAGTCCATTCCAGGCGCCGTCATTGCGGCCACCCCGTTCGAGCAGAGTGGGGCAATTCGCTTCGAAGATGACGGTCGGATGATCGCGCGTCAGCGTCTCCTGTGCGCCGGCGATCACCAACTCCTCGGCGCCCTCCACATCCATCTTCACCACATCCACGCGCGCAAGGCCCAGATCCTTGACGAGAAGATCAAGCGTCGTGGTCTCCACCGTCTCGCCGGCTTCTGCCGTATCACCGCTGAGCAGTGAGAACGCCTGCGGGTCATCCCCCAGCGGCACGTGATGCAGGGTCGCGCTGCCCGCCTTATCCGCCAGCGCCTTCGGCACGATGGTCACATTGCTATAGCCATTCAGCGCGACATTGGCCTTGAGCTGGCTGCCTGCTTCGCTGCCTGGCTCGACCGAGATCACCTTCGATGCGACCTTTGCGGCCTTGAGCGTAAACAGGCCGATATTGGCGCCCACATCGATGAACACATCACCCGGCCGCACGAACATATTGAGATAGTGCAGCTCTGGCTCGATCCAGTCCCGCAAGAGGAAGGTCGCAGCAGAGGTGTGCCGCAAGTTTGCAGGCACACGGACTTTTTCTCCCGCTTCGGAAAGCCTGAACACGGGACTGTGACCTGCCAATACGTTACAGGCCCAGATGGCTGCCCGGGTTGAGACTTGCAAAGGGGCTGCTTGGAACCCGGGTTCAGCCATTAGATTTCGGATGCGTCTCAACATGGGTGATGACCGCCAGTCGTTTTGAAGCAGATTTCGCAACCGCAACATTCGGACTGCCCAGAATCGGCTGGTCAGCTTGCTTTGCGGCATACAGGAACAGGGCCAATGCAGTAACCGTGCCGATTTCGCCGGGGGCATAGACCAGCGAATAGACGGCCGAGGTCAGCAGGAGATAGAGCGCATAATCGCTTAAGGCCTTGAGCAGGGGATCATCGGACCGGCGCGCGATCCGATAGGTGATCAGAAAGCTCGCGACATAGGTTGCCGCAATGAGGCCAGCCCCCAGAAGGCCATATTCGAACACGATGCCCGCCCAGCCGATATCGGCGAGATAGAACTGATCGGTGCCGAAAATGTCAGCCATGGTCACGGTGCCGAAACGGGTCGTGCCGCCGACACCGAAGATCCAGCGGATCGGATTATCGCCGAGATAATAGATGGCCTTCTGCAATGACTCGAGTCGCAGCCAGAGCGAGCCGCCAAGACCTTCTGCGATCGACTGCGCCAGGGGGCCGGCGATGATCACCACCGCGATCGCGAGCAGCAGGGCCAAGGCCGCGATGCCGAGATGGCGAACCTGCTCTGGAACCGAGGTAAAGGTCGCAATCGCCATCACCAGCACCACAGCGGCGATGGCGGCGCGCTGCTTGAAGATGAGGATCAGCAGCGCGACACACAGGATCGCCGCAGCGCCAGCCCACCATTCCCGCAGATCGAGCGCACGCCGGGTGAGGTAAAAGATCAGCAATGTGCCAAAGAACATCGGCATATAGATGCGATAGCCGCGCTCGATCTCGTACATGAACAATTTGCCCTGTGACGGATCGGTCGTGTACCAGCTGCTGGGCACGAACACCCATAGCAGCACCAGCAGAACCATCGTGACTGAGCCCCAGCCGATGATCACGCGCCTGAGAAGCTGCGGCGCCGGCATGAGCCAGGCAAGAAACGCAGACAGCGCGATATAATAGCTGAAGGGCCAGACCTTCACGGTCGTGGCGATCGCATCGATGAGCCCATTCCCCAGATGGATCATCGAGAGCAGCGGCGTGAGTCCCGCCACATAGGCCAACAGGACGGCATAGATGGCCTGCCCCGGCAATTTGAGTGTGGCAAGACCATAGATCGTCAGCGGCAAGACGGCGAGCGGCCATGCCTTCGAGAAATAGTAGAACGGGACGATCTCGTTCATGTAATGAACGCTTTGCGCGAACATCGGCAAAGCGAAGATCAGCACCGAGACCACCACGAACTCGGAGGCGGTCTGGCGCTCTTCGGCACTCACCGGCCCATCGCCCGCGAAATCCGCAGCGCGCAGCGGCCGCAGGCCAGGGCTCGCGCGCAACGGCCTGATCATGAGCATGCCCCGGAAGACTGCGCCCCCAGCGGTGGATCATAGGCACCGGGCTTAAGCCACGCATGCGCCATCATGGCCAGCAATGGCGCGGATTCGACGAAGACCCGTCGCGCATGGCCTCGCGGATTGAGCGCAAGCCTGTGCAGCCATTCAATGCCGAGTTTCCGATAAATCTCGGGCGCACGCCGGGAAATGTCGGTCACGAAATTAAGTGAATTGCCGATGCACATGCCCGTGCCGGTGGCGCCGGGGCGCTCGGCGATCATTCTCGCCAGATATTCCGAGCGCGGCGAGCCGACTGCGATGAACACATATCGCGCGGGATGCCCGATCACGAATTGGATCGCGGCCTCCACCGCGTCCGGATTGTCGATGAAGCCCATGGGAGGCACGTGAAGCAACAGCCGCTTGAGGCCGAACCGGTTCGTCAGCCGCTCGTGGAGCTCATCGCTGCCCCCGATCACGGTGATCGCATCCTCCGGTCTGATCACATGGGCGAAGAGATAGGCGGTGAGATCGCTGCCCGCCGCATAGGGCAGGGACAGCCCGAACATTGGCCGGGCAAGCTTTCGTGCGACCTGGCTGTCGCACAGCCTGAGCCAGGCATGCGCGTAAGCCTCCCGGAACCGGCTGTCGCGCAGGCGGCCGAGCCGCACGAAATGCTGGGCATTCGGTGTGACCACATAGGCGAAAGGCGCATTCTCCGGCCGATCGGCAATCAGCCTGGCCGCTTCCGGCACACCCAGATTTGAGACCTGCACACCCAGAAACGGAATCGCATCGACCGCGGAGGCCTTCCAATTCCGACCCTGTGCTAAGGCTTTCTCCTGCATGGGCTTAGATCCGGCGATAGATCGATTGCGGAATGTAATAGTGCCGTCCGGTGAAGACGAACCCGAGTAGGCCGCCGCCGCTCTCGAGAAGTGAGTCACGCAGGCGCAGGGCAACGGGTATGCGCGTTTCCTCGGCCCGGATCATCAGCAGGGTGCCGTCGACGGCCGGAGCCAGTCTCTGTGCAATGCGAATGTCCTCCGGCGCCGTCATGAGGATCAGCACGATGTCATAGCCCTCGCGCAGCTTGCTGAGAGTTGAGCGGGTTTCCGCGATCGGCAGGCTCAGATTGAACAGGGCAGGGGTCCCATCGCGTCCTGCATGCCAGAGGTTTGGCGTGCCGGTGGCCACCGCTCTGACATCCTCTTGCTCAGGCGCTGACTTTTCCGAGCTCTCATGGCCAGCCCCTTCCGATGTCTGCGCATAGTCGATCACCAGCGTGCGCAGACCCTGGGCCGCACCGAGTTCCGTGCCAAGCCCCGCACTGAAGCTGATCGCATCCTTCGCATTGTCTTGGGCGACGATCTGTATGATGTGCATCGGCTCGGGCCCGCTTGCCGCATCCGCAAGCTGGGCGGCAAGCGCGCTGATCGCTTGTCGGCCCTCTAGCCGTTCATAGGCATTGGCCTCATCGCCGAACACGGCCAAGGCAGGCATCTGCAGCACGCGTTCGGCCTCCTGCGGCTGGATGAAGACTGACCTTAGCGTTGCCGCCACCGCCCATGCTGCGGCACCAAACAGCATGCCGCCGATCAAGCCCGCCGCAACGAAAGGCAGGCCCAGATTATAGCTGCTGACATCGCTGTCCGCCCGCTGGACCACGCGCACGTTTGAGGCGCGGACATCAGCCGCCGCCTCCTCGATTGAAGCGGCAACCGCCCGCCGGAGATACTCCCGGTAGGAATCATTGAGATTATCGCGCTGACGCGTGAGATCGGTGATCCGGGGCTCGAGCGCCTGAAGCTTGGCGATACGCTCCCGGGCCGCCTTGACCTGATCATCCAGCTCGCCGAGCTGGTTCTTGAGCGAATCCTGCTCGACCCGCAGCGACAGGATCATGTTCTCCATATAATTGACCGATGGGTTGCGAACGTCCCTGTCGGTGGAGAACACCCTCTGTTCGGGATGGGCAATGGCCGCGCGAGCGGCGGCGATCTGGCGCTCGATCTGCCGAACCTTGGGATGTGCCGGCAGATATTCCTGCAAAAGCTTCCCGCGCTCGACCAGCAGCCGGGTCAGCGTGTTCTGGTCGTCATTATTCGGAACCGCATCCGTCTTCTCGGCGGAATCGAACACCATGTTCGGCAAGCCGGCAGCGGCCTTTTGCGCCTCGGTGAGCTGGGCTGCGACCGCGGCCTGCCGCTCGGCCACCTGCCGTCGCCGCTGCAGAATGCTGTCCAGCTGATTGGATGCGAGGATGCTGTCCTGCTTGAGATCGAGTATCCCGTTGTCAGATTTGAGCTTCTGCAGCTCCGCGTCGACCGTTTTGAGGCCACTCTCGAACCGCTCGACTTCGCTCGAGAGAATGGGCGAGGTGGGATTGCTGAAGATCTGCTTGCGCCGGGCGAGATAGTTCTCGACGAGCTTGTCGGTCACCTCAATGGCGAGAGCCCGATCGGGATGAGTAAAGCTGACCCGGATGATGTTGGAATCCGATTCCACCGCCGCCTTGAGCCGCTTGCGGAACTGTTCCAGCAGCGCGTCGTCTCTGTTCTTCGGTGGCGCGATCATCGCAATCAGCCGCGACAAGCCGAGCGAGCTTTTGGGAAAAATCCGATCCTCGCCGACATCCTGGATGGTCTTGTTGATGACCTCCGAGCTCTCGAGGATCTGCACTTCGGCCTCGACCGATTTCAGGCCCTCGATCGAAAGGACGTCCGGCCCCGTGTCGGTCACGTTCTGTGTCGCGGTGGAATATTCGCGATTGATCAGCACCATGAGCAGGCTGCCGGCGACATATTCCGTCTTGGTATAAAGGGCTGCGGCAATGCCCAGCAGGAGAGGGATCAGTGCGACGAGCAGAATGATCCTTTTATGGAAAAATGCGCCGGTCAGAGCGGTACGCAGCGAAAGCCCGCCGCTGCGAGAAGTGTTCCAGACGGGAACAGCCATGCGCGCCTGATCTAAGGAGTGCGAAACTGACATTTATTTTCTGCCGCGTGAGCCGGCCAATCACCTGATCTGCCGGTTCGGTCCATGCATGAAGCGTGCCGGGCTATTCATTTTGCTAGCGGGAAGGCTCTTAAGATATTGTGTAGCACCGTGTTTCGCTTTCTCAGCCCCTGGCGCGCGGAACGGTTCTGATCTGCGAGGCCGAGTGTGTGCGTTGCGATCATGGCCGATGTTGGACAGGGCCGCGCGAGCCTTGCCGCGCCAGACTTGAACGCCGCTGGAAGACCAGCTAGACGAGCCACCAATCGGAACAATGACGATCCGGCAAGGCGCGAAGAAAATCTGGCCATACAGTAAAGACTTTCATTCGAAGTCTCTTGCGCATATGCCGTTAGTTTACGGAATGAAAAATAAGGAACGATCATGGTTGAGGAGAATGGCGCGACCCGTCAGGGCGGCGCCCCCGCCAAGGGGTCCAATTTCTACCAGCAGGTCACGATCCTGCGCCTGCCCCAGCATAAGGACCTGCGGCTGGCCAAACGTCTGGACTTCAGCTTCGCCGCCGGTACCATCGCGGCGCCATTGACGATCTCTGAAGTGGCGCTTGCCAGCCGGCATTACCCGATTGTCTTCTCCGAGGGCGAGACCCCGACGCCGATCGCGGTTCTTGGGCTTCGTCCGGGCGAGAATCTGTTCGTTGACGCAGCCGGCCAGTGGCGGGATGGCTTTTACGTTCCCGCGCACATCAGGCGTTATCCCTTCGGCCTCGTGCAGACGCCCGGCACCAACACTCTGTCTCTCGCCGTCGACATTGCCTGCGACCGCGTCCTGGCGGATGGCACTACTGATGGCCGGGAAAGCGATCGGCTTTTCGACGAGAATGGCGCGGCAACGCCGACCGCGACCGCAGCCCTCGAGCTATGCAAAGCCATGCAGCGTGATCTCCGCCCGACCGATGCTTACGGCAAGGCGCTGGTCAATGCCGATCTCCTGGTGGCCAAGCGCGCTGAATTCAAGCTGCCGGGTGATCATAAGATCAAGCTGGACGGGTTCCGCATCGTAGACGAGCAGCAGTTCCGCGACATGCCCGACGCCATGCTCGGTGAATGGCATCGCAATGGCTGGCTTGCCGTCACCAGCCTGCATCTGGTGTCGAGGCAAAATTGGTCCATTCTCGCCGAACTGCATATCGCACGGGCGGCTGCGGCCGAGCAGGCTCAGTCCGAGACATCAGTGCCGGTCGAGGTGAAATCCGGAGAGCCGGAGCCTGCCAAAGCACCGGAGGAAACCGAGCAGGACTCCCAGACGGTCGATACGGACGAGAACCTGTCTGAGGCGGCACAGACCGAGAGCGAGGCGGCCGAGGTCAGCGAAACTGAGCCTCATGAGGAAACTGAGCCTCATGACCATGCTGAGCTTCATGACGAAGCCGAGCCTGATGATGGGGAGACCCCGAAGGACAGGCGACCGGATCAGGCATGAGCCAAGACGGACGCCTGTTGCGCCATCCAGCGATCCAGTGCGGCGACCTCGTCCCGCGACATGCGATATCCGAGCTTTGACCGGCGCCAGACCACGTCCTCGGCCGTCTGCGCCCATTCTCGGCTCATCAGATAACGGATCTCGCGTTCGGTGAGATCACCGCCGAACGAGCGGCCCCATCCGGCATCAGACGTCAGGCCCTCGAGCAGGGCAAAGCTGCGCGTGCCATAGCTGCGGGCAAATCGTTGTGCACGCTCCGGCGGACATGACGGATGCACCTCTCCGATGCGGGTTGCGAGCGCCTCGAGTTCGTCCACAGGAAAATCACCGCCCGGCAGAGGAGCATCCCGCGTCCATGCCGGGCCCATGTTCGGAAAGCAGTCGCCGATCAATGTCATCGCATGTTCCGCAAGGCGCCGGAACGTGGTGATCTTTCCCCCATAGACCGTGAGCAGCGGTGCTTCGTCTTCCGCGCCGTTCCGATCGAGCACATAGTCCCGCGTCGCGGCTTGCGCCGTGCTGGCGCCATCATCGTAAAGCGGCCGCACGCCGGAAAACGTGCGGACCACATCCTTAGGTGCGATCCTGTGCTGGAGATATTCGTTCGCCGCAGAACAGAGGTAATCCGTTTCGTCGCTTGAGATGAATGGCGCACCGGGATCGCCGTCATAGTCGATATCCGTGGTGCCGATCAGCGTGAAATCACGCTCATAGGGAATGGCAAAGACGATCCGGCCATCTCCGCCCTGAAAGATATAGGCCCGCTCCGAGTCGGCATCCCCATCGCCATAGAGCCGCGGCACCACGATATGGCTGCCTTTGACCAGGCGAACCGGCTTGTGCTGTCTCTCCCCGAGGCGCTTTTCGAGGATTTCGGCGACCCATGGTCCGCCGGCATTGACCAGGACACGGGCGGAGATCCGATCATGGCGGTTCGTGCGGTTGTCCACGATGTCGAGCTGCCAGTGATCGCGATCGCGATACCCCGCCAGCAGCTCCGTACGTGTATGGATTGCAGCGCCTCGTTCCGCTGCATCCATAGCGCTGAGAACGACGAGCCGCGCATCATCCACGCGGCAGTCCGAATATTCGAATGCCTTCGAATACCGTGACTTGAGCGGCCTTCCCGCTGGATCCTGCCTGAGATCGAGGCTGCGGGTGCCTGGTAGCGTTTCACGCCCGCCCAGGTGATCATAGAGGTAAAGCCCCAGCCGAAGGAGCCAGGCCGGCCTGAGCCCCTCGTGATGCGGCAGCACGAACCGCATGGGATGGATGATATGCGGCGCCGCGCGGAGCAGCACCTCTCGTTCGATCAACGATTCCCGAACCAGGCGGAAGGCATAATATTCGAGATAGCGCAGCCCGCCGTGAATGAGCTTGGTGGAGGCGGAGGAGGTCGCGGAGGCGAGATCGTCCTTCTCGAGGAGAACCACCCTGAGACCGCGCCCCGCCGCGTCCCGCGCAATGCCGCAGCCATTGATGCCGCCGCCGATAATGGCGATATCGACCAGCTCCGACACGCCTTCAGCAGTCCTTTTCCCTAGCGCATTTCTGGGCGAAGTGGATACCAGTTTCGCGCGAACAAAACGCGATCGAGCAACAAGTTAAGCGATCTCGCGATTCAAGGAAAGGCGAAACTCCCTAAAGTCGCAAGCAGTTCTTGCCTCACGTTCCGTCATCATGCCAGCTGCGGTGATCCCGCTCCATCAGCGCGATCGAGGCGCTCGGTCCCCAAGTGCCGCCGATATAGCCATGCAGTGGCTCGCCGGAGCGCTCCCAGCTTTCGCGGATGGGGTCGATCCAGCTCCATGCCGCCGCAACCTCGTCGCGCCGCATGAACAGGCTCTGATTGCCGCGCACCACATCCAGGAGCAAGCGCTCATAGGCATCCGGCTGGCGCACCCCGAACGTCTCCGCGAAGGAGAGATTGAGCGGCACCTGGCGCAGCCGCATGCCGCCCGGGCCAGGATCCTTGATCATGAGAAACATCTGGACCGCCTCATCCGGCTGCAGCCGGAGCACCAGCCGATTTGCGATGATCCTGCCCGCGCTGGGCTCGAACATCGAATGGGGAATGTTCCGGAACTGGATCACGATTTCCGAAACACGCTTTGCCATACGCTTGCCCGTGCGCAGATAGAACGGCGTTCCGGCCCAGCGCCAATTGGCAACCTCAGCCTTTATGGCAACGAAGGTTTCGGTACTGCTCGGTCGTCCCAGCTCTTCCACATAGCCTGGTATGCTGACACTGCCCGCACCGACGGCGCGATACTGCCCGCGCACGGTCAGCCGGCTCGCGGCCTCGCCCTCGATCGGCCTCAACGCGTGCAGAACCTTGAGCTTTTCATCTCGCAGGGCGTCTGCCGCGGAAGAGGCGGGCGGCTCTATGGCAACCAGGCAGAGCAGCTGCAAAAGGTGGTTCTGCACCATATCCCGCAGCGCGCCCGCGTGATCGTAATAGCTGGCCCGCCCCGCCATACCGATGGACTCTGCCACGGTGATCTGCACATGGTCGATATGGGCGGAATTCCAGATCGGCTCGAACAGGGCATTGGCAAAGCGCAGCGCCATCAGGTTCTGCACCGTCTCCTTGCCGAGGTAATGATCGATCCGGTAAATCTGGCTTTCGTCGAACACTCCGGCCACCACAGCATTGATGGCCTCCGCTGATTGAAGGTCGTAGCCCAGCGGCTTTTCCAGCACCACCCGCGATCGGGGCGTGACCAGCCCGCCGCGTCCGAGCCCTAGACAAATCTGACCGTAGAGATCAGGTGCCACGGCCAGATAGAACACCCTGATATGGTCGGCATCGGAATGCAGAACGGCGCCGAGCTGCTCCCATCCCTCGCCAGATGTCACATCCAGGGTGATGTGATCTACGCAGGCGAGAAAGGCGTTCACCACCTCTGCGTTGCGCTCCGCCTCCGGAATGTGAGCGGAGAGCGACTCCGCTGCGATCCGCCGGTAGTCTTCGCGCGAAATGTCTGTGCGCGACACACCGATGACACGGGAACTGTCGTTGAACTGGCCATCCGCGAAGCGGCGGAACAGGGCGGGCAGCAGCTTGCGCTTGGCAAGATCGCCACTGCCGCCGAACACGACGTAATCGAATGGCGGAACTGGAATGATACGAGTCATGGGCCTCAAATGCGGGGTGGTCGCGGAAAGCCCGTCTCACCCCAGCTCTCTTCGAGCAGCCTTCCCACCTGCAGGACCGTGAGATCATCGAAGCGCCGCCCGACGATCTGCAGGCCTGTGGGAAGACTGCCGCTGGTGAACCCGCTCGGCACCGACAGCACAGGACATTGGCTGACGAGGTTGAATGGCGTCGTCATGGTCGTTCCGAGATAACGCCCTTCCTTGTCAAACCCGCCTGAGGTCCTGTCGGTTGCCTCAGCCAGACCCATCGGCCGGGCCAGCGTCGGGCAGATCATGGCATCATAATGCGACAGGATTGCAGAAAGCTTCCGCCACATGTCGGTGGCCACGAATTCCGTGCGCTTCGCTTCGACGGCGCTGGTGCGATTGCCCTTCTCGATGATCCGCACCACCTCCGGATCAAGATCGTGCCGGTGCTCATCCAGGAGATGGCCGTAATGCGTCGCGATATAGACATTCCAGCGCCGGTCCCAGGCGAGTACGCTTTCGAACGTCCAGCCGAGCGAAACCTCTTCAACCTCCGCGCCGAGTGAACGCAACCTGTCCGCCATCTCCCGCGTGTTGCGCTCAACCTCCGGATCAACCCCATAGAAGCCGAGGTCGATCGACAGAGCGATCTTGAGCCGTCGCGGGTCGCAAGCAAGCGTAGGCGGAAATGCGATTGGCTGTGGATTGGAGAGAATATCCGCCTCGTTCGGCCCCTGCGCGGCGCTCAGAAACAGCGCGGCATCATCGCATGACCGTGCGAGCGGGCCGAAATGGGCGAGCGTCTCGAATGTGCTGCGGAGGATCGTGAAGGGAATGCGCCCAAGACTGGGCTTGAGGCCGGTAATCCCGCAGCAGGACGCGGGGATGCGCACCGAGCCTCCCATATCCGAACCTTCCGCCAAGGGAACGCAGCCCGTTGCGACCGCGACACCGGAGCCGCCGGAACTTCCGCCCGACGTGCGCGTCCTGTCCCACGGATTGCGCGTGATGCCCCACAGCGGGCTGTAAGTGAAGCCGGAATAGGCAAATTCAGGGGTTGTGGTCTTGCCGACCAGGATCGCGCCCGCGTTGATGAGAGACTGCGCGATCACAGCATGTTCGGGCGCGATATAGTCGCGGTAGGCCTTTGAGCCCGATGTCGTCCGATGATTCCGCGTGGGCGTGAGGTCCTTGATCCCGATGGGTATCCCATGCAGAGGGCCAAGCTTGTGTCCTGCCATGACGGCGGCTTCAGCGGCGCGTGCGGCGGCGCGGGCCTCATCCCCCAGCACCAGGCAGAAGGCATTGAGGTCAGGATTGATGGCCTCGATGCGGTTAAGCGACGCCTCGACGATCTCGACCGGCGATACTTGGCGGCTGGCAACGAGCTTCGTCAGCGTGCCTGCCGACATGTCCAGGAGATCCGTGGCGCGTCCTGCGCTGTTCATGGTGCTTACCTCTCGAACGTGATCCGACCATCACAGATCGTGGTGGCAACCTCTATCCTATCGATCTCCTCGGGCGGTGTCGTCTCGATGTCTGCGGTTAGCACGACCATATCGGCGAGCATCCCCGGCTTGAGCTGGCCCTTGCGGTCGTCCATGAACTCGGCATAAGCGCCCTCCCTGGTGTAAGAGGCCAGGGTATCCATGAGCGTCTGGCGCTGGTCTGGGTAGGCTGGATCGAGCAGCTCTCGCGTCAAGGCGGCCTTGATCGACTTCATGGGATCAACCGGCGAGACCGGCCAATCGCTCGAGAAGATCATCCGCGCGCCCGCATTTCGCAAGGTTTGCCATGGATAGGCGAAAGGCATCTTAGGTCCGATGCGGGTCAATGTCGGCTCCAGCGGAAAACAATGCGAGCCCGCAGCGTGCAGCGGCTGCATGGAGGCGATCACGCCAAGTTCCCGAAGCCGCGGAATATCCGCGGGATCGATGATCTCGATGTGCTCGATGCGATGGCGGCTGTCGCGAGGGCCGACGGTTCGCCGTCCCGCTTCATAGCCATCGAGCGTCCGCCGCACCGCGGCATCACCGATCGCATGCACCGAGATCTGTAAGCCGCGCCTGTCACAATCGATCACGATTGCGTTGAATTGGTCGGCGGTGAACAGCGGCGCTCCCACCGTTTCGGGCCGGTCGGGATAGCCGTCGAGCACGAAGGCGGTCCAGCTGTCGAGCACGCCGTCCATGAAGATCTTGACCCGGCCCGAATGCAGCATGTCCGAGCTGAAGCGGCGCTGCATCTCGCTGGCTTCTTCCAGTGCATCGATCGACCGCTCCGGCCGCAGATGGAACGGAATCTCCACCCGGCAATGCAGGCCGCCCGCTTTATGGATCTCATCCAGCAATTCGAGCTGATAGAGATTGCCGTCCATATTGTGGATGCTGGTGATGCCGAGCCGAGCGCAATAGTCGAGCCCCTTCTGCAACACCCCTATGTCGGCGGCCCGTTCGGCCGGCGAGGGCATCGGCACCGGATCGCGGCCGCTGGTGAGGCCGAGATTGTCGCGGCCGGCCGTGGGGCTCAGAGCAAAAACCGGCTCCATCGCGCCCCATTCGCGCAGCTCGCCTGTGGCGAGCCCGTCTTCGCCCATCACCACCTCGCTGCCGATGCCCACGTTGCGGCCATGGAGCAGCCCGGCCATTTCGAGCGCCATGGTATTCGCCCAGACCGTGTGCGCATCCGGTGCCACGATCGCGAACGGGCGATGGCTGATTGCCCTGTCCAGGTGATGACGGCTGATCGGCTCCTTCTCGCCGATCATCGTGTAATTCGCCTGACGTCCGATCAGCATGTGCTCGCCCGGATGGGCGCTGTCATAGGCGCGGGCTGCCGCAATGAATGCATCAAGACCCGAGACGTCCTCGAGCGACAGCTGACCCAATGTGGCTGCGCCGGGAAACAGGTGCATGTGGCTTTCGACAAAGCCCGGCATGACCGTGCAGCCGCGTGCATCGATGATCCGGGTATTCGGCCCCCGCAGCTTGGCCACACAATCCTCTCCGCCGACGGCGGCGATGCGTTGGCCGACGATGGCGACAGCTTGCGCACGTTGATCGTGCGGGCTCATGGTCAGCACTTTGCCATTGGTGATGATGATATTTGCTTCGCCTGCCATGCTCATCCTCTGCTCGTCTGTCGCAGATGCAGCCAAGCCTATTCCGAACATTTTGTCGAGCAGACACGAGAAAGATTTGCGTAATCCTCAACCATCTGCAAAGCATTGCTATTCTATCGTTGACCATCTCACATGGTGTACGATGAGAACTGGGCTGTATATCGGGGTTGCCCTTGTGATTGGTGGACTGCTCGCGTCGGCCGGATCTGGTGGCGCGCAGCAAGACCCCGCCGTCCCTCCGACGTCTGCTGCGTTGAGTCCCTCACAGATCCCTGTGCCGTTGGACGAGAATGCGCTTGAGTCACCCGGCAAACCGCCGACGCCTAAGCCCAAGCTGCCCGCGCCCGCTCTGCACCAGAAGACAGTTTGTGGTCTGATCGAAACGGCGGCGAGCGAACATCGCCTGCCCATCGACTTCTTCACGCGCCTGATCTGGCAGGAAAGCGGATTCCGCGCCGATGCGACAAGCTATGTGGGCGCGCAGGGCATTGCGCAGTTCATGCCGGGCACGGCCGCGGAGCGGGGACTTGAGGACCCTTACGACATTCATCAGGCCATTCCGGCCTCCGCCCATCTTCTCCGGGATCTGCGGGCGCGCTTCGGCAATCTCGGCTTGGCCGCCGCCGCTTACAATGCAGGTCCCCGCCGGGTGGAGGATTGGCTGGCCGGCAATGGTGGCCTTCCCTACGAGACCCGCGATTATGTCTTGTCGATCACCGGCCGCGACGCCGAGGATTGGGCACAGGCAGACCGCAGCGACCGCGCCGTCCCGGATAGATACGGCTCGCTCGATGTGAAGGCGCTGGCGATGGAAGTGCCTGTCGTGACGAAGAAAGTGTCCTGCATCGAGATTGCCAAGACGCTCACCCGCGGCAGACCTGCCGTTGCCGGCAGGCCAGGCGTACCGGTTGCCAAGCGCCGCGCTCCGTGGGGCGTTCAGGTGGCCGCTCACTTCTCCCAGTCTCAGGCCCTGGCCAGATTCGGCCAGCTCCAGCGCCGCTTCAAGGTGCTCTCTGGCGTTGAGCCCATGGTGGTTCGCGAACTGAACCGCAGCCGCGGCAAGCGGGCAATGTTCAATGTGCGCTTGCCGGCCGACAGCCGCACCGAGGCTGATCGCATTTGCGATCGCTTCCGCAATGCCGGCGGTGCCTGCATCGTGTTACGCAACTAGAGCATCTCGATCCAGCGTGTCCAGGTCGCCTCAAGCCTTGTGATGCTTGCCCTTGAAGCCCATCACCGTGGGAATGCCGACAATCAGCGCGATGCCACAGACCAGGAACACGCCGTGCGACATATGGTGGTCGATCAGGCTACCGAATATGAGCGGCGCGACCAGCGAGCCGATGTCGAATCCGGAATAGACGATGCCGAACACCTTGCCATAGCCGCCGGCCGGTGCCGCCCGCCGGACCAGCACGTCGCGGGACGGCATGGTAATGCCCGTTGCAAAGCCCGAAGCAGCGATCAGCGCGATAATGGCGACCGGGTGCAGGCCTGTGTGAAACACGAACATGATCAGAATGGCTGAAACCGCAAGCCCCAGCATTGCGATCACGTGATGCTTCTCGCTCCGGTCGGCGAGGACGCCGCCGAGCAGCACGCCGGATGCAGTGCCGACCTGGTAGCCTGCGACCGCCACTGTTGCCATGGCGAGCACCATGCCATAGCCTTCAGTAAGAGCACTGATGGCGAAGTTCTGTATGCCTGCTCCGGCAAAGGCGCTCAGCACGAAGAACAGGAAGGCCAGAAGCACCACCGGCATTGTGATGATATGCCAGAAATGCGCAGGCGCGGGCTCGGCCTGCTGGCCGCCCGGTTTCCCCTTTTCCGCCGCCGCTTGCCGCCGTTGCACCTGTCCTTCGGTTCTGATCGCCGGCCTGTTGAGGATCACCCAGCAGCTGATGATCAGGCCAAGGATGCCGACGGCCAGGAGGCCTGCGCGCCAACCCCACATCACGCCAATCGTACCGACAAAAATGGGCGAGACGCCGAAGCCGATATTGCCGGCGATCACATGAGTGGCGAAAGCTCGTCCCAGCCGCTCCGGCCTGACCCTGTGGCTCAGGATCGACAGATCAGCCGGATGATAGACGCTGTTGCCGATGCCCGCGAGCACGGCAAGCGGCAGCAGCATGTAGTAATTCGGCGCAAGCCCCATGAGGGCGACGCTGCCGGACTGCAGCGTGATGCCCATCATGAGCAGCCGATGTGCACCGAAGCGATCGACAAGCACGCCTGCCGCGATCTGGCCGAGGCCGGACGCCGCATAGAAGCAGGTGAGGATCAGTCCCAGATCAACGAAGGTGACATTGAAGGCATCCCTCATCATCGGGAACAACGGTGCCAGCGCCAGCTGCAGGATATGGCTGGTGAAATGCGCCGAGGCCACCGTTCCGATGATGCGAATATCGCTTTGCGAACCCGCAGCCTTCTGGGCAGAACTTGCAACGCTCACGATTGGGCCGCCTTTGGTCAGAGTCACGTTAGACCATCAACAGGAGGACACGGGCCTGCGGTTCCCGTGCGCCCGTGTCGAGGCGTGCATCAGAACGCCTAATCTTTGGGCAGGTCAACGCCAGGGGTCTGCGCCTGGCTCAATCCAGCTATGCGCCCGAAATTCCGTTAACGTTCAGGTGAGCTCAGATCTCAAGGTCTGAGATAGTCCTCAACCAGCCGCACCCAGAACGAGGCGCCGATCACCAGCGCATCATCGTTGAAATTATAGCGCGACGTATGCAGCTTGTGTCCATCGCCCATCCCCAGCATGAAGTAGCTGCCGGGCCGCGCTTGAAGCATATAGGCGAAGTCTTCGCTATAGGAAAATGGACGCTCGAGATCGGTGATCTTGTCGGCGCCCGCCCATTTGAGGGCAATGTCGCGCGCGAACTGCGTTGGCTCCGGCGCATTGACCGTGACCGGATAGAACCGCTCATAGTTCACGTCAGCAGTAAGCCCGAAGCTCTCAGCCTGCATTTTCGCAAGTCTGGTCACCCGCTGCTCGATCAAGTCGCGCGTCGCGGCGCTGAATGTCCGCACATCCACCGTCAACTGTGCCTCATCCGGGATGACATTGCTGACCGTTCCCGCATGGAAGGTGCCGACGCTCAGCACAGCCGGTTCCTGTGGATCGCGGTTTCGGGAGACGATGCTCTGGAGGGCGACCACGAGCGTCGCCGCTGCCAGAATAGGATCGGCCGTGAGATGCGGGGTGGCGGCATGTCCGCCAGCCCCTCGCATTGTGATGGTCGCGACATCTGAGGCGGCCATCATGGGCCCCGTCTTGAACAGAAAATGTCCGAGGGGCACGTTTGGCATATTGTGGAGCGCGAACACCGCGTCGCACGGGAACTGCTCGAACAGACCCTCCTCAACCATGCGTTTCGCACCGGAAATATCTTCTTCCGCCGGCTGGAAGATCAGGTGCAGCGTGCCGTTGAATGGCCGCGCCTTGCTGAGATAGCGAGCAGCCCCAAGCAGCATCGCCATGTGCCCGTCATGGCCGCAGGCGTGCATTTTCCCGGGATTCGCGCTCGCATAGGCAAGGCCGGTCTCCTCCTGAATGGGGAGTGCGTCCATATCAGCGCGCAGACCAAGGCTCCGTGGCCCGTTGCCGTTACGTAAGGTGGCAACGATGCCAGTGCCCGCCACGCCTCTCGTGACCTGATAGCCCCAATCCTCCAGATGCTTGGCAATGAAGGCCGATGTCTCATGTTCCTCGAACGCGAGTTCCGGCCTTGTATGGAGATGGCGTCTGATCGCGGTCAGATCAGGCTCGGACTCTTTTATTTCGGCCACAATCATCGATACGCCTTGTCGAATGGCGGTGTCGGTCGCGGCAGCATGCCCAAGCAGTTCGCTGGCTCGACTGCCGCCGCCGCCACTATAGGCCAATGGCTACAGCCTGCCAGCAGCCTTCGACAAGCAAATCATCATTGTCTAGCGCACCGGCAGCGCCTCGATCTCTTGCTTTGTCAGCGTGAGCGAAAGCTTGTCGGCCGCAAGCTTCACCGCCTCCAGGGGAACGACCACCTCGCGCGCGCCGATACCCAGGAACCCGCCCACTTCCAGGGAAATGGCCACAGGCTTGCCATCGACCGTGCCAAGCACGTCATTCACCTCCGCGATCCTCTTGCCCTCCTGGTCGTGAACATCCATGCCCGTGAGTTGCCCGATGGAGATGTTGAGGGACGGAACCTTGATATTCGCGTCTTCGAGCTCGATGAACGACAAGGCCGCCTGCTTTGCATCGGCTGGTTGGCTGGCTGTCGGGGAGCCACTCTCTTGGGTCCCGCTGCCTTTTTCTGAGGAAGCCTTGCTGGTCTCTGCCTGGGATGGGGCCGTTGTGGCTGGTGCCGCAGGCGTGGTGTTGGCGGTGGGAGTGACGGTGGTTTCGTTTGTAGCGGCTGTTCCGGAGGCCGGCGCCTGGCCAGATGCAGGCGGTGTTCTGGACGTAGCGGGCTCATCGGCTGGATCTTCGGCCGAGGTTGCATCCGCCGCGTCCTCGGGAATCTCGGTTGCCGTATTCTCAAGCTTCTTGATCGCGTCTTCCAGCACCTGGATTGCATCATCCGTACCGGCTGTGCTCTCGCTATTGGCCTTCGGCGTTGTCTGCGTATGGACGGCGGCGGTCGACGCGATCAGCGCGGCAATGGCCGCAAGCGGCAACATTGGACTCTTCATGAGAGTGCTCCCTATGGTCTGCGGGCGAGGGATCTTGCCTCGGCTCGGGCGCATTCTCAACCAAAAGTTGTAAATTCCGTGTTGACGTCTAGAGAGAGTCCAGCCAAGAATCGCAAATCTGCAGGGCCTCATCGATGCTGAAAGTAGCCGGGTTCAGGCAACGCTCGAGCCACAGACCGTCCATAAGGGCGGAAAGGCCAATTGCCGCCAGCCGAATGTCCGGAACTGTCTTAGGTGTTCCACCGGTAAAATCAGCGAGCAGATCCTCCAGGCAGGAGCGGAACTCCCCATAGGTGCGATCGTGGGTTTCAGCCAAGAGCCTGGAGTCCCCGATCATGCCCCAGAACACGACCCACGCTCTGAACGTCCCATGATCGAACCCGGATGCAGCGAATGTTGCCCTGAAGAACGCTGTCAGACGTTCCCGCGGCGTGGGATTGGCTTGTGCAACCGCCGCCTTGGCGCCGTCCAGCAATCCCATCGCCAGTGTTTCATAGGCTTGCGCCACCAGCGCGTCCTTGCTGGGGTAGTGATGGTTGATCAGTCCAATCGAGATGCCTGCCTCGGCACTGATCTTGCGGACCGACAACCCTGCATGGCCTTGCTCGCCGAGGCATTTGAGAGTGGCGGCGATCAGAATCCGGCGCCGTTCCTCGGGGAGCTTACGTTCGAACTTGCTGCGTGTGGCCATGTGAGAGCAGATACCCCGAATTCTGTGGAAGAAATATTGAACGATCGTTCAGTACTGGTTTATATGGTAGGAATGACGTCTCAATCATTATAGCGGAGAGCCTGAAGACATGCGCTTTTCATCATTTGTCGAGCGGATCGGCGGGGAGGGCTCGGAAGCTTGGGCCATTCACGGTGCCGCAAGCGCCGCGCGGGCCCGTGGTGAAGACGTGGTGATGCTGAGCATTGGCGATCCGGATTTTCCCACGCCCGAGATGATCAGCGTCGCCGCCACCGAATCGCTCAATGCCGGTGACACACATTATGCCGAAATACTTGGCCGGAAACCGCTGCGTGAGGCGGTCGCCGCTCAGCATCGGCGTCTGAACGGCCAGCTCGTGGGACCGGAGAACGTGATCATCCTGGCTGGTGCGCAGAATGGCCTGTTTGCGGCAAGTCTGTGTCTTACTCAGCCAGGCGATGAGGTCATCGCGCTCGAGCCCATGTATGTGACTTACGAGGCGAGCATCCGCGCATCCGGCGCGACGCTCGTTCCGGTCGCCCAGCCGGCGGCGGGCGGCTTCCGCCCGGATTTGGCAGCGCTCGAGGCAGCGGTGACTGATCGTACGCGGGCCATTTTTCTTGCCAACCCGAACAATCCGACCGGCGTCGTGCTGACCCGCGAGGAGCTGGAAGGAATTGCTGATATTGCCCGCCGTCATGATCTTTGGGTCGTCTCCGACGAGGTCTACGCGGCCTTGACCTTCGAGGCTCCGCACGTGGGCATAGGCTCTCTGCCCGGCATGGCCGAACGCACCGTGACCATTGGCAGCCTCTCCAAATCCCACGCCATGACCGGCTGGCGTGTTGGCTGGATGGTCGCGCCCGAGCAATTGATCAAATACGCCGAGAAGCTGGCACTTTGCATGCTTTATGGTCTGCCTGGCTTCATTCAGACTGCTGCGACCAAGGCATTGAATGAGGGTATCCAGGAAGTTGCCCGCATGCGGGAAATCTATCTCCGCCGCCGCGACTTGCTTTACGGCGAGCTCAGCAGCCTGCCTCAGCTGAAATGCCTGAAGCCCCAGGCGGGCATGTTTCTGATTGCGGATGTTCGCGCCACGGGCATGACCAGCCGCGACTTCGCTTGGGGTCTCTATAGCGAAATGGGCGTTGCTGTGCTCGATGCGACTGCTTTCGGCAAGAGTGCTGAGGGCTATCTCCGCATCTCCTACACAGTGGGCGAAGACGAGCTGCTGGACGGATGCCGCAGGATAAAGTCTTATCTCGAGAGGCTCGCGAGACGCCCCGATATGGTCGTGGGCGCATGAGGAGGGGGTCCAGGACATGACGCTCCAGGAGAAGCTCGTCACCAGAAGTCCAAGCAGCTTCGGTTTGGAAGGCCTGCCAAAGATCGCATATGGGCGCGGCAGCTACCTTTATGATGTGAACGGCAAGCGCTATCTCGACGGTTCAGGCGGTCCGGCGGTCTATGCTATCGGCCATGCCAATCCCGAGGTGAACGAGGCGGTAAAGGCCCAGCTCGATAAGATTGCCCATGGATATCGCTATCTCTTTACCAGCGATGCGGCGGAAGAGCTGGTCAATATCATTTATGAGGTGACGGGCTTCCGGAAGGTGGTGTTTGTATCCAGCGGCTCGGAAGCGGTCGAGTCCTGCCTGAAGATCGCCCTGCAATACTGGGCAGCCAAGGGCAAGATGAGCAAGCGACGCTTCATCGCCCGCGAGCGTTCATGGCACGGCAACACCCTGGGCGCCTTGTCCGTGTCTGGCTTCAGGGCACGGCGCGCGCCATTTGAGGGAAGCCTGCTCGACGTCTCCAGGGTTTCTGCCGCCAACGATTACCGGCGGCCGCCTGGTGTTTCGTCCGACGCATTGGCAGGTTACCTCGCAAACGAGCTCGAGCAGGAAATCCTGCGGGTGGGCGCCGAGAACATCGCTGCCTTCATCTTCGAGCCGGTGGTCGGGGCCGCCGGTGGCGTGGTGCCCGCGCCCCGCGGTTATGCCAAGGCGGTCACGGAAGTCTGCCGCAAGCACGACATTCTGGTGATCTCGGATGAGGTCATGTGCGGCTCGGGCCGTGTGGGGACCTGGCGCGCCCTGGAACATGATGGCGTGATGCCCGATCTCATGTCCATCGCCAAAGGTCTGGCCGCGGGCTATGTGCCTCTCGGTGCAGCGCTCTATAGCGATGAGATCAGCGACACGATTGTTGCAGCCCATGGTGGTGCGCAAACTGGCCATACGTTCACGGGCCACACGGCCGCTTGCGCGGCGGGCGTTGCGGTTCAGAAGCTGATGAAGCGTGAGAACCTGATCGAGCGGGTGCGGGTACGTGGGGCAAGCTTCCAGGAGGAGCTTCGCAAGGCGCTCGCCCATATCCCCGAGGTCGGTGACGTGCGCGGACGCGGCTATTTCATTGGCATCGAGCTCGTGGAAGATCCAGAGAGCAAGCGGCCTTTCCCGCCGCAGCTCAAACTGCACGCCGAGATCGGCAACACGGCCTTCGCCAATGGCCTGATCTGCTATCCCTGCACGGGCAATGTGGATGGCGTGGCCGGCGATACGGTAATCATCGCGCCGCCCTACAACGCGAGCGATGCCGAGCTTGCCGAGATCATCGAGATCCTCACCCCCTCCATCGAGCAGGCCGTCTCCCGCGCCCGCTCGCAGGCCAGGGCGACCTGAGACCTGCGCAGGTTCGGGCAGGCTGACCAGACGCCATCCCTGAGGCGCGCTCAGGCCGCAACCGTTTGACGGGTGCGGTTGGGCGCGTCGCGCTTGGCCCGCTGCCGTGCCGGCCCATAGGCATGCGACAGGTTGAAGGCTGTATTGACCAGCCCGACATGCGAGAAGGACTGCGGGAAATTTCCGAGCAGCCGCTTCGCTTTCGGGTCGTATTCCTCCGAGAGCAGGCCGACATCGTTGCGCAGCCCGCACAGTCGTTCGAACAGCGCGCCCGCATCATCGAGGCGGCCCTGCATAGCATACGCATCCGCCAGCCAGAATGAGCAGGCGAGGAAGCAGCCTTCATCGCCGCCGACCCCGTCATTTACCTGGTCCGGGGAGTATCGCATGACGAACCCGTCCTGCATCAATTCCCGCTCGATCGCGGCGACCGTGCCGAGCACGCGTGGATCTTTGGGCTTGAGGAAGCCCACCTGCGGCACGAGCAGTGATGCGGCATCAAGATGCTTGCTTCCGAAGGCCTGCACGAAGCTGTTGCGCTCTTCATCAAAGCCATGCGTCAACACTTCGTCACAGATTTGCGCCCGAACATGGCGCCAGTGGTCGAGAGGCGCGTGCAATTCGAGCTCGTCGGCTGTCTTGATGCCGCGGTCGAAGGCAACCCAGCACATGAGCTGGGAATGGGTGAACCGTTGCTTGGGGCCACGGACTTCCCAGATCCCGTGATCCGGCTCTCGCCAGACCTTCTCCAGATGATTGAGCAGCACCTTCTGAACCCGCCAGGAATCCTCCACGAAGGCCAGCTTGGCCTTGTAGGCGGCATGCAGCACGTCTAGCAATTCGCCGAACACATCCAGCTGCGTCTGGCCCGACGCGCCGTTCCCCACGCGAACTGGCGCGCTATTCTCGTATCCCCGAAGCCAGGGGATCTCGTTTTCCGGCAGCCAGCGCTCACCGGCAATGCCATACATGATGTGAAGCTGCTGGGGATGGCCGGCTGCCGCACGCAGCAGCCACTGGCGCCAAGCCTCCGCCTCTTCCCGATAGCCGGCATTCAGGAGGGCATAAAGGGTAAGCGTCGAATCCCTGATCCAGCAGTAGCGATAATCCCAGTTGCGGGTGCCACCGATCCCTTCCGGCAGCGACGTCGTCGCCGCCGCGACGATCCCGCCCGTTGGCGAATAGGTCAAAAGCTTCAAGGTGATCAGGGATCGGACCACCGCCTCGCGCCAGCACTCGGGCACATGGTCCACGCGGGCGCGGGCCGACCATTCGCGCCACCACCGGGTGGTTGCCTCGAGGCTCTCCTGCCGGTCGGGCACGAAATGCGGGGTCTTATGGGAATTGTGATAGGACAGCGTGAAGGGCACGCTTTCGCCCTTGCGCACCGTGAACTGCGCCACCGTCTTCATGTCTTGGCCCTGCAGCGCCACGGGCGTGTGCAACGCCACCGCATCCGGCCCTGCAACGGCACTCAAGCCATAATCATGCCGCCTGACCCAGGGCACGGCCTGCCCGTAATTGAAGCGCAGCACGAAATCCATGCGCATCTCGACGCTGCCGTCGATGCCTTTGACCAGGCGAATGACATCGACCTTGTCTTCATCAGTGGTCAGGGGCATGAAGTCGTAAACGGCAACGGTCCCGCTCTCGGTCTCGAACGTGGTCTCGAGGACGGCCGTATCCGGCAAATAGCGCCGGCTAGATTTTTTGACCTCTGCCACCGGCACGAGTGACCAGTGGCCATTATCCTTGGTTCCAAGCAACGCGGCAAAGCAGGCAGCGGAATCGAAGCGCGGCAGACAGAGCCAGTCGATAGATCCTGTTCTGCTCACCAGGGCTGCCGAGATCATGTTCCCAATGACGGCATAATCCTCAATGAGCATGGCTTGATCCTTCTCGTTCGTATTGCGTCACCGCCAACGATAAGGCGCAAATATTACTCGGCTTCCACCACGCGCCGAATACGCACCAGCCCGATCCGGCGGCCACCATCCATCTCCACGATCTCGAAATCGAATCCTTTGGCCGAGATCTTCTCTCCTTGTTTTGGCAGATAGCCCACCTGCCAGAGCAGGAAGCCAGCAAGAGTTGAGTATCGATCACCCTCGTCCGTGAGATCGACCTCGAGCACCTGACTCAAGCGATGGACGTCGGTCTGGCCATCCACCAACCAGGAGCCATCCGCTTCCGTTTCAAATCGCGGCCCGACTTCCCCCTCCTCGGGGAAACCGCCGGTAATCGCCTCTAGAACATCGGTGGGCGACACGACCCCTTCGAGCGAGCCATACTCATCGAAAACCATGGCGAGCTGTACGGGGGAATCGCGCAGCTGCTCCATGACTTGCAGCACATTCATACGGTCATGCACGATGAGCGGCTCGCGCATGACCCGTTCAAGATCAATTTCCCCCTTATCGACCAGCGCGCTGAGCAGGTCCTTGGCCAGTGCAATGCCGACCACATTATCGATATCGCCATGCGCGATCGGGAAGCGTGAGCGGCCGGAATCGAGGATTTTCCGCCTGAGCTCGTCTTGCGGCGAGCTGGGATCGAGCCAGACCACCTCGGTGCGCGGGGTCATGATTGTCCGCACCGGACGTTCGCCCAGGGTCATCACCCCCTGCACCATGGAGCGTTCCTCGGGCCCAAACAGTTCTTCGACAGTACCGGAGGAAGCCAGCGCCGCGATTTCCGTATCCGCATCCGCCTCAGTCCGTCCGCCACCAAGCAGCCGCAGCACCGCGGCAGCAGTTCGGTCTCGCACATTGGCTGTCGTCACCAGCCGCATCTTGTTGCGCCGGGCGAGCTGATTGAAGAGCTCGATCAGCACCGAGAAGCCGATGGCGGCGTAGAGATATCCCTTCGGGATGTGGAAGCCCAAGCCTTCCACCACCAGGCTGAAGCCGATCATCAGCAGAAAGCCGAGACAGAGGATCACCACGGTGGGATGAGCACTCACGAAATTCATCAACGGTCGGCTCGCCAGCATCATGACGCCGATTGCGATGACCACTGCGATCATCATGACGGTGAGGTGGCTCACCATGCCGACGGCGGTGATCACCGAATCCAGCGAAAACACCGCATCCAGCACCACGATCTGCACGATCACTTGCCACATCTTGGCATGTGCTGGTGACTTGCGTTCGTCAGACTGGCTGCCTTCGAGGCGCTCATGCAGCTCGGTCGTGGCTTTGAACAGCAAGAAGAGACCGCCGACGATCAGGATGAGATCGCGACCAGACAAGCCGAAGCCGAAAATCGTGAACAACGGCTGGGTGAGCGTCACCATCCACGAAATGCCGGCGAGCAGCCCGAGCCGCATCAGAAGCGCCAGCGACAGACCGATAAGCCGGGCGCGATCCCGCTGCTCGGGCGGCAGCTTGTCCGCGAGAATGGCGATGAAGATGAGATTGTCGATCCCGAGGACGATCTCGAGGATGATAAGGGTTCCAAGACCAAGCCAGGCCGTCGGATCACCTATCCAATCGAGTTCCACGAGTCGTTCCTTTCAGCATGCCGAGGCATTGGGGTTAGGCGGACAGAAATTCTTTAGAGCTCCGTTGTGCAGCCACACAACAGCTTGGCAACACAGCCGCGTCCGTGGCCCGCAACGAGGACGCAGACTGGCATCCCTTTGCCGAGAGGTCTGGTCCGCCAGAGCTGATTGTGTTTCGCTTGGCTGTGGTGGGAGAAGCAATCATTTGGTTTGGGCCGGTGTCGATCAGTCGACGGGTCCAATTGTCATTGTTGGCTTCGATCCATGCTGCGGCGTCTGCGCGGCGGAGGGAATGTGATGCTAAGGGAGATCGGCCGCTTCCGCCGTGCGCGCGTTGTCGCACGTGCTGTGAGGAGCGCTTCGCTCGCAGATCGTTGCAGGCCTTCCTAGCCATGAAGTTGTGAAGCGGATAAGCAGCAGTACTGGGTTCTCATTCACAGAAAGGCTCATTTCCATGATCTTCGACCATCGAGTCTATACGATCCGCGCCAACCGCCTCCACGACTTTCTGAAGATATACGAGACGGTGGCCTTGCCGATGCAGCGCAAATATCTGGGCGAGCCCTATGCCTTCTTTTACTCCGAAGTCGGCCATCTCAATCAGGTCACTCATATTTGGAAATATGAAAGCGCCGATGACCGTCAGGCTCGCCGCGACAGGATGACGGCAGATCCAGAATGGCAGGCATATGTGAAGAAAGTTGCTGAGCTTGATCTGGTGGTAAAGGCGGAGAACCAGTTGCTTCGGCCAGCGACCTTCATGAAAATTCGCGACATCTAAGGATTGCGCTTTACGGCTGGCCCGTAAAGTGCATACACTTTTGTCGGCAACGGGATCGGAAGGCCGATGAGCAATACCTGCCAATTCGTGCTTGAGACGGAGCTGGGCGATATTCCGCTTCTATGCGACGAGGCTTCGGCGCCCCGGACTGTCGCGGCGCTGCATCGTTCAGCCCCCATCGACGCTCAATTGCACACGCCGAAGATCGCCGGCAGCCACATCTACTGGCATACGCCTTTTATTTGCGATCTCGAAGGCTCGAGCCACGTGATGGATATGGCCGCGGGCGCCTTCTTCTACTGGCCCGAACGGCAGTTTCTCGAGATCTCTTTCGCGCCGCTCCAGGCCGAAACCGCGACCGTGACGCCGATTGGCCGAGCCGACTGTCCGGTGGACCTGATAAGAGCGCTGGGTGAGCGGGTACGCCTCACTCAGGGCCGCGTGATCAACACTGTCCGCCTGACCCCGCTTGGCCGGCGTCAGTCCCAGCCCGCCGCGCCATCATCGCCCCTGGCCGAGATCCGGCGTTCCATATGGGCCGCCATGCCGGACGAGATAGCAGCTCTATCCGCCCGTCGCGGCATCATGCATCCGATCGGGCCCTTGCTCTACGCGGAAGGCGATGCCCGCAATCTGCATGAGCTCTTGTGGTGGAGCCGCCAGGCGTTACAGACTGAGCGGCCTGAGATGATCGCGCGTGCCGCGGCCCTGGTCGTGGACAAGACGGCGACCCGGCTCCGGAACTTCTGCCATCTCGACTGGAGCGCCGATGCGCTTGATCAGATCGGGCGAGCCTTGCGGGACGGCAATGAGCCGGTCGATGCGGTCATCGAGGATGCCATCCTGATCGTCGGCAGGCTCTCCGCATGGCTCGATCTTGTGATCCGCTGGAACGACCTCAACGAGGCTGTGGTCACGCATGAGGCTGCAGCAGCGATGGAGAAGGCAAATGGCCACTGAACCTGAGACGAAGTTCACCGAGCCGCTCGTTCTGCACGACGATGACGGCGCCTCCTATTGGCAGCCTGTGCCTGCCAATGGCTATGTGACAGTGAAGCTGACGCCACAAAATTGGGACGGGCCCTTCTCCGCTGGCGTCCAGATCGTGGCGCCCCATTCCTATATCCGCAAGCATGCGCACGACCGCAATCTCGAGGTGCTGTTCGTCTGGGGCGGCAAGGGCAGGGCGGTGATCGGCGAGGAAGAATATCCTATGCTTCCGGGCACACTGATCATGCTGCCCAAGAATGTCGAGCACAAATTCATCAACGACAGCGACGAGGAGCTGAAGCTCCTCTGGACCATGTCACCTCATGGCCTGGAGGACTTCTTCCGGCAGATTGGCCGGCCACGCCAGCCCGGTGAACCTGCCCCCTCGAATTTCCCGCGCCCCGAAAATGTCCATGAGATCGAGCGCAATACCGTCTTCGCCCCGCCGATCGAGGATTGAGATGGCCTTTAACCTGCGTCTGCCGCAGGGCGGGAAAATTGCCTATGAGGTGACTGGCTCGGGACCGGCTCTGATCCTGGTGAGCGGGCTTGGTGGTCGGGGAGCCTTTTGGCGTCCATTGGTGAGCGAGCTCGCCCAGAGTTTTACGGTCGTGACCTACGATCATCTGGCCACCGGGCGCTCGAGCCGCGTTAGTGGACCCTTTAGCGTGAGCGGCATGGCTGCCGATCTCCTCTGCCTCATCAGTGAGCTTGATCTTGAGAGGCCGACGCTGATCGGACATTCAACCGGCGGTGCCATCCTCCAGGAATTGGCGCTTATCCGCTCAGAGAAGGTCGGGCGGCTGGTGCTATCCGCGACCTGGGCGGCACCGTGCCCCTATTTCCGGGCGCTGTTTGCCAGCCGGCTCGCTATGCTCGACCGAGCCGGATTGGACGAGTACCGGCGGATGGGCGTTGTGCTGCAATACCCTCCCTATTGGGCCCGCGACCATGAGGAGCTCTTCCTCAACGAGATGGAGGCACCGCCTCCTGCCAATCTTGAGCTCGAAACCGAGATCGTGCGCGCCAGGATTGCGGCCGTGCTCGCCCATGACCGCCTTGCCGATCTGCCCAAGATCAGTGCGCCTACACTGGTTGTGACAGCCGCCGATGACATGATCGTGCCCGCTTATCACAGCGAGACCTTGGCACGCGAGATCCCGGGCGCTGGCCTTGCCATGCTGCCGCGGGGCGGCCATTTCGTTCCACGCACCGAGCCACGCGCCTATGTCGATGCGCTGATTCCATTTCTGACCGAGACCGCATCATGAGAGATCTCAAAACCGTCGGCGTAGTGGGGCTCGGCCTCATCGGGGCGCGATGGGCAGCCGTGTTCGCCCATGCGGGGCTCGATGTCATCGCTCATGATCCCGATCCTGCCCGATGGCAGGAATTCCTCGAGGCTGCACCTCAGCTCTATCAGGATCTTGAGCAGGTCTCGCCCTCTGCCGGCCCACGGGGAGAGGTTCGCTTCGCCCAGCGCCTCGAGCATGGAAGCTTGCCCGTCGATTTCGTCCAGGAGAATGCCCCGGAACGGATCGAGCTCAAGCGGAGGCTTCTCAGCGAAATTGAGCAGGCAGTCGCGCCCGATGTCGTGATCGCGTCCTCCTCCTCTGCCTTGCTGGTCTCGGACATGCAGACCGAATGCGCTCATCCCGAGCGTATCGTGCTCGGCCACCCCTTCAATCCTGCGCATCTGATGCCGCTGGTGGAGATTGTCGGCGGCAACCACACCGCATCCTGGGCTGTGGACCACGCCCGATGGGTCTATGAGCGATGTGGCAAGAAACCGGTCGTCATGTCGCGCGAGATGACCGGCCACATCGCCCTCCGCCTGATGGGGGCCATGTGGCGGGAGGCCTTCTTCCTCATCAAGTCGGGCATCGCCACCGCGGAGGATATCGATCGGGCATTCTGCTATGGACCAGGCCCGAAATGGACCTTGCAGGGCTCCTTCGTCTCCAATCACCTGGGCGCCGGTGGCATCGAGGAGTTCCTGGTCAAATATGGCCCGACCTACGAGGCGATCTGGGCAACACTCGGCGACGCGAGCCTGGATCCGGACACTTGCGCTGAGGTGGTAAAGCAGACCCGCGCGATTGTTGCCGATCGCAGCGAGGACGAACTGCGGGCACAGCGCGACTCTGGTCTTGTTGACATCCTCAGGACCCAGAAGGACAAGGGCGCTCTGTGACGAAGCCGGCGCCTCGCGCCTTGAGCAGTCGTCCGGTAACTCGAGGCCCAGCCCAGAATATTTTTGGAGTTGAATATGGCTGTTACCAGGCGGGTCAGAGGGTTACCAGCTGAGGCGTCTTTGACTGGGCTCCTTCTTCCAGCCCAAGAATGTGACCGAGCGGAGAGGTGGCTGGTATATGGCGCTGTTGCCGCCGCACCATCTCGTGCCAGAGATGGATGCAGCAGGTCCTGTGCGTAATGAGGTCTGGGATGCTCAGGTTCGGATCGAACAGCCTTGAGAACTGCCAGGTAGCCACGGGGTAGAAGACGTCCGTAGGGAGGGCCAGGTGATCGACACCCAGCTCTTTGGCGAAATGGGTGAGGGCTAGCGGTCCGAAGCTTCCCCAAGGCAAATTTTGTTTGCCCGGATGCAGGCCTAAGCGCATGCCCCATTTTATCTTCCACTGTTTGGCGGGCGGTAGCCACGGCGGCACATAGCCTGGATCCTCGCAGATCTCGATCAGCTTATTGAGCAGCGCGGAATGCGGAGGAAGCGCCAGCACTGCACCGTTCATCTCATTGTCGACATGCCAGCCAAAGATATGTTCGGCCCGCCGAATCGGACGAATGCAATAAACATCGCAATCGACATAAAGATCAGCCCCGTTTCGGAGCAGCTGATAGCGGAAGATGTCTGAAAAAAGCGCGTAGCTCCCTCTTTTATGCCTGATGACACGATCACTTGGGAGTGTTTCGCTGGCGTCCCTGAGCGTGACTCCCTTTGGGACGTCCGAAGGCTCATCGTAGACATGCAGGATCACCTGATGCCCGGCAGCCAGGAACGACCTCAGACATGCGACGGAAAGGGGCCCGAGTGAGGGACCGATCCAGAAGGTATGGATTTCCGGCAAGTCAATCAAAGCGCAACTCATTCGTCGTGGGCGCCCGCATTCCTGGAAAGTCGGTCACAGCAGCTGGTACACGCGATAGATCGGCCCCTGGGGCGGCCGCTGCCCTTTGGCCACGGCCACTACGCCATTGAGCCAGGCATAGCGCGGATCGCCAGTCTCGAAGGTCAGCGCTGTACGAAAGTAATAATCTGAGGGATCAACCGGCTCGCCGCGCCGAAGTCGCGCCATCACTTCGGCAGGACCGTGCCGCCGGCCGATATACTGGATGTAGATCAATGCCCCGTCGTCTGTCTTGAGTACGCCCCGCACGTCGAGCTTCGACAGGCCGTCGGGTTCGACGAATATGGCATCTGCACCACCCGGAAGGATCTCGCCCTTGAGCTTTGGACCCTCGAACCGTCCGCCTCGAATCACCACGAATTGTCGATCGCCGGCTTCGGTTTTGCCTACCGAAAGCGGTGGGTTCACGTCGATGCGCAATTCGAACAGGAATTCTGTTTCGATGCTTTCCATCTGAGCTTGCTCCTCACTGATCCGATCATTGGCGGGAAAATTCCTATTCCGCAAGAGCAGGCGATGGCATTAAGGAAAAGCGCGAAAAGAAAAAGACGAGCATGGGTGGGCTGTTTGAGTGAGGGATGGGCGATGAAATATAGCCGCGCGCTGGTGACCGGCGCATCCAAGGGCATAGGCTTGGAGATTGCGCGCAAATTGGTCGAGCTGGGTCTTGAGGTCTACGGGCTCGGCCGTAATGCCGAAGCGCTCAATCAGGTTGCTGCCGAGCTCGGTATTCACCCAGTCATCGCCGATCTTGAACAGCCGGATCAGCTCCTCAAAGCGGTGCAGGGCATCGACCCCGACATTCTCGTCAACAATGCCGGTCTGATCACCGCCGTGAAGCCGCTCCAGGATATGACCCCGGCAGACATAAGCCGCATGGTCCAGGTGAACCTTACGGCCCCGATGCAGCTCATGATGGCCCTTCTGCCTGGCATGATTGCCCGCCGCCGCGGTCACATCTTCAATCTGACCACGACCGCTGCGGATTATACCTTGGCGGGCACCGCTCCGTATGCGGCGGCGAAAGCGGGGCTCTCTCGCGCCGGTGCTGTGGTCCGTTACGATCTCGCCGGAACGGGAGTGCGGCTGACCGAGATCAGCCCTGGCCGGGTCGAGACCGACATTTACCTCGAGAGTTTTGGTGGCGATCGCGATCGGCTCAAGACATCGCTTTATCGATCCCATCGCGCGGTGCAGCCCGGGGACGTCGCGGACGCGCTTGCTGCCGCCCTCGCCATGCCTGAGCATGTAGATCTGAGCTTCATAGAGGTTGTTCCAACCGATCAGGCATTTGGCGGTCACGTCTTCCCGCCGCGGGATGCCGGTGAATGAGCCCAGTGGACCGCTTACCTCCGCTTGACGTCAGGATCCTGCGTGGAGATGCTGCCATAAGCAAAATCACCAAGGGGTGATGGCGATGTCCGCCGGTGTCATGCCAGGCTCAAGACAAATGCGTTCCCGGACGCCCCGCCGGGCGGATAGTGCCGAGCGCGCCTATCATGTCATCCGAAAGATGGCGGTTGATTTCCGCCTCAGGCCCGATGAGCGGATCAATGAGGTCCAGCTGGCACGGCAGCTAGAGGTGAGCCGGACGCCGGTTCGCGAGGCGCTCAATCGCCTCGCCAGTGAAGGTTTTCTGAGCTTCCAGCCAAATCGTGGCTTCTTCTTCCGTGCGCCGGACACCGGTCTGTTGCTGAAGCTGTTTGAGCTTCGCGTCATTGTCGAGCAAGGCGGTTTCGCATTGGCCTGCGCACGCGCGAGTGACGAGGCAATCGCTGATCTCGCCAGTTTCTGGGCTGGCGCGCTCGAGCGTTACCTGCGCGAGGACCCGGATGAGATCCTCAGTCTGGACGAGTATTTCCATGAGAGTATTGCCCGTCTCTCCGGAAATGACGAAGTCCTCGCAACTCTTCAGGGTATCAACGCGCGCATCCGCTTTGTCCGGCGTATTCAGATCGAGCATGGCCGGCAGCACGGTGAGATGATTGCGGAACATAGCCGCATTGTCGAGGCGCTGCAGGCGAGGGATGAGGCGGCGGGAAAGGAAATGCTGGAGAGCCACATTGCCCTTTCGGTCGAGGACGCGACTTCCGTGATGAAGGAAGCCTTCTTCAAGCTCTATGCCGAAACGGCACGGGAGAGCAGCGCTGTCGTTGAAAAAGGCGAGACCTCGGCAGCATGACGCCAACTTCATGCACCAGTGTCGACACTTCTGCTTGACGAGCGTCGATCCTTCTGCTGGCATGAGCCGCAAGGGTGGAGGACAGAGCGGATGGCCGATGCGGCATCTTCTGCAGTGATCGGGCGCAATGCGCCGGATCCCGAGCTATTGCTCGACATGTTCGGCAAGATGATCCTCGTCAGGCAGATGGAAGAGCGCCTGGGCGAGTTGCACAAGCAGGGCCGCACCCGCGGCCCCATTCACCGTTGCGATGGTCAGGAAGCAGTTGGCATAGCCGGCACGGCGCCGCTGCGGGCGAGTGATACGGTAACCAGCACCCATCGCGGTCATGCGCATTACATCGGCAAGGGCCTTGATCCCCACCGCGTGGTCGCGGAGATCTTTGGGCGCGTCACTGGTTATAGTCGTGGCAAGGCTGGCCATATGCTCATCGCCGATGTCGAGCAGGGCATGATTGGCGGCAATGCCATTGTCGGCGCCGGAATTCCGCTGGCGCTCGGCCAGGCGCTCGCCCACCAGCTGCATGGTCGTGGCGATGTGGCCGTGACCTTCTTCGGCGACGGTGCGGCCCAGGCAGGCATTTGCCACGAGGCCATGAACATGGCGGGGCTCTGGAAGCTCCCGATCGTCTTCATCTGCGAGCACAACGAATATGGGCTCACGGCGCACGCCCGTTATCAGTCGGCGGTCGAGGATCTCGTGATCCGAGCGGCCGGTTACAACATGCCGGGCGTCAAGATCGATGGCAACGACGTGCTGCAGGTCTATGAAACCGTGGGCGAAGCGGTCGAGCGGGCGAGGGCCGGCGAGGGGCCGACCTTCATCGAGGCCAAGACCTATCGCCTCGTCGGTTTTTCCACCAGCGACATGGGCGGCTATCAACCCCAGGCCGAGATTGATGCCTGGCGCCCGCGCGATCCGATTCTGCGAACGCGCAAGCTGCTGCTGGAGCTGACCGGCGAGGAACGGATCCGCAAGACCGAAGAGGAGGCGATCACGGCCTGCGACAAAGCCTTCGAGCTTGCGCTGTCCGATCCTCTGCCTGATGCCTCTGAGGCCGACGTGCCTGAATTCGTGGGAGCGCACTGATGGCGCGTATGCGTTATGCCGAGGCGCTGCGGGACGCGCTGCGCAGCGAGATGCTGCGGGATGATAAGGTCGTGCTCTATGGCGAGGACATCGGCATCTATGGCGGTGTCTTCAAGGTCACCCGCGACCTTCAGGCAGAATTCGGCGATTTGCGGGTGCGCGACACACCGATCTCCGAACAGGCGATGACCTATATGTGTGTCGGTGCCGCCATCAGCGGGCTGAAGCCGGTGCTCGAGATCATGTATGCGGACTTCCTGCCGCTGACCCTCGACGCCCTCATCAATCAAGCATCCGTTCTGCCCTATCTCTGGCCGGTCAGGGTGCCGATGGTGATCCGCACTCAAGGCGGCGGCGGTTCGGGCGCCGGCGCGCAGCATTCGAAATCACTCGATGCGCTTGTTGCCCATATTCCCGGCATCAAGGTGGTCAGCCCCGTAACGCCCGCCGATGCCAAAGGCATGCTCACCGCAGCCATCCGCGACCCAAATCCCGTAGTCTTTCTGGAGCACAAGCTACTCTACAACACCTCGGGCGAGGTGCCCGATGGCGAGCACGTGGTCGAGCTTGGCAAGGCCCATATCCTGCGCGAGGGCAGCGACGTGACCCTCATCGCCAATTCCAAGATGGTGCTCGAGGCCGAGAAAGCCGCGGAAGATTTGGCCAAACGCGGAATTTCCGCGGAAGTGATCGATCTGCGCTCGCTACGCCCCTTGGACACGGACACCATCGTCGCCTCGGTGAAGAAGACATCCCGCGCCGTGGTGATCAATGAGGGATGGCGGTTCGGTGGCTTCGGCGCCGAGGTTGCGGCCACCATCACTGAGCAGGCCTTCGAATATCTGGATGCGCCTGTCTGCCGGATCGGTGGCTTTGATCGGCCGATCCCCTATAGCCAGCCTCTGGAAGCGGCCGTCTTGCCGGATGCCGAGAAAATCATTGCCGGCGTTCTCGCCATGGATGGGAGGGCTGGCTGATGTCCGCGCCCGGCGCCCGGCCGCTCATCGACGTGACCTTGGTTGGCGCTGGCGGCGAATACATGGACTCAGCCGTGCTGATCGAATGGACGGTCACGCCCGGCACCGCCGTCGAGGAAGGCCAGACCCTCGCCGTCGTCGAGACCGCCAAGGCGGCAACAGAGGTGACCGCGCCGGCGAAGGGCGTGCTGCAGGAGCAACTGGCCAAGCCTGGTGAGGAGGTGGGCATTGGTGCCGTATTGGCGCGCATCGCAACCGGCGGGTCTGCACGCGAAGCCCCTCTGCCACAGCAATTCAACGGCCATGATCCAGCCCTAGCAGCGGCAACGTCGAACACGGCTGGCCTGCACAAGCGGCTGCCGGCAGCCTTTGCCTCGCCTCTAGCCAAGCGTATCGCCCGAGAGCACGGCATTGATCTTGCCGGCCTCAAGGGCACCGGACCGGGCGGCCGCATCCGCCGGGCCGATGTGGAGGCGCAGCTTGCGGAGAAGCAGGCGCAGCCGGTCAGGGCTGATGCGCAATCTCGCGCGCCGGACCTCACATCCCGCCCAGCCGAGTCGCCAAGGCCACCGCAGGCGACCGAAGGCTATCGCCGCGCCATGGCCGCCCATATGGTGCGGGCAGCCGCCATTCCGGCCTTCACCCTGGGCTTGGAGATTGACGGAGCCAAGCTTTTTGAAGCGCGCAGCCGGATCAAGCAGCAGGGCGGCCGCGCCACGCTGAACGACCTCATCATATCGGCCGTGGCCCGCACCCTGCGCAATCACCCGCGGGTCAATGCCCAATGGGATGGTGCAGGCGTTCTCTTCAACGCTGATATCAATATCGGCATTGCGGTTGCGACCGATCTGGGCCTCGTTGTTCCGGTGCTGCACCGGACCGATGCAATGGATGTCGAAGCGATTGCCGGACGCATGGCTGACCTCCGCGTCAAGGCCCAGTCCCAACGGCTGTCGCCTGCGGAGATCAGCGGTGGAACCTTCTCGATCTCGAATCTGGGAAGCTTCGGCATCACCCAATTCACTGCGGCGCTGAACCCGCCGGCGGCGGCTATTCTCGCCGTTCCGGCCTTTAGGTCCGTAACGTTGTTCGAAGATGGACGGCTCGAAACACGAAAGCTTGCGCATTTCGCTTTGACCGCCGATCATCGGGTTCTCGATGGGGCAGATGTTGCGCGCTTTCTACAGGACTTGAAGATCTCGATAGAAAGCGGGAATGTCTTGCGGGGTGAGTAATAACTGAACTGGGAGGTTGAGGAATGAAGAAGACGATTGCTGGAATCGTCGCTGCCTTGCTGCTGACGGCCACTGCACAAGCCGATGAGTTGGGTGTCGGCGCTGCGGCACCGATTTCGGGCCCGCAGGCCTATTTCGGCACCACGCTGCAGAATGGCATGCGCATGTATTTCGATGAGGTGAATGCGGCCGGCGGCATCAATGGCCACACCTTCGTCTTCCACGGCGAGGACGACAAGGCCGACCCGCGTGAAGGCACCCTCGTTGCCCAGAAATTCTGCGACGACGATTCGATCGTGGCAGTTCTCGCCCACTTCAACAGCGGCGTGGCGCTGCCCGCTTTGCCGATCTATTCCGACTGCGATCTGCCGCAGATCAACATCGCATCGAACCCGACCATCACGCAGCAGGGCTTCAAGCATATCGTGCGGCCGATTGCCAACGACTTTGCTCAGGCCGGATTTCCCGCGCAATACGCGCGCGAAACACTGAAGGCTGAAAAGGCCGCAGTGGTCCACGACAAGCAGGCCTTTGGCCAGGGCGTTGCCGAGATTTTCTCCGACAATTTCAAGAAGGCGGGTGGTACGGTGACCTCCATGTCTTCGGTCAACCCGACCGATGTGGATTTCACCGCGCTCATCACCCAGCTCAAGCAGCAGCAGCCCGATGTCGTCTATCTCGGAGCGGTGATGCCGCAGCTTGCGCTCTTCGCCAAGCAGATGAAGGAGCAGGGCCTCAATGCTCGGCTCATCACGCCCGATGGTGGCTATACGCCTGACCTGATCAACCAGGCCGGAAAGGAAGCAGCGCAGGGCGTGCTGGTTTCGTTCCAGGTTCCGCCCATGGATTCCAGTGAGGCGCTGAAGAAATTTGCGGCGTCCTACAAGGAGAAGTTCGGGCAGGACGCCGGCGCTTACTCGATCTACGGCTATGTGGCAGCCCAGATCCTGGGTGAGGCCGTGAAGATGGCCGAGGAGCCGACCCGCGAAGGTATTCTCGAAGTTCTGCACAATGTGAAATTCGATTCCGCCCTGGGCCCCATCGCCTTCACGCCCGAGGGAGAGCTGACCACCGCGCCGATCTTCCTTTATGAAGTCAAGGACGACGGCTTCGTTCTGGCTGGCAAGAGCGGCACCTGACCCTCGCTGCGGGTGCCGTCCGCAACGGCGCCCGCACAGGCCCACACGGTTTGAAGCGGTGCCATGACGGGATTGATCGTTCAGCAGGCTGTCAACGCTCTGACGATCGGCGCGATCTATGCGCTGATCGCCCTTGGCTACACCATGGTCTATGGGGTGCTTCGCCTCATCAACTTCGCCCATGGTGAAATGTTCATGCTCGGCGCCTATGCGGCACTGATCGTGGTCATCTTCCTTTTCCCGAACGGCGCTGGATTCTGGGGCGCGCTGGTCATTTTCCTCGCGGCATTCGTAGCGGTAGGCCTCATCGGCGTCGCGATCGAACGGGCAGCCTACAAACCCCTGCGCCACAGCTCCCGGCTTGCGCCCATGCTGAGCTCGCTCGGCATTTCACTCGCGATCCAGGCGGCAGTGCAGCTCGTGGCAGGTCCTCAGCCGATCGGCTTTGCGAGCCTCTTCCCAGCGATAAACCTGCAATTTGCCGGCGCCAATATCACCACGGTCCAGATCGGCATCATTCTTTGCGCCTTGCTTCTGATGTTCGCGCTCAACCGCTTCGTGGCGGGAACGCGGCTCGGCATCAATGTGCGCGCCGTGTCTGAAAACATGCGCACGGCCCAGCTCTTGGGCATCAATATCGACCGGGCGATCAGCCTCATCTTCTTCATCGGCCCGGGCCTCGGCGCGATCGCCGGCATTCTCTATGCCAGCTATTACGGCGTGATGACGCCCACCATGGGAGTGATTGTCGGCCTCAAGGCCTTCACGGCCGCCATTCTCGGCGGCATTGGCAGCATTCCAGGCGCCATGATCGGCGGCTTCATTCTGGGAATTCTCGAGGTGTTCGGCACCGCGATGCTTCCGATCCTGACCAACGGTTATCTCGGCACGGAATACCGCGACATCTTCGCCTTTGCGGCCCTCATCCTCGTGCTGCTGTTCAAGCCTTCGGGCCTGCTCGGCGAGCGCGTTTCGGAAGAGACCATGGTCTATAAGAGGGACTTCTGATGAGCGTGTCTGCGGCGAATGTGGTGCCCAAGCCCACAAAGCTGGTAGGGGTGGCGCTCATCCTGGCCGCCATCGTGCTCGCGGCCTGCGTCCCCTTCATGCCAAACTACTATGTCCGGGTGCTGGACAGCATTCTGATCTATATTCTGCTCGGCATGGGCCTCAACATCGTGATCGGCTATGCCGGCCTTCTCGATTTGGGCTTCGTGGCCTTCTACGCGATAGGCGCCTATACCTACGCGCTTCTGGCCAGCCCCCAGCTTGATCTGCACCTGCCATTTCTCCTGATCCTGCTGATCGCCAGCCTGCTCGGCGCCATTGCGGGAATCCTGCTCGGCATACCGGTTCTGCGATTGCGTGGCGACTATCTCGCCATTGTCACCCTGGGCTTCGGCGAGATCATCCGGGTCCTCATCAACAATGCCGACCGCGTCACCAACGGGCCGAAGGGAATTGCATCGATCGACCGGATCAACATGTTCGGTCTGACCATATCGACGCCCAAGGACATCTTCTGGCTTTTGCTGGTCACCTGCATCATCGTTGGCATTGTTGTCTGGCGCTTGCAGAATTCCATTCTCGGCAAAGCCTGGATGGCGATCCGCGAGGATCAGGATGCCGCGCGTGGCATCGGCATCAACACCACCAATGCCAAGCTGGCCGCCTTTGCGATCAGCGCGACCATCGGCTCGATCGCTGGCGTGATCTTCGCCTCCTTTCAGCGCTTCGTGAGCCCCGAGAGCTTCACCTTCCAGGAATCGGTGCTCATCGTGCTGATCATCGTGATTGGCGGTGTCGGCAATATTCTCGGTGTCATCGCCGGCGCCTTTATTCTCATCCTCCTGCCGGAGCTCCTGCGCGATTATGCGGAATACCGCATGCTGCTGCTCGGCCTGCTGATGGCCGTGCTGATCATTGTGAGGCCCCATGGCCTTGTGCCCCGCAGCTTCACGCCGGCCAGTCTCTTTGCATGGTTCCGCTCCCGATGACTCTCGTTTTCGATCATGTCTCCAAGCGCTTCGGCTCGGTGATCGCCACCGATGATGTGAACCTCACCTTCGAGCCGGGCCTGATCTACGGCATCATCGGGCCGAATGGTGCGGGCAAGTCGACCCTGATCAATATGGCCGCCGGCTCCTATACCGTATCCACCGGGGCGATCTTGCTTGATGGCAAGCCCGTGCACACCCTGAAAAAGCACGAGATCAGCCTGGCCGGCATAGCGCGCACCTATCAGAACATCCGCCTCTTCGAGCAGATGAGCGTGATGGACAACCTGGAGGTCTGCCTTTACCCGCGCGACGTCGGCGGCGTTTGGAAGGAGATCTTCATCCCCGGCTATGGGAAGACGCGGCAGGCGGACCGGTTGAGCCACTGCCGCAAGCTGCTTGACCAATTCGCGCTCGCCGATGCCGCCGACCAGGATGCGGAGAGCCTGTCCTATGGGCGCCAGCGCATGCTCGAAATCGCGCGCGCCCTCGTGCGCGAGCCTCGCGTTCTCCTGCTGGACGAACCGGCGGCCGGCCTGAACCATGCGGAGACGCTGGAGCTCAAGCAACGCCTCTCAGCCCTCCGCCGGCCGGATCTGATCCTGATCGTGGTCGAACACGATATGGATCTCGTGATGACCCTCTGCGACCGGGTCATTGTCCTCCACCACGGAGCCTTGCTCGCCGTCGGCACGCCGGCTGAAATTCAGGCCAATGAGCAGGTTCAACAGGCCTATTTGGGTACAGTCGATGACATCGAGTCCATCCGAGCCGTTGCTCAAAGTCGAAAAGCTGAACGCGGGCTACGGGTCAACGCGGATCCTATTCGACATTGACCTGAAGCTTATGCGGGGCGAGATCGTGGTGGTGCTCGGCGCCAATGGCGCGGGCAAATCCACCCTGATGAACGCCATCTCCGGCATGTGCACCATTCAGGGTGGCCGTGTCACCTTCGATGGGCAGGACATCACCGGCTGGAAGGCGCATCGCATCGTGGGCTCGGGCCTCGCGCAATGCCCGGAAGGACGTCAGATCTTTCAGCGGCTTACGGTGGAAGAAAACCTGCAGGCCGCCTTCATCGATCGTGGCCGCAAGAGCTTCGCCGAGATCCGCGACGAGGTCTACGATCTCTTCCCGGTTCTGCGTGAGCGCCGCCACTCCCTGGCCAGCCGCATGTCGGGCGGTCAGCAGCAGATGCTGGCGATCGGCCGCTCCTTGATGGCCCAGCCTTCGGTGATCTTGCTTGACGAACCTTCGCTTGGGCTTGCGCCGAAGCTCATTCACCAGATCTTCGAGATCGTGCTGGACCTTGCGAAGAAGGACATATCGGTCGTGCTGGTCGAGCAGAACGTGCGCCTGGCACTCGAGGTAGGCGATTACGCCTATGTCTTGGAATCCGGCCACTGCCGGCTGGAGGGCGGTGCCGCGAAGCTGATGTCCGACCCGAGCCTGGCGGAACTCTACCTCGCGGGTCACAGCCATCTCGAGGCCAGCAATGCCCCGGCCCATTGATCCCGCGATACCGCATCACTGGCGGAAGATTTCGAAGGAAAAGGAGATCCTGCGGCCGCGGCTTGACCACGACATGGACACCGAGGTCGCGGTTATCGGCGGCGGCTTCACCGGCCTGGTTGCAGCGCTTGAGCTGTGCAAGCTCGGCGCTAAGGTGGTTTTGCTCGAGCAGTTGCGTATCGGCCAAGCGGCATCGGGCCGCAATAACGGCCAGGTCATTCCGCATCACTCGAAGGCGGCCCCGAGCGAAATTCGCGAAATGTTGGGCGCCAAGCGTGGCGACGCCTATAACCTGATGGTGGCCGGCGCGGCCGAAAGCGCGTTCCAGAGGATGCGCGACCTCGGTATCCAATGCGACGGGGTCCAGAATGGCTGGATGCAGGCCTGCCACAGCGAGGCGGCCTTGGCCCGCGCCCGCAAATTCGTGCAGGAATGGCAAGCCTTAGGCGCATCCGTGACCGCGGTCTCCGCCGATGAATTGGCCGAGCGGTCCGGTACCAGGAACTACCCTGGCGGCTGGCGAGCTAAAAGCGGCGGTCACATCAATCCCTATGCCTTTGTTCTAGGGCTCGCGCGCGCGGCGGAAGCCGCTGGCTGCGTGATCTTCGAGCAGACCCCGGTGGTGAAGATCAGCCCCGATGGCGAAGCTTGGCTCATCGCATGTGGCAGCGGTGCGCGACTGCGTGCGGGCAAGATCATCATCGCCACCAATGCATTGACTGGCGCCTTCTGGCCCGATCTTGCGCGCGCAGTCATTCCTGTGCGGGTATTTCAGGCCGCAACGGCGCCCATCTCCGGCAACCTGCTCGCCACGGTGATGCCGGCCAATATGGCCATGTCCGATACGCGCCGCGATATTCGTGCCTATCGCCGCGATGCCGAGGGCGGCCTCGTCAGTGGCGGCACCCACACGGTGTGGCACGATGCCGAGGCGCGCGGCAAGCGCAAGGTCGCCCGTCATCTCCACGAGACATTCCCGCAGCTGAGCGACACGCCCATTCAGGAATACTGGGAGGGCATCCTGGGCGTTGTGCCCGACAGCTTGCCGCGCATCATGCGCTTGGGCAAGAACGCGCTATTCGCGGGCATCTACTCGGGTCGCGGCGTGGCGCTCAGCCAGCAGGTTGGCGCCCTTGCGGCCCGTTTGCTCACCGGCAATATCACCGAAGACGAGAGCCCCGTTCCGGTCACGCCTCTCCGCACCGTACCCTCCCATGGCATCGCCGTGCAGGTCGCGCGCTTCATCCACCCGCTGCACCGGATCCAGGACCGGCTGGATAAGTAGGCTGGCAACCTGGCCTCGTCTCCTCCCGTCATCACCACCGGCTACCCGGTGCTCGTCGCAGGTCAGCCGCTTCCGTCATCACCGGGCTTGCCCCGGTGATCCAGGAGCCCAGAACGAAAAGCATGTTCGTTACCTCAACCCCGCAGCGCTCACCGATTATCCGTGAGCAGGCTCTTCCCGCAAATATAGCCCCAGGTCATGCAGGGCCCGATCGTGGTCCCTGCGCCCACCGCACGAGTGCCGATGGGATTGGCCATCGCATTGCCAGCGCAATAGAGCCCGGGGATCACGCTGTCATCGTCCCGCAGCACTTGCCCGCGTGCATTGGTGCGCGCGCCGCCCTTGGTGCCGAGCACCGCCCGATTAAGGCTGAGCGCGATGAATGGCGCTTTCTCCAGCGGTGCCATGGTCGGATTGGGATAGCGTCCCTTGCCGCCCTTGCTCTTATAGCGCTCCCACACGGTTTCACCCCGGTGGAAGTCTTCATCTCGGCCCGCGCGCGCGAACTGGTTATAGCGCGCAACCGTTGCCTCCAGCGCATCCACTGGCACATTGATCATTCCCGCAAGCTCGCGGAGAGAGGATGCCTTACGGATCCATCCCGGGTGTTTCCGCGCGTACCAGCGGAAGGGCAGGGAACGGGTGAGAAAATCGCTATCGGCAATCACCCAGGCCGGCGTGTTGACCGCCTTGCCGGTAACCGGATCGCGCCGGTCGAGCGCCTCGCCGAGATTGTAGTCATATTCGCTGGCAAAACGTACACCTTGCCCATTGATCACGATCGCCGTGGGCTCAGCCTGAAAGGTCATGGGAAGCCCGTGCAGCTCGCCTTCATAGATGGTGGGCAGGCAGGGATGAACATTGGCCTGATCCATCCGCTCGAGCCTCGCCCCGGCGCGCTTCGCCATCACCTGGCCATCGCCGGTATTCGAGCGTGGGCTGCCGATACGCTCGGCTCCGCCGGGAAAATGTTGCTCGAACAGTGCGGGGTTCCATTCGAACCCGCCCGTAGCCAGCACCACTCCGCGCTTGGCCTCGATGATCACCTCCCGGCCACCATCCTCGACCTTCACCCCTGTCACGGCACCCGTCTCATCCTGCACCAGATCCTTGGCGCCGATCCCGAGCCCGAGCCGGCAGCCATGGTCGATGCACCCTTTGAGCAGCCCCGTGATCAGCGCCGAACCCTGGCCGCGCGTGTCGGTCAAGGCGCGCTTCACCAAGGTCGGCAGCAGCTTCAGCCCTGCTTGGGCCGGGTGGTGATAGGGATCGATCGCAATCACCTCGCCATAGGTGAACAGATGCGGCAGCGTCGAGCGCCGCAGCCTGGCCCCGAGCGGCCCCAAAATCCGCCGCGACAGCGCGTAAGGCGAAAGCATGCGCCCCTGCGCCTTGCCCCCGTCCCGCTCGGCCATGGGATCGGGCTCCGACAGAAGCTGGAAGCGCAAGGGCGTCTTGGCTTCCAGGAATTTCAAGAGCTCCGGCGCATTGCGCACGAAGCTCCCCCACAGCTCCGCCTCGTGCTGATCCCACCCCGTGGGTGAGGCCGAATGGAGATAGGCCAGCGCCTCCTCCTCGCTATCGGCAATGCCCGCAGCCTTCGCATGATGATTGTTGGGGATCCAGGTGCCGGCGCCCGACATCGCGCTCGTGCCGCCGATCCGGTCGCTCTTCTCGAGGATCAGCACCGAGGCGCCGCCATCGGCGGCAGTGAGCGCCGCCGCCAGCGCTGCCGAACCCGAGCCGACCACCACCACATCGAACCGCGTGCCATCCCGCGGCGTCCAAAGCACATTGGAGACCATTCAGAGCACCTAACGCTAGGAGGAGGCTGAGGCCCGGCGGCTGCGCTGGGCGAGATCGGTGAGAAAATCCCGCACAGTGCTGCAGGGTGTTACGCCAAGCTGCCGCAGCTCCTGGGCCACGTCGCTGGGCAGATCGCTGCCGGTATCTTCCAACACCTCGTTTAGCCGTCCGCCCACATAGATTGGAATGGCAAGCTTGCGGCGGGCAAGCTCGCCTTTGAGGGTCTGCACGAAGCTGAGCGCCACCCCGTTATAGGTGGAAATGCAGACCGCCTGCGCACCGGCGAGCGCGCAGGCATCCGCGAGCCTTGCCGGCTCGACGCTCACGCCGCCATCGATCGGCTCGACATCGATCCGTCTGAGCATGGTCTCGATCAGCCGCTTTCCGTAGAAATGGACATCCGTTGCGCCGACCACCACCACCGGCGCCGTTTGTCGGAGAATGTGCCTGTCATTCTCGGCCACCCCCGCCAGCTCCTCATCCGCCAGCTCCTCGATTTCATCGACGAAGGCCGACGCAATTCTCGGCGCTTCCTCGCTCGGGTCCGCATACCAGGCTTCGAGCCGTCCCGGTCCGATGCGCCGCATGGCAAGAAGCAGCTCGGCCGGATCCTCCATATTGATCCCCGCATCCGAAAACGCGCTGAGCACCCGCGCCATGAACGACCGCGCCCTGGCCTCCAAGGGCTCGACCAGTGCGGCCGCCTCGGCATCATTGATGAGGGGCATGGTGAGAGGCAGCCGTTCCGCAAGCCGTCGGGCAGCCATATGCGCATTGACGATCTCGTCCACATCGGGAATGCGCTGGGCTTCAGTGACGGGAATGGGTGTGACCGCATGCCCGCTGGGTGCCGTGAGCTGCCCGATCATATCGACCATGATGTAGCTGGACAGCGCGCCGTAATTCTCCGCCGCATTTGCCCTGTAGAGCGTTGTATTGCCATAGAGCATGGTGCCCGGCGTCGGATTGGCTCGCGCCAGCGCCATCTTGAAGGCGAGCCGTTTGACCGGATCGGTGAAGGTATGGCCGAAGCATTGGCCGAGCGGCAGGCCCATCAGGTCCTCCACGATCCAGCGCTCGATCATGGCGCAGCCAAGTGCTGTGCCCATATCCTCGACCCACGCCGCATAGCCATCATCGAGATTGGAATGAACCAGGATCTCTGTGGGCTGACCTTTGAGCAATCCGAGCGCTTCCACTGTGGCAAGCGTGGTGCCCACGTCATCCTGCCAGTCCGGCAGGCGGAAGGTGAAATATTGCGAGAGGTTGCCGATGGTGGTCGACCCGGCAAGCAGGGCCGCGCTCGTATTCTCGACGGCCGCTGGCATGCCCAGCACGAAATCGCCGAAATGCGGCGCAACCGGTGCCATGGCGGTGAGCGCGATGAAATCCTCCGGCTTGTTGAGAATGAGGCCCGTGCCCTTGCGCCGCCGCGAGCGATCGCGTCGTGCATAGCCCATGCTCCAGTCAAGGCAGATCCCGTAGCGGTCGGGCGCCCATCCGCGCGCGTCGAGCCGGTCGTGAATATCCGCCCACGCGCGCTTGCTGGCCTGCAGCGAGCGATAGCCGATCTGGGCATGAAACATCAGCCGGCCAGCCGCCATCTCCTGCCGCTTGAATGCGAGTTCTGAGGCAAGACCGTGCTTCTCTAGGAAGGCTGAGCGGCCAACCTGCACATCGCGGGCAAGCTTCATGCCTTTCGCGAAGGCGCCGAGCCCATCAATGGCGCCTTCCGGGAAAATTTCGGTGCGATCAAGATCAGGACCGGTAATCCCCATACTCATACTGACGCTCCAAACGCGCTGATCATTGATCGAACGGCCTGCTCGACGCTGAGGGCCGCAAGCCATGAGGTCTTCGGATTATCCGGCAGCGGCCGATTGCTGATCTCGAAATGCAGCTGGCCGAATGCCCCCTCTGCGGTGATTTCATGCCGATTGCCTTCAGCATGCGGATCCGCCACCAGCTCGACTTGCGTTGCATCAAAGCCGATGCCGGCCAGGGCCACCGCCGCAGTGACATTGGCATTCTTGGGATAGGCGAGCGCAGCATCCCTGGCCGACCCGCGAAAGATCACCTGAGCTTTCCTTACGTCATCCAGGGCGAACTCCTGCTCGGCTTGCGTGCCGAGCCAGGCGAGCGGTGGCTTGCGCCCGGTATAGACGACCCGCTGAAGTCCTGCGAGACGCGCGGCGCCAAGCGCATCGAGCCCGCCGATTGCGCCCGCAACAGTGATATAGCGTGACCTGCCTTCGGCTGCGGCCGCGTCGAGAGCGGAACGCAAACTGTCATCGGCAAGTGCGCCGACGGAAGCGATGATCAGGGGAATGCCGGATTGGAGCAGGTGAGGGCCGTGCTCCCGCAAACCCGCATGCCCCGCACATTCGACAACCAGGCGTGGCTGCTCAGCCACCATGGCTTGCGCATCACGTACCCGCCTAATGCCTGGGGGCAGACTGCGTTTCGAGTCATCCGGCAGGAGAACCCATCGAACTGCGGCGGTCTCGTCGTCACGAAGCCTGCTCCAGAGGCTCGAGCCTATGGCGCCAAATCCAATCAGCGCAATGGGAACTCTATTGGCCCTGTTCGCCATAGCGAGCATGCTGCCTTGTGGAAATGACTGACGAAATGCTTGGCAATTCTGTCACTGCAGCACGCAGTTGTCCACCAAACTGCATACACTTTTCACGCAAAAAGTCTTATACGTGACCGTAGCGCATACCGACGGTTTAGAGTGAGCCCACCGACAATACGGACGCGCCCAGTGCTCCGGCGAGGGGGGCGATCCCAAGTCCCGGCCGCTCGGCCGCTGTCATGGAGCCGTTAACACGTTGCGGCGCACCCTCGGCGATCGTCTTCGTCCCGTAACTGTTGAAGTCGGTGGCCGAGAACAGAAACTCCTCCGGCGTGGATCGGGCGAGATGAGCAATCGCGGCGGTGACGATATCACCGCCCCAGCTGTCCTCGATGGTCATGGCGACACCTTGCGCCACGCAGAGGTCGCGGATTTGCCGGGCCTTGGTCAGCCCGCCGACCTTGGAGATCTTGAGGTTGATCACGTCCATGGCGCCATCCTGCAGGCCGCGCAGCAGCATGGGCAATCCATCGATCACCTCGTCCAGCACGAAGGGCAGGCTGGTCCGGCGCCGGATGGTCAGGCATTCCTCGTAGGATTTGCAGGGCTGCTCGATATAGACATCCACATCCCGCACCCCGTTCACCACCCGGGCGGCCTCGTGCATCGTCCAACCGGTATTGGCATCCGCCACCAGGATGTCGCCGGCCTCGAGCATTGCGGCGCAAGCCTTGATCCGGGCAATGTCCTCGTCCGCATCAGCCCCGCCCACCTTGAGCTGGAATTTGCGATAGCCCTCGTTTCGGTAAGCTTTGACCTTGGCCGCCATCTCGTCCGGCCTTTGCTGCGAGATCGCCCGATAGAGCGCAACTTGGGCCTGCTCGGCGCCGCCCAGAAGCATATAGATAGGCAGCCCGCAGGCCTTGCCAAGAATATCCCAGCACGCCATGTCGATCGGTGATTTCACGTAAGGATGGCCGCGCATGGCCGCATCCATGATGCGGTTGATCGAGGCGAGCTGGCGCGGATCCTGGCCGATCAGAGAAGGAGCGAGCTGGGCAAGACCGGCTCGCACGCCGGCCGCATAGGCGGGAAGATAGGCGGGGCCCAGCGGACAGGCCTCACCATAGCCCGTGATGCCCGCATCCGTCTCGACCGCCACTATGGTGGTGTCGAAGACCTCGACGAAATTGCCATTTGACCAGGCATACCGTCCCTCTTTGAGGGGCAGATCGATCTGAAAGGCTGAGATGCGCGTGATCTTCATGAGACGCAAGCCTCATCGATGTGATCACGCACAGTCGCTTATTGTGACCGGCCTGGCAAGGCCGGCCCACATCACCGCTGAACCGGATAGTTTAGGCCAGAACTTCTGCCGTGCGCTGGGGCGCGCGGTTCGGCCGCCGCTGACCGCCAAATGACCGGCCCTGCTGGGCGCGCTGCTCCGGATGCCGACGGCCTTGTGGTCGCTGAGCTTTCACCCCATCCCGTGGGCCGCCGCGGCCTTGCCGACGCGCTGCCGGCGCGGCTGCGGCAAGTTCCGCAACCGATGCCGGATCTGTCTCGGCAGGAATGGTCCGTCGGGTCACTTTTTCGATCGCCCGGAGCAGAGGCTGATCGTCCGGTGCGCAGAACGAGACCGCTGTGCCGCTGGCGCCGGCGCGGGCCGTACGGCCGATGCGATGCACATAAGTCTCGGGTACTTCCGGCAGATCGTACTGCACGACAAGCGAGATCCCGTCGATATCGATGCCGCGTGCGGCGATGTCCGTCGCCACCAGGATCGGCGTGTCGCCCGCCTTGAAGCCGTTGAGCGCCCGCTGCCGCTGTGGCTGGCTCTTATTGCCGTGAATGGCGGCAGCGCCAATGCCGGCCTTCTCCAGGCTGATCGCCACGCGATCGGCCCCGCGCTTGGTGCGGGTGAACACCAGGACCCGCTCCGCTTGCCTTGTGGCCAGAAGCTCGGTCAGCAGCCGCACTTTGTGCCCCGCCGCCACATGAACGATCTTCTGGTCGATGCGCTCGGCCGGTGTTGAGGCAGGCGTGACGGACACGCGCTCGGGATTGTCCAGGAGTTCGGCGGCGAGCCCTGCGATTTCCTTGGGCATGGTTGCCGAGAAGAACAGGTTCTGCCGTTCTGCCGGCAGGTTCCGTACGATACGCTTGACCGCGGGGATGAAGCCCAGGTCGAGCATGTGGTCGGCCTCATCGAGCACCAGGAAACGCGTGGCGTCCAGCCGCAGCGTGCCTTGATCCGCATGATCAAGCAGCCGTCCGGGCGTCGCCACCACGATGTCGACACCCCGCTGCAATTGCTGCGCCTGCTTGCCGAAGCTGTTGCCACCCACGATGACGGCCACGCGAATGCGCATGCTCTCGCCATAAACGAGGAAGCTATCCGCGATCTGCTGGGCGAGTTCGCGCGTGGGGCTCAAGACCAGCACCTGGCACGACCGGTTCCGCAGCGGCTGCTTGCGGTCGGCAAGCTGCGCGAGAATCGGCAGGGCGAAGGCCGCCGTCTTGCCTGTGCCGGTTGCGGCGATGCCGAGAAGGTCTCGGCCCTTTAGAAGAAGGGGAATGGCCTGAGCCTGAATCGGCGTCGGCCGCTCATAACCTGCCTGCTCCAATGTCTTGAGAATCGATTGCGGTAGTCCAAGATCGGAAAAAGTCGTCAAAATCAGAAGTCTCTCTTGCGTCCTCCGCAGCAGGATCCCTTGCGCAGGGATGATCCTGTTGCGCAGTTACCGGGCACGCCCCGCGTGATCCGGGCGAACAAGGTGTAATGAATGATGAGATGCCAGGGCAGGACGAGTGGTCGCTTAACGCGGGTAGGTCGTTCACGCGGCCGAAGCACCGTCGGGCAATCGAAAGCCCGCGCACGATAAGTGGATTGTTGCACTGCGAAAGTCAAGCGCGGATTGCAGGAGCCAAATCATCGTTCAGCACGGTTCACGGCCAGTGCGGGTTGCAGCCAGCCGATGATCGCGCCGGCAAGCAGCAATGCCGCTGAAAGCCACAGCCCGGCATCCAAATCTCCGGTTGCATCCGAGATGACCCCGATCGCAACCGGTCCCACCACCTGGCCGAGGCTGAAGCTCACGGTCATGATGGCGATACCCGAGGCCCAGGCCTCGCTGCGATAATTCGCGCGGACAAAGATAGTGGTCGCGGCAACCACTGTGAAAAACGCCATGCCGAACACCACGCCGGAGACCATCAAACCCGCCGTACTGGGAATGACGAGCGGCACGCCCGACCCAATGCCCACCAGCGCGATCATCGCGCCAAGGCCACGCCCCCCTGTCATGCGCCCCACCACCCCAGATAGCGGAGTCGTGCCTGCCATCGCCGCAATCGCGATGACACACCAGAAGACGCTCTCGAGCACCACGCCTCCGCCAATCTCGCGGATCCAGGCGATCATGAAGGTCATGTAGGCGATATAGCCGGCACCGAACAGGAAATAGCTGGTCAGTGCCAGGAGCATCGGACGGATCTCTGCATTCTCCCCTCGGCGCGTGCCGTGACTGGTCCTCGGTTCATCGAGCGGTGCGCCGATCACGAACCAAAGCAGGAGGACCGCGCCGAGCGCGGCCATCAGCAGCCACGCGCTGTCCCAGGCACCAGGCCCCGAGGCGGCGAGAAATCCGGGCACGATGGCGCCCGAGAGGAGAATGCCGATGCTCGGCCCGATATAGAAAACGCCGAGCGTGCGCGCCGGCGCCGGCGTGTGATTCGCAAATTGCGAGGCGCGCGTGCCACCGGCCACCATGGCGATCGCAGCCCCGGCCCCGGCCGCAAGACGCGCAAGGCTCAGCAGAGCGAAGTTTCCCGTAATGCCCGACAGCGCCATGGCGATGACGGCGGCGAGCGTTCCGCCGATGGCGCTGCGCCGCTCGCCCATCAGGTTGGTGAGGCGGCCGGCGGCCAGCGCCCCTAAGAGATAGCCAAGCGCATTGATGGTGTTCATCCAGCCCGCCTCGGCATAGCTCCAGGCGAGGCTCGCGCGCATGTCGGGCAACACCAGCGCATAGGCAAAGCGCGCAATTCCAAGCCCAATGGCAGGCGCCATGGCGAGTGCCAGCATGCGACTCACGATGATACCGCGGGACATCGGGGACTGGCCCACGCCCCGGGCGGTCATTTGAGATCGATCGGGTAAGCCCGCCTCACATTATGGGCAATGAGGGCTGCAAAGGCCGCTTTGATGAGATCGCCCGGAATGAATGCAGCGACCCCGGTCAGCGCTTTGCCAAATCCGAGGCCGGTCACCAGCGCGAGCCACGCCACGCCGCACGCATAGAGCACGATGATGCCGCCGATCACGCAGGCGAGAAACAGCAATGCCACATTGCTCCATGGCCCCGATCCGGCGGAGCGCCCGGCTGCGGGCGATCGCGTCCATGCCTTGCACAAGAAACCAGTGACGAAAGCGGCAATGATCCATCCGAAGATGAAGCCGGCCGTGGGTCCTGCCAATATGCCCAGGCCCCCGCTGCCACCCGCCAGCACCGGCAGGCCGATCGCCACCAGCAGCACCACCAGCACATGGGCGAGCGCCCCGCGGATTGGTCCGATCATCGCCCCGGCGAGCATTGGCCCCAGTGACTGCAGCGTGATGGGCACCGGCAGGAAGGCAAGCGGGATGCGCGGTGCAAGCCCTAGCGCCACGGTGATCGCTGCGAACAGGGCGATCAGAACCACATCACGGGTCGTCATGAACGGAGATCCTCGGCACTGTTTCTCATGGCCCCGGGCAGGGCTGCCTGACTGATGCTCATGGGAGGATAGGAGCGGGCGTCGATGGCGGATGCTATATCATCGGCGGCTTTCAGCACATGCACAATGAGTGGGATCAGCAATGCAATAATGCTGCGCTCGAGCCCCCGTGCGGCTTGCGCCTCGCGAATGGCCCGCGCCTGATCGATGATCACCGGAATGAAGCGAAAGACCAGCGAGACGGCGAGCGCCACATGGGCTGCATTGACGAGCCCGCGCCGATCCAATGGTGCGAGCAGTCGCTCGATCACATCGAGAAAGGCCGAGATCGGTGTGGTGAGCGTGACCGCATAGCCTGCCAGGATCAGTGCCGCGAGCCGTAACGAGGCGGCAATTGCCATCGGCCAGGACGACAAGAGTCCCGTTGCCAGGAACAGCAGCGCAATGATGACGATGGGACCGGTCAATTGCCGCCGAATCTGTACGATCGAAACGCCGGTCGATAGGAGAACGACGACGCTTGCGGCCAGCGCCACGAAGAGTGGCGGCGGCCAATCCGTCGTGAACAGCAGCAATCCGAGAATGCACAGCCCGGCCAGCTTCCATCCGGCGCTGATACGGTGAAGTACCGACTGGCCTGGCACATAGAGAGCACCGGTCATGCAAAGCGCTCCTGATAGAAGGCAATGGCCGCAGCTGGCTCCGCATCAAGCACGATTGATCCCGCATCGAGCACCAGCACTCGGTCGAACCCTGAGATTAGCGCAAGATCATGGGTCGCAACGACAGCCTGCTCGACGAGCCCAGAGAGCACGTCTCGTACCCGGTTGCGATTGCGCAGATCAAGCCCGGAGGTTGGCTCATCGAACAGGATGGTCCCCGGTGCCATGGCCAAAACGCCGGCTAGGGCGACCAATTGTTTCTCGCCCCCGCTGAGCAGATGGCTCTGCCGGTCCGCGAGATGCCCGATGCCGAGCCGGTCCAGGGCGGCTTGGGCTTGGCCGGGCAATTGCGTTTTCGGCACGCCGATATTGCGCAGGCCGAAGGCGATGTCTTCCGCCACGATCGGATAGACGATCTGGTTGTCGGGGCTCTGAAAAATGAAGCCCACTCGACGGCGAACCGCGCGACCTTCCTCCCTCGTATCGAGCCCATCGACCAGCACGCGGCCGTGGCTCGGCGTAACGAGGCCATTGATCAGGCGTAGGAGCGTGCTCTTGCCCGAGCCATTGAGGCCGATCAGCCCGACCCGGTTCTGCTCGAGCACCAGCTCCGGGATATCGAGGCTCTTACGCCCGTCCCGTTCAACCACCACTTGTTCGAATCGTACTATGGCCATGGCCAGGCTTATACAGCCGAGCCAGAGGAATGCCTATTCCCGTACAGCGACCCCTGCCTCGATCGGCCACTGCAAGATCACCGTATCCCCGGCCGCGAAGCTTTGCTCGGCGCCGAAAGATGGCTGCATCGCGATCATGTCGCCGAAGGCGGTGCGGACCACGAAAACGAAATGGGCACCGGAGAAGATGGCCGATGAAACCTGGCCGGTGATCGCGTTGAGGCCATCGGCCGATGTTGCGCCTTGAGGCCTGACCTCGATCCGCTCCGGCCGCAGGGCCACCACGGCCGCGCTGTCCACCGGCTCATCATGAAGAGCGCGCGCCCGGATCATCTCCCCGCCCTCTCTGAGCGTCAGGATCTCGCCCTCGCGGCCGGCGACCTTTCCGGTAAGGAAATTGGCGCGGCCGAGAAAATCGGCGACGAAGCGCGTCTGCGGCGCGTCGTACAGGCTCTGCGGCGCGCCCACCTGTTGCACCCGGCCCTCATTCAGGATGACGATGCGGTCCGACATCGTCATTGCCTCTTCCTGGTCATGGGTGACATTGATGAAAGTCATGCCCAGCCGCTCATGCAGCGCCTTCAGCTCGAATTGCAGCTCCGCTCGCAGCTTCTTGTCGAGTGCGGATAGGGGCTCATCCAGCAGCACCACCGCCGGCTCGAAAACCAGCGCGCGTGCGAGCGCCACTCGCTGTTGCTGTCCGCCGGAGAGTTGCTTCGGCTGCCGGTCGGCAAAAGCCGTGAGGTGGACGAGATCGAGCACCCGCTGGACCCGCTCTCTCGCATCCGCCCGCCCGATGCCGCGCAGCTTCAGGGGATAGCCCACATTCTCGGCCACCGTCATATGCGGGAATAACGCGTAGCCCTGGAACACCACCCCGAAATTGCGCTTCTCAGGTGATAGCCGCGTGATCGGCTGTCCATCGAGCACGATATCGCCCTCATCCGGCTTCACGAAACCGGCGATGGCCATCAGGATCGTTGATTTGCCGGAACCGGAAGGCCCGAGCAGGCTGAGGAATTCGCCCGGTGCCACGTCCAGCGAGACGTGATCGATGGCGACCAGCGCCCCGTATCGCTTGGTGACGCTGCGCAGGGAGACGCTATGTTGCTTCGGCGCGGTCATGGCGATGGCGGCTTTCATGATTGCGGCAAAGGCACGAGATGCGGAACCGGGTCTGTCCAGTAGGGCAGGCCGTCGACCCGCGGGCTCCAGGTGCCTGTCTTCCGGAGCAGATTGACATAGGCTGCAATATCCGCGAGCGGCGCGAACCACACATCGCCGCGGGATTGCATATAGTCGATGAGCTTCACCATCTCGGCGGCGCGGGCAAGCCGGCCCGACACGAACGGATGCCAGACACTGATCCACAGCCCGCCATGGTCGAAGGCCGCATCGAACTCGGCGCGAAACACATCGAAGGCACGCTCCGGCGACTGGACCGGCATCTGATAGCCGAATTCCTTCATCGAGACATATTGCGGCCAGTCATCGAGCGCCATGTCCGAGGGCAGCTCGACCAGATCGCCGGCCGCACCCTGGAGGATGTAGGGAACCTCATCCCCCAGCAGCGACGCGTCATAGGTGAAGCCCTCGCCAATCAGAAGCTCGAGCGTATGCTCGGAAAAGGCATAGGACGGCGCGCGATAGCCGAGCGGCCGCTTGCCCGTCGCTTTTTCGATCACCTCGATGCCGCGAATGAGGATTTCCGCTTCCTGATCGCGCGAGAGCAGGTTTGGCTTCTCATGCAGCCAGCCATGGTGCCCGATCTCATGACCCTCGCGCACCAGGAGCTCGATCGCCTCCGGATAGGTTTCGACACACCAGCCCGGCACGAACACCGTCTGCTTGATGTTGAAATGACGCCAGATCTCCACGAGGCGTGGAATCGCCCGCTGCGGCCCGTAGCGCAGGGCAGATGACGTGACCACCCGCCGGCGCGCCGTGTCGCGGAAATTGAGATGCAGCAGGCTTTCCGCATCCATATCGAATGAGAAACACACGGCGCAGCGTGCACCATCGGGCCAGGGCGGAGGATTATCGATCAGCTTAAGGACCATGGCAGAGCTCAATGAGAACGGGCTTGGGCGCGCGCCTTGCGCACCGAATAGATCAGGGCGAAGACCACGCCGATCACCGTGGCTGCCATCAGCAGCGAGGCGACCGCCGCAACGGTCGGATCAATATTTTCGCGGATGCCGTCCCACATGCGGCGAGGCAGGGTGTAGACGGCGCGTGTCGAGATGAACAGGGTGACGACGATTTCGTCCCACGAGATGATGAAGGCGAAAACCGCGCCGGTCACGACGCCGCCCTTGATATTCGGCAGGATGACATCGCGCAGGGTCCGCAAGGGCGAGGCGCCCAGGCTGCGTGCCGCCTGTTCGAGGCGGCTGTCGAGCAGGGCCAGCGAGGTGGTGACCGTGATCACCACGTATGGCAGCGCGATAATGGTATGCGCGATCACCACGCCGATCCACGTATCATAGAGATTGAGGGCAACCCAGGTTCGATACATCGCCAGCGCCGCCACCACCGGCGGCAGGATCATCGGAAGCAGCACCAGCGCGCCGAATAGCGCAACCAGCCTGCCCGTGATCCGCCATAGGCCCACCGCGCATAGCGTGCCGAGGATGGTGGCAAGCAGGCCCGCGGCCACCGCGATCGAGAGACTGTCGAGAAAGCTCGAGAACCAACCGGGATCACTGAACAGCGCCTGATAATGCCGCAGCGACAGATGCTCCTTCGGCATCCGCACGAAGCGGGATTCATTCAGCGATACCGGCACGGTGATCAGGCCGGGCAGGAGGAGGAACAGCCCCACCAGCCAGGCAAGCCCCGCCACCAGGATTTGACCGCGCCGCGAGAGCTCCATCACGCGGCCCCCAGCATCTTGCGCAGGTTCGTCACCTTGCCGATGAGATAGAGCAGCGCCGCGGTGGCCAGGAGCAGCACGACCGAGAGTGCTCCCGCCAGTGACCAGCGCAGCGTCTGGAGCACAGTGACGCTCACATATTCCGACAGCATCACCACCCGGCCGCCGCCAAGGATCGAGGGCGTTACGAAAAAGCCGAGCCCGAAGATGAACACCAGCATGCCCGCACCGAAGATCGCGGGGAAGGTTGTGGGCAGATAGACATCGATGAACGAGCGCCAGGACGAAGCGCCCACGCTGCGCGCGGCCATCATCAGCCGGGGATCGACGGCCCGCATCGCGGCATACAGTGGGAACACGGCATAGGGTACGAGGAAATGCACCATCCCGATGATCACGCCCGTTTCGTTGCGCACCAGCGTCACGGGCGAGCTGATCAGCCCCGTTTCCATCAGACCGGTATTGATGAGGCCGTTATTGCGCAAAAGGATCAGCCAGGACAGCGCGCGCACCAGCACCGACAGCCAGAAAGGGATCAGCACACATAAGGTGAGCAGCAGCCGCTGCCGCTCGCCCACATGCGCCATTGCGAAGGCCACGAGATAGCCGAGAATGAGCGCGATCACCGTCGTGATCGCCACGATGCGCAGAGTGGTCCACAGCATCGAGCGAATGCCGCCGGAGGTGACGACCTCCCGATACCAGTGGAGACTGAGCTGGCCCTCATTCTCGAAGGAAAGCCCGATGAGCCAGGCGAGTGGCGCCAGCAACAGCAGGATGATCAGCAGGATCGCTGGCGTGATGAAGCCGTAATACGGGTTCATGAACGAAAAATCCGGCTATCGAAGCGGGGCCCCATCATCAACCACGCCCGGTGGGCTGGTCGTGATCAACCCACCGGATCCCCGTGATTATATGGATCAAGGTCAGCTAGAGATGCCGTCGAGCCACTTCTCGACCGCCTCGTCGTAATGCTTCTCGTACCAGTCCTCGCTTCGCATGATCTGCTTGGCGAGATTGTCGGGATAACCCGGATCGAGCCGGCGCAGGTTTTCCGGCAGCATTTCCGAGGCCTTTGGGTTGCTTGGCCCATTGCCGAGCAGTTCCAACAGCTTGATCTGCCGTTCGGGCTTGAGGATCGAGGCGATGAACTGATTGGCGACTTTGGCGCCGGCCGGATTGCCCTTGGGGATGACGAAGGATGACGGGCAGAATATGCCCTGGTCCCAGGTCCAGGTGACCTCCCCATCCGTGTCGCGTTCGAGGACGCTGGCCCGCGTGTTCCAGATATTGCCCATGACGACCTCCTCGTCCATGAACAATTGCTGGCTGCTCGCGCCGGATTCCCAATAGATGACGTTATCGCCCAGCGACTTGGCCTTCTTGATCGCGCGCTGGATATCGGCGGGATAGAGCTGATCGGGCGCAACGCCATCACCCAGCAGGCAAGCCTCCATGCCGCCCATCTGGTATTTCCACATGGTCCGCTTGCCCGGATATTTCTCCACGTCGAAGAAATCCGCGTAGGTCGGCGGCTTATCCGGGAACATGCTCTTCTTATAGGCGATCACGAAGGAATAGGTGTAATTCGCAACGCCCTGCGGCCAGGCCCATCCCTCACGCACCATCGACTTGTCGACGACAGAATAGTCGATGTCCTCGAGCAGGCCCTGATTGCCAAGCTGGTTGCACAGGAAGCCGTCGCCGTCGCAGACGTCCCACACCACCTTGCCGCTCTCGACCATGGCCTTGATTTTGCCGGCGAGTGGCGTTGCGCCATCCACCACCACATTGATGCCGCTGTCCTTGGTGAAGGGCTGGCCCCAGGCCTCTCCCATGCCTTTGACCGCATCGCCGCCGAAATTGGCGAGCACCAGTTCCTTGGCCTGCGCCATGGCTTCGCCTGGCGACATGATGCCGGCCGAGGCGGCAATGGGTGCCACGCCGGCCATGAGGCAAACCTGGATGAAGTCGCGCCGGCTCATGCGGCCGGATTTGACTTCGGACCGCGCCAGATCGACGAGATCCTCGTTGAAGCGTTTTGACATTTTTCCCTCCTACCTCAGTCAAAGAAGGCTAGGGCTGCTCATTGGGGCACCCCATCCTTCGCCGTCCCCTCAGATATTCTTCTATAAGCACCTGCATTCGGGCGCGATCGAAATCATTGCCGTGGCCGCCATGGACACGCCTTGCATCGAGCGCGCCAAGTCGCAGCATGGTCTCCTCATAGATGGCGGGATCCGACCGCGGCAGGTCATCGAGCAATTGCCCGTCATACAGCGCATCGCCCGAGAACAGCGTGCCGTTCATTTCATCGAATAGCCCGATCTGGCCGGGTGAATGGCCGGGCAGGTGGATGATCGTGAAGCGGCGCGAGCCAAGATCGATCTGATCGCCCTCGCGCAACAGTCGTGTCGCCAGCGCAGCCTTTACCGTGAAAGCTGAGAGTGCCCATCCCTCATGCGGGATCTCGGTCACGGCATCCTGCGTGGCCCGGAAGAAGGAGGCGAGGTGGTAATGATCATCATCCTCGAGCGCCGGCGCATCATCCGGATGAATGGCGCGGGCCCCGAATTCGTGCATTCCGCCCATGTGATCGATATGGCCATGGGTAGCGATGGCAAGGATCGGACGGTCTGCATCCGCTCCGAGCGCCTTCAGCAATGAGGCGATCCCCATGCCCGGATCAATGACGAGGTCGAGCTCCGATCCCCGCACATACCAGATATTGGCGCGGAACCAGCGATGCACCGCGGGCTCGGTAAACAGCTCGAGCCCAGGCTCGACAGCTCGCCGCGTGAACCATTGCGGGCGCACGGGAAGTGTGGACACAGCCATTAGGCGGCCTCTCGTTCGAGCTGGGCAAGCCCCACTTCCACATCCGCCACCCCCGCAACCGCGCCGAGCACCCCGCCTTCCACCGTCATCATATACACGGCGGCGCGATGGGCCTCTTCATCGCCCGAGCCGCACGCATCCTCGACCATGAGACATTGAAAGCCTCGGTCATTGGCCTCGCGGATCGTGCAGTGGACGCAGCAATCACTGGTGATGCCGCAAACGATCAGATGGCGGATGCCACGTGCCCGCAGAATGATTTCGAGATCCGTATGGGTGAAGGCGCCATTGGCGCTCTTGTCCACGACGATCTCTCCTGGCAGGGGAGCCGCTTCGGCGATGATCTCCGAACCTGGCTCGCCACGGACCAGCACGCGGCCGAGCGGACCCTGTTGGCCGACACCGCTGCGGTTCCAGGCACTGCGCCAGGCCTTGTGCGGTGGCAGATCCGCGAGGTCGGCGCGATAGGCCTGCTTCGTGTGGATGATTGGAAGGCCGGTCCGGCGCGCCGCTGTGAGCAGCCGCTGCACCCCGGGAATGGCCTGCCGCACACCATCCAGACTGCCGCCGATCGCATCGAGATAGCCGCCGGGATCGAGGAAATCGCGCTGCATATCGATCACGATCAGCGCGGTCGCGCTGCGCGAAAGCCCGTCATAGGGAAAAGGATATGGCCTGGATGCCACGGTGATCATTGCAGCTCTCCCCCTCTGCCTTTGCCAACTCTTTCACATCGGCTATTGGTGTCAAGTTCAACTTTGGAGTTGACTACAAATTCTCTTTGCGGGATCGAAGCAGCGGGGGGCCCGATCGGAACTGCATTATGCAGGCACGGGCGCACGCGAATGGCAGGGCTTAGGGAACGGCATCAACGTCTGCGCTGCGAGAAGATTCTCGATGCGGCCATCGCGCTGTTTACCGAGCGCGGCTATGAGGCGACACGCATCACCGAGATTGCCGAACGCTCCTCTGTCGCGCCCACCACGATCTACAACTACTTCGGAACCAAGCGGAACATCCTGATCGCTATAGCCCAGCGGCACGTTCGGCTTGCATTGCCCGAGCGGCTCCGGCTTTTGAAGAATCCGCCTGCTGATCCTCTCCTTGCGATCTGCGCTTACGAGGATCTCTTGGCCATGCAGAGCATCAGGCTGCTGACCAAGGAATGCTGGCGGGTGATCTTCGGCACCCTTTATGAGCAGCCGGGCGGCGAGGCTCATCGCACCCAGCTCAGATTGAACCGGTTGGTGCACCGTCATTACCAGCGACTGATCCGGCATTTTCAGCGCCAGGGCAGTTTACCGGAGGACCTGTGTGTCGATGAGCTGGCGAGCCTCGTTCTCGGCATAGGCACCTTCCATTGGATGCAGTTTTTGGCGGACGAGGCGATCACGCTTGCGCAGCTTCGTGCCAGCGTGAATGGCCAACTGGCGCTCGTCTTTCGGGGAATGGGGACAGTTCACGGGCAGAGCAGGGGGACATCATGACAGATCTATCAGACAGGCGCGCCATGGTGACCGGCGCCGGAAGCGGCATCGGTAGGGCCTGTGCATTGGCATTGGCGCAAGCCGGGGCCGAACTCATCGTGCAGGACATCAATGGCGACAATGCCATGGTTGTCGCGTCAGAGATCGAGGCAAATGGCGGCAAAGCCGAGGCCCTTGTCTGCGACGTGGCGGATGAGGCCCGGCTTGCGAGCGCAATCCGGCGGATCGGACCGGTCACCATCCTGGTCAACAATGCCGGCGTGGCAGGTCAGAATGCTCCGCTCGAGGCCATCGACCGCGAGGCCTATGACCGAATGATGAACACACATGTCTGGGGTGCCTTTGCGGCAACCCGCATGGTGCTGCCGGGCATGAAGGAGGCCGGCTGGGGGCGTATCATCAATATCGCCTCCAATCGCGGCCAGGTGGGCTTTGAGCGGTCCTCCCATTATAGCGCGGCCAAAGCGGCCTTGATAGCTCTGGCCAAATCCTGGGCCCGCGAGTTCGCGCCGTACGGCATCCTCGTCAATGCCATTGCCCCCGGGGTGGTTCGCACGGCCATGACCCTCTCCTATGGCGAGGCGGCGGTGGCGGAGGAGGCCCAGCTCAACCTCTTGAAGCGCTGGGCAACGCCCGAGGAAATGGCGGCCTGGGTGATGGTGCTCGTAAGCTCGACCGGCGACTTCATGACCGGCCAGTTGATTTGCCCCAATGGCGGCGACCCGATCGTGGGTATCTGAACGGAGACAACCATGTCTGCAATGACCGAAAACGAATGGCGCTACAATCAGCTGATCCAGCTGTTTCCCTCGGTCCCCGAGCCGCCTTTCGAGAACCCCGATGAACAGAAGAGCGTTTGGGGTCGGGCCTGGGGCTGCACCAATGATGTGGGCAGGCTACGCGTCGTGCTCATGCATCGGCCGGGCGAAGAGGTGAATGTGGTCGACACGGCCAAGCGCCTCGAGAATGGCGCCTTCGGCGATGTCGAAGCCGGTTGGTACTGGCGTGGCAATGAAGGCCCGGACCTCGCGACCATGCAGGCCCAGCATGATGCCTATGTGGCGGCACTGCGCGCCGAGGGCGTGGAGGTCGTGTTCATGGATCGCGCCGAGCCGGGCCGCATGAAGACCGTCTACACCCGCGACAGTGTCATCGGCATTGGCGGCGGAGCGATCGTGACCCGCATGGGACCGCGGATCCGGCGTGGCGAGGAGCTCTCGGCAACCCGCACCCTTGCCCAGCTCGGCTGCCCCATCCTGCGCACCATCTCCGGCAATGCCATCATGGAAGGCGGCAGCTTCGCCTGGATCGACAGCAAGACCGCCGTGGTGGGATTGTCTTCTCGCGTCAACGAGGAGGGCGCCCGGCAGGTGGAGGAGGTCTTGCGCTCGCAAGGCGTGACCTTGCTGCGCGTTCAGCTTACGGGCTACCGCCTGCATATCGATGGCACCTTCATGATGCTCGCGCCTGACCTTGCGCTGGTGAATCCGAGCATCGTGCCCTACTGGTTCCTGCAGGAGCTGAAGGCTCGGCGCATCCACGTCATCGAGCTCCACCACACCGACAACCCTTGGATCATCAACAGCCTGGCGGTCGCACCGGCCCGCGTGATCGTGCCCGACGGCATGTCGGACTACACCCTCGAAAACATGAACCGTCATGGGGTGGAGCTGATCACGGTGCCCTTCGACAAGGTCTGTGCTGGGGGCGGCGGGCTTCACTGCTCGACGGCACCGCTCATCCGCGACGACCTGTGAAGCCGAGGACGCCATGACAGACGATATTTTCGAAAGTCGCTCCCAGGAGATGCAGAACTGGTATTGGTGGGGCATACCCACCTTCTTCAAATGCCCCTGGAATGCTGATCCCGCTGCATCCGACATCGCTCTGGTGGGGGTTCCCCATTCCTCCGGCAACGGCTCGACCGAGCGCGACCAGCATCTGGGGCCACGGGCGGTGCGCCATGTCTCCGGTCGCTTCCGGCGCGCGCACGAGGCTTATGGCTTCCGGCCATGGGATGAGTTCCGCATCAATGACTTAGGCGATGTGCCGCTGCCCGAGGCCATGGTCAATGACGTCAGCGTCGTGCATATCGAGGAATATTATCAGCGCCTGAACGTGGCGGGCGCGCGCCCGGTCTCGATCGGTGGTGATCATGGCATCACCGGCCCGATCCTGAAGGCCATGGGCGGTTCCAACAGCCGGGCGACCGCCGGTCGCAAGTTGGCGCTTGTGCATTTCGATGCCCATCGCGACGACTATGAGTTCATGGGCCACTGGCTTGGCAATCGGCGCTCCGCGGCCCATTGGGCAGCCTATTCGGTCACCGAGGGTCATGTTGATCCATCCCGCTCGATCCAGCTCGGCATGCGCGGCAATCCGCTCAAGCCGCTGGAAGGTTCCGTCAAGAGCGAGATCGGCTACGAGGTTCTGCCGGCGGACCATCTCTTTGCGCAAGGCATCCAGCGCACGATCGAGCAGGTCCGCGCCCGTGTGCAGGATCAGCCCATCTACATCACCTTTGATCTCGATGTGCTCGACCCGGCCGATGCACCGGCAGCCTCGAACCTGGAGGCCGGCTATCGCGGCTTGCGGGCCTACGAGGCAATCGAGATCCTGAGGGGTTTGCGTGGGCTGAACGTCGTGGGTGCCGATATCGTCTGCTATATCCCGACCAAAGACAGCCCCAATCAGATCACCGGGCTCACGGCCAGTGTGGTGATGTTCGAGCTGATCAGCCTCATCGGTGAGCACCTGCGCAGCAGCCGCTGAGCTGGAAGTCCGGATCATTTCACCATTCCCCGAAGCGGTGAAATGATCCGCCAATCGGCACTTCATTTACGCATTATGGCGAGAACTGGTCCAGTTTCTGCCTGCATCCCGCTATAAGGGGCGGGCTCGGCCGTCCTTTGTTTTGGAATTCGGATCAGTGCTCGCAATGACCAGACCGACCGCCTATGAAATTGCCTCCTGGGTCATTGCGCCCATTGTGCTTCTGGCGGCCTTGGTCCTGCACCTGGTCGGCGCGCTCTTGGCTGGTCTGCTGGTTTATACGATCGTCCATGCGGCCGCACCGCGTTTGAAAGCCATCGGTGTCGAGCACCGCCCGGGCAAGATCGTCGTCCTGTTGCTCGTCTTCGTTGTGACCATATTTCTCGTAGGCCTGGCAGGCTTCGCGCTCGGGCATTTCCTCATGAGTGGCTCCAATGGCCTTCCCCAGCTCATGCAGAAGATGGCCGATACGATCGGGACCGCGCGGCTGCATCTGCCGGAAGGGTTGCGGCCCTACCTGCCGGAAACGGCTGAGCAGATCGAGGGGTCGATCTCCCGATGGTTGCGCAGCAATGCTGGTTTGCTGCAGCGCTGGGGCGAGGATTTCGGCCGCGTGCTCTTGCGCATCCTGTTCGGGATGATCATCGGCGGCTTCATCGCGGTGAGCGAGGTCGTAACCCCGGTCGACCATCGGCCTTTGGCCAGCGCCTTGCTGGACCGTGCCGCCCTGTTCACCCGGGCATTCCGGCGCGTCGTCTTCGCGCAGATCCGAATTTCGGCGATCAACACGATCCTCACCGGCATCTATCTCGCCGTTGTGCTACCGCTTTTCGGCATCCACCTGCCGCTGCTCAAGACGATCATCGCCGTAACTTTTCTGGCCGGTCTGCTGCCAGTGATCGGCAATCTCATTTCGAACACGGTCATTGTGATCGTCTCGCTGAGCCTGTCGCTATACGTGGCGCTCGCCTCGCTCGCCTTTCTCGTGATCATCCACAAGCTGGAATACCTCCTGAACGCGAAGATCATCGGCGGTCATATCCATGCCCGCGTCTGGGAAGTGCTCCTGGCCATGCTGGTCATGGAGGCAGCCTTCGGCGTCCCAGGCCTTGTAGCCGCCCCCATCTACTACGCTTACATCAAGGACGAATTGGTCGAACGCGAGCTGATCTGAGCTTAGCGTTTCGGCGTGAGCCAATACACGGCCTCGAAGCCGAGATGATCCGAGAGTTCGCGCCCGTTCGGCTTCTCGTCATAATTGCGCGTCATGTAAACCGGCGTGATCGTGTAGTTATTGCCTGGAATGATCATCTGATGATCATTGGTGAAGCTCCAGATCTGCTCCTTGCTGGCGATCGGCCCGAGCACGCATTTCGGCTGGCTCTCGAAGCAAAGGCGCCCCGCATCGACGGCACCGGTTTTCTCGATGAGATAATTGTAGCGCTCCGGCGGCCGGCGGATATTCATGTCGCCCGCGAAGATGGCGGCGCGCGGACGCACCACCTCGTCGAGAAATGCGGCGATCACATCCGTCTGTCCCTTATGCGCCCGAAGCCGCTGCTTCTCTGATGCCTCGGTGCGGATATTGGAATCCATGTGCGTGGTTACCAGATCGAGCGGCTTGAACGGTGCGGGTAGGGCCACTCGCACATGCATGACTGACTTGTTGGCCAAACAGTCATTCCCCGAGCAGCTATCGCCGAAGACCTCTGTATCCTTTATCTCGATCGGATATCGGCTGAGCACGTAGAGACCGCTATTCACATAATGCCGCGAGCCGGTGCTGAGACCGTCAGACCGCATGCGGATCTTGCCGTCAGCAGGCTCATCTCCCCTCTTGCCATGGGTCTTCCGCCGCCCCGGTCCTTTCGCCACGAAGGGATAGCCTGCATTCTCGATCAGCCGGTCGCTGCGCGAGGTAAAGGCCTCCTGGAGGAACACCACATCCGGGCCGCTGCCATCCGCAAGCCGTCGGGCGAGATCCTTGCCGATATACGCGAGTTCCTTGCGGGCATCCTTCCGCAATGGCCACGGCAGGTCATTGACATTATAGGTCAGTACTCGGATCGACATAGACCCGGCAGGTGGTGGCGGCGGTGCCGGTTCAGCCGAAGTGATGTCGGCGGCCAGAACGACGACGCATAGAATAACGGCACTCAGCCGCAGCTTTGGCAAGCAAAACACGGTCGATCAATCCTCCCCAGAACGGGGCATAGATTGAACAGCCGGTTTCAGCGGTCAATCGGAATTTCAGCGGCACTGCTGATCTTCAGAGATCAGCCGGCGGGCACGGGCTGCTTTTCCGATCCCTGAGCCTCACCTTCGGTCCGCCGCTTGGCCGCGATGTAAGTATAGAACATCGGCACCACGAAGAGGGTGAAGAGGGTGCCGATCGACATGCCTGTCGCAATCACGAGGCCGATGGAGAAGCGGGCAGCCGCACCCGCGCCACTCGCAACCAGCAGCGGCGCGACCCCAAGCACCATGGCGGCAGTGGTCATGAGGATCGGCCGCAGGCGCACCTTCGCGGCTTCGGCAATTGCATCCTGCCGCGACATGCCGGTCCTGTCGCGCAGCTCATTGGCGAATTCCACCATCAGAATGCCGTGCTTGGTGATCAGCCCGATCAGCGTGATGAGACCGACCTGCGTATAGATGTTGAGGGTTGCCACACCGAGGTTGAGCGGCACCAATGCGCCGAAGATCGACAGCGGCACCGACATCATGATGATGAACGGATCGCGAAAGCTTTCGAACTGCGCGGCAAGCACGAGATAGATCACCAGAATGGCGAGCCCGAATGCGAAAGCGAGCGCATGCCCCGCCTCCTTCGACAAGCGGGACTGGCCGGCATAATCGATCAGGAAATTCCCCGGCATTTCCTCCCGCGCGATTTGCTCGAGCGTTGCAAGCCCTTCGTCACTCGTCACGGTCGGCATTGGCAGCGCCGACAATGTGGCCGATGTCAGCTGATTGAACTGTTCGATGGCCTGGGGCGCGGCGATGGTCTTGATCTTGATCAGCGCCGAGAGCGGCACCATGGTCCCATTCGTCGCCCGCACGTAATACTTGCCCATGCTCTCAGGGTTGAGCCGGTCGATCTTTGGCACCTGCGGGATGATGTCATACGCCCGATTGTCAAAGTCGAACTTGGCCACCGTTCCCTCGCCGAGCAACACATTGAGCGTGGTGCCGATATCTCGCGCTGAGACGCCAAGCGCGATCGCGCGGTCGCGGTCGATTTCGACCCGTGCCCGGGGCGAGGTGTAGGACAGTGAGTTCTGCACGACGATGAACTTGCCCGAGGCCTCGGCTTTGGTCTTGATAGCCTCGGCCACCTCCCAGACCTCGGCGGCATTCCCGGTCGAGCGCACCACCATCTGTATGGGCATGCCACCACCGGTGCCGGGGAGCGAGGGCGGCGCGAACACGAAGGCCTGCACGCCGGCGCTCTTGTCGATCCGCCCCTGGATCTCCGTCTGGATCGCCTTCTGGCTGCGCTCGCGCTCATCCCACGGCTTGAGCGTCCATGCGGCAAAGCCCCCACCACCTCCACTGCTTCCGATAATGTGGAAGGTGGTATCGATCTCCGGGATATTTCCAGTCATGCCGCGAAACTGGTCGAGGAAGGCCGCAGTATAGTCCGGGGTTGCATATTGCGGCACGTTGACCAGCGCGAACATGGCACCGCGATCTTCTTCCGGTGCGAGCTCGGACGAGGTTTTGCTGAACAGGAAGACGGACGTGCCCAGCAGAGCCGCTACAATGAACAAGGTCACCGGCCGATATTTCAGCGACCCCGCGAGCAATCGTTCATAGCGGTTCGCAAGCCCGTCGAAAACATGATCGACGATCCTCTGGAACCGCCCGGGCCCGTGTTCGCCATGGGCCTTGAGCAGGCGCGAGGACATCATGGGCGACAATGTCACCGCAATGACGCCCGATAGGATCACCGAGCCCGCAAGTGTGAAGGCAAACTCGCGGAACAATGCGCCGGTGAGGCCCTGGGTGAAGCCGATCGGCGCATAGACGGCCGCAAGCGTGATGGTCATCGCCACCACCGGGCCGAAAATCTCGCGCATGCCCTCGATCGCGGCCGGAATAGGCTTGAGCCCCTCTTCGATATGGCGATGAATATTCTCGACCACCACGATCGCGTCATCCACCACAAGCCCGATGGCCAGCACCATGGCAAGCAGGGTTAGCGTGTTCAGCGAATAGTCCAGTGCATAGAGCAGGAAGCACACGCCGATGAGCGACAGGGGGATCGTGACCACTGGAATGATCACCGAGCGGAATGAGCCGAGGAACAGGAGGATCACGACGACCACGATGACCACGGCCTCGCCAATCGTCTTGAACACCTCCTCGATCGACGCATCGATGAACTTGGTGGCGTCATAGACGAGGTTCGCCTGCATGCCATGCGGCAGTTCCGACTGGATCTGCGGGAGCTGGGCGCGCACCCGTTTGGCGGCATCGAGCGGGTTGGCATCGGGACTTGCGAAGACACCGATGAACACGCCTGGCTCGCCATTGAAGGCGACCTTCACATCCGTCTGCTCGGCGCCGAGCTCGACCCGCGCAACGTCGCGCAGCCGCACCACATCCTCGCCCTTGCTGCGCAGCGGAAGCTCGCCGAACGCCTCAGGCGTCTGCAGCGTGGTTGCTGTCTCCACCGCATAGGCGACGAGCTCGTTCTGTGTTTTGCCCGGGGCGGAGAGAAAGTTGGCCCCCTGGATGGCCGTGACCACGTCCGCCGCCGTGACATCGCGCGAGGCGAGCAGGACCGGGTCGAGCCAGATGCGCATGGCAAAGGTCTGCTCACCCAGGATCTGCGCCTCGCCCACGCCATCGATGGTCGAGAGGCGGGGCTGGATCACCCGCGTGAGAAATTCCGTGATCTGCGGTGGCGACATCTCCGGCGATGAGAATGCCAGATACATCAGCGCGAATTGCTGACCGGTGCCCTTGTTGATGATCGGATCTTCCGATTCGGATGGAAGCTGGCTCCTGACCTGCTGTACCCGCGAGATGACTTCCGTGAGCGCTTTGTCCGGATCGGTGTTGAGCCGCATATAGACGGAGACCGTGCTGACGCTCGGGCGGCTTTGCGACGTCACATAATCGACGCCCTCCGCATTTGAGACGGCTTGTGCGATGGGCGTGGTGATGAACCCCTGCATCAGTTCCGCACCGGCGCCCGGATAGGTCGTCGTGACGGTAATGACCGTATCCTTCACCTCCGGATACTCACGGATGCTGAGATTGAGAATGCCCTGGGCGCCGAGCAGCAGCAGCAGCAGGCTGATCACAGTCGCCAGCACCGGTCTGCGGATGAAGATCTCGGAAAAATTCATGAGGTCCGGCCTCGTTCGCGCCCGTTATTCCGTCCGGGCGATCTGCGCCGGATCGACGCTGTTGTTGATGGTGACGATGGAACCGCTATGCAGCTTGTTCTGGCCCGAGGTGACCACCATCTGCCCCGCCTTCAGACCTGACGTGATCTCGACCAGTCCGTTGACGCGGCGCCCCGGCTTAACGAAAACCTGCGTGGCCTTGTAGGTTTGCTCGGCCTGCTGCTGAGGAGGAGGCGTGTCATTTTCAGCAGCCTGTGCGGCAAGAGAGCCGCCCCGCTCGGCCTCGCTCACCTCCGGCTGCCCCTCGCCATTGGCCGGCGCCTTGCCATTGGCGCTGGTCTTTTCCAGCACATAGACATAATCGCCATAAAGGCTCGTCACGAGCGCGGTTTGCGGCAACACGATCGTGTCGGGCTGTGTCTTAAGCTCGACCCGCACCTGCAGGAACTGTCCCGGGATCAGCTTGCCATCGCGGTTATCCGCCTCCGCTCGCACGGAAATCAGGCGGCTCTCGGTGTCGATCTTGGGATTGATGCCGATGATCTTGGCTTTGTGGTCCAGGGAATTGACATCCGGGCCGAAACGCACGGCTTGGCCGAGCGTGACTTCGCTGGCACGCTGCTCGGGCACCGTGAAATCCACATACATCCGATCGAGATCCTGCAGCGTCGCCACTGTTGCACCCGGCTGCACATACGCCCCGAGATCAATCTGCGGAATGCCGATCACGCCGCTGAACGGCGCCTTGAGAGACTTCTGGTCGATCAGGGCCTGCAGGCGTTCGAGCTCCGAGCGGGCCGCATTGAGTTCGCGTTCGGCCGTATCGAAATCCTTCTGGGTCGCAACGCCGCTTTTGCGCAGCGCACTCAACCGCTTGAACTGCGCCTCAGCGGTCTCGACCGCGGATTGTGCGCCGGGGATCTGCGCCTGCTCGACATTATCATCGAGCTGCACCAGCACCTGGCCGGCTTTCACCCGGTCGTTGGATTTGAACTTGATCGCCTCGACGACGCCCGTCGTCTCGAAGGCCAGATCCACACCCTGCGCGGCCTTGGCGGAGCCGATCGCATCAATGGTGGGATGCCAGTCCCGAGGAGCGACCGTCGTGGCCGAGACCGTGACGGTCTTCACCGGCATATTGGCAAAGAATTCGGCGATCTTCTTGTCGCGGAACAGGTTGAAGCCGACGAGGCCCCCGCAAACGAGAACCACGAGCAGTCCGGCAATAAGAAAGCGCTTGATCATAAGTCCTGCTTGACACACTGCCTGTCCGGACCGACGACATGTCTATTCTAAGTCAGTGCTGGTGATGCTCGTCCGCCACGACGACGCCGCCACCGGTTGACCTCCGTCGGTCATGAGGCAATATATGTACCGTCTGGACTGTAAATCAATCAAGAAGTTTACCGGTTAACCAGTGAAGGAATCATGTTGAACCGCACGCAAAAGCGGCCGCGTGGGCGACCGAGCTCGAAGACCGTGATCCTGGATGCTGCGGCAGCCGTGGTATCCGAGGTTGGCGCGAACCACCTGACCCTTGATGCGGTGGCGGAACGGGCTGGCGTCAGCAAGGGCGGCCTGCTTTACAACTACCCCACGAAGGAGGCTCTGCTCCACGCCATGGTGGAGCGGTTCATCCAGGAATGCGTGGAGCGTCGTGAGACACTGGCTGAGGAGCTCGGCGGCGATGCCCGTGGCAATCTGAAAGCCTTGCTCCTGTCCCGAGGTGAGAGCACGGAAACTGAACGCAAGACCGCGCATGGCATGCTGGCTGCTGTCGCCGAGAACCCGCGCATGCTGGACCCCGCCCGCGAAGCGCAAGGTGAGGTCATGAACATATTGCGCAATGCGAAGGACCCGCTCGCCGCAACGGTAGCCTGGCTCGCGGTTGAGGGACTGGCCTTTCTCGATCTGATCGACCTCTGCCCCTTCAGCGAAGAAGAACGTAAGCAGATTCTCGCGCGCGCCTTGGAGTTGGCGGACTTGTAATCACGCTCTGCGCGGCTACTCGAGAAACACCGTGACGGAATCGGTGCGCCCGGCAGCATCGATGACCGTGAGTGTTGAAAAGCCCCGCTCATTGGCCTGCCAGCTGCTGGTGCGGCGACGCTCGGCCCCGGCAAGCGGGTGCCCGTTCACCATCCAGCGGAACGGGGGCGCGCCATCCTGGATTTTCAGCGCGACCGGTTGCTGTGCACCGCCCGCGCCGAGACCGAGATCAATCTTTGCATTCTGCGGAGGATAGACGATCAGCGGCGGCGCCGCCGTGCCCGGCTTGTGGTTGGCCACAGACAATGCGGGCGCCAAGAAATGCTGCAGCGGCACCGGAAGCTCCGATGTGGTTGCGGCATAGGCATTCTTCGGGCGGGTGAGCCGGAGCGGTGTGGTTCCACCGATCCGTGCGAAGGCATCGAACAGCAAAGGCGCCGCCGAGGCTCGCCCGGAAAGCCCCGGTATTGCCGTGCCATCCGCGCGACCGACCCAGACGCCAAGCACATAACGGCCATCGAAGCCCACCGACCAGGCGTCCCGATACCCGTATGAGGTTCCGGTCTTGAACGCGAGCTGATGCCGGGGAGCACCATCCGGTGGCGGTGTCCCTCGCAGAATGTCCGAGACATACCACGCGCCGAGCGCACTGAGCACCGGATCAGATGCGATCTGAGCAGAGGAGCTTGCTGCTTCACCGAAGATCTCATGCAGCTTAACCGCATGACCGTCCCGAGGCAGCGCCGTGAACAGGGTGACGAGATCTTCGAGCGTCACCCCGAGCCCGCCCAAGCCGATCGCGAGACCGGGCGCCGCCGTGCCCGGCAGTATGGGCGATATCCCCGCATTGCGCATCCGGGCCAGCAATCGCAGCGGTCCCACATGGTTCAGCAGCGAGACCGCGGGAATATTGAGCGACATCTGCAGAGCCTGGGCAACCGTCACGGTGCCCTGGAACGCCATGTCGAAATTGCTCGGCCGGTAGCTGTCGAACGCGGAAGGCTTGTCGTCGATCAGCGTGCTCGGGTGAACGAGCCCATCCTCGAAGGCAAGCCCGTAGATGAAGGGCTTCAAGGTCGAGCCGGGTGACCTCACGGCCCGTGTCATATCCACATAGCCCTTGCTGGTCTCATCCGCGAAGTCCGGTGAGCCGACCCGGGCGAGAACCTCACCGCTTGCATGGTCTACGAGAAGCATCGCGATGGAGAGGTGAGCTGGAAGCTTAGCCTTTGCATCCCGCGCCAGCTGCTCGAGGGCCGCCTGCTTCTGCCGGTCGATGGTCAGTCGGTAGAGTTTGGCATCTGGCGCAAGCCGTCGCGCCGCTTCGGCGCTGTGGGCTGCGAGCGCGGGAAAATGATGCCGCCGGCTCACCAGCCGTTGACCTTGCGCCTGTTCGGCATCCTGCCTGGACAAGACGCCGGCATCTGCCATCCGGGCGAGCACCCTGTCGCGCGCCTTGCGGGCTTGAGTCGGATGAAGATCCGGTCGACGCGCTTCGGGAAGCTGCGGCAGGGCGATCAGCATGGCCGCCTCCGCCGGGCTCAAGCGTGCCGGCTCCTTTGCGAAATAAGCAAGGCTCGCGGCACGAATGCCTTCGATGTTGCCGCCATAGGGTGCGAGCGTCAGATAGGCTTCCAGGATCTCGCGTTTGCTGAGCCGGCGCTCGAGCTGCAGCGCCCTTAGCGCCTGCATCAGCTTGGCCAAGAGCGAGCGTTCATCCCGTGGCTCGAGGAGACGCGCAAGCTGCATGGTGATGGTGGATGCGCCCGAGATGATCCGCCCATTGCGCAGAAGCTGCCCCGTCGCCCGGATCACCGCGGCACTATCGATGCCCGGATGCTGAAAGAAGCGCTTGTCCTCATAGGCCAGCAGCATCTGCACGAATAGCGGATCGACCTCATCGAGGCTGACGGGCAGACGCCAGCGACCATTCTCGACGGTGAAGGCCCGCAACAGCTGGCCGTTGCGGTCCAGCACCAGCTGCGAAATGGCCTTGTCCCGCGGCAAGCTTGGCGCAAACCGCTGGTCCAGCCACGTGAGACCGGAAGCGAGGCCGCCCAGGCCTATGAGGAGCAGGCAGCCGACCACCGCCCACTTGCCCCAATGGGCAGCAAAACGCCGCTCAGCAATGCTCTGGCCCATAGGACTGTCCCTGCGCCGATTACCGCGCAGCCTCGACCTCCACGCGCCCCTGGTCGGTCCAGGCGGCAAGCTCAGGCCGATACATGTCCTCGACCGTGGCCGCGGGGTGGGTATAGCGCCCGGGCGTGACCGCCCGCACCACATAGGCCATGGTCATCTCGTCCTGGTTGCCCTGCGCGCGGTCGAATGCCGCAACGAACCGATCGCTGCGGAACTCTACATGCGAGGTGTTCACCTCATCCGGCAGCCAGTCGAAGGCAGCAAGATCAGCACTCTTCACCAGATGCGGATTGTCGATCTCGAACCCGGCTGGCAGGCGATCGACCACCAGCACACGGGCGGGCAACGCATTCTGCTGGGTGACAGTCAGCACCACCACGAACCGGTCGTTTTGCCGGGCCTTTTCGACAGAGACCTCATTGCCGTCCATATCGTAATAGGTTCGGGTGATGCTGAACCCGCTCCCCCCGGCGGGCGGTGCCTGGTCGGGTATGCCGGTCACCGTCAGCACCGCATCGACCGTTTGATCCGAGCGATTGGCGATGCGGATCGGGTGCATCGCCACTTCGGCCTGTTCGTAGGAATGAAACAGGCTGCCGCGCACCGGCATATCGCCCAGCTCGAGCGAAAGCGCGTCTGAATGCGCCATGAGCCCGTTCGCCGCCAGCAGCAGCCAGGCATCATCCTGAGTGCTGGTATACTCCACATTGGCCCTCAGCGCGGACACACGGCTGACGAGCTCCTGATTGAGCGGGAGCGCCGGCTTGACCTCGAGCATCAGGGCAAGCGTGCCCGCCGCATCACGCAAGGCGGACCCATAATCGGTTCGTGCCGAGAGCTCGCGCGCACTCGCCGCTGTCGGCGAAGGCACTGCTGCCACCGCAGCCGAGAAGGCTTGGGCCGCCCGTTCACGCTCGCCGTAAAGGGCCAGTGCCGCCCCGAGCTGCGCCTTGGCGAGCGGTGTTTTGAAGGCGTCGAGCTTGGCATCCACATAGTAGCGCAGATCACCGATGGCAGCGCGCCGGTTATGGGCGAGCACATAGAGCGCATAGCCAAGCGCCGCGCCGCCACTGTCGAGATCGGTTGAATAGGAGAGGCTGTTCTGCAGATTATCGAGCGCTTGCTCGAAGGCGATATCGGGCACGGTATAGCCCTTCTCCCGCGCTCGCGTCAGGAAATCCGTGACATATGCATCAAGCCACAAATCGCCCGATCCCGGAGACCACAGGCCGAAGCTGCCGGAGGAGGATTGCTTGGCGAGCACCTCGCCGATCGCCGTGTTGATGCGCTTGTCAGCCCCGCCGTCCCGCGCCACGCCAATCTCGGCCGCAACCGTATTGAAATAGAGCAGCGGCAAGGCCCGACTCGTCAGTTGCTCCGCGCAGCCATAGGGGTAGCGGTCGAGCTTCAACAGCAGCGAGGGCACATCCAGCGCTGCGCTGCGCATGATGCTGAGCTGAAGCGAGCCATTGTCGCCGGACGTGCCCTGGAAGATTTCCGGGCCGATTGCGAGCTTGCCATCACGCGCCGGAATCGCTTTGACCAGCCGCCGGCTGCTGGGCGCAATTCCGGGCTGGACAGGAATGAACAGCTCCTGCTCGAGTTCGAGCCCGTTGCCCGTAAGGCTTAACGTGACAATGCCGAGCCCGATCTCGGCGCCGGTAAGACGGGCGGTGATCGACTTCCGCTCGCCCGCCGCAAGATGTACCACTTGCTCTGCGCTGGCCTCGCCAACCCCGATTTCATTGGTTGCATTGACGCCAACCCGGTAATCGCCCGCTGGCGCATCCGTATTGGCGATGTCGATCGTGATCTCAGCCTCATCTCGCGGTGCGAGGAACCGGGGAACGCTCGCTTGGAGCACCACAGGATCACGAATGATCACGTCCCGATTGGCTTGACCCACCGCATCTTTGCTCCAGGCCACCGCCATTAAGCGCGCGGTGCCGTTGAACTGGGGAATATCGAAGCTGATGGGCGCCGTCCCGTCCGGGCCGACTTTGACGATCCCCGAAAACTGCGCGACGAGCGGCTGGGTCGGCGGACTGCCTTCGATGCTTGACCCCGCTTCGCCGCCGCCCGAGCGGATGGCACCGGGTGCCGCCACCATGCTGTCGATCAGCTTGCCATAGACATCCCGCAGGTCCATGCCGAGCCGCCTCTGGCCATAGAACCAGCTTTCGGGCGCGGGAGGCTGATAACGCGTGAGATTGAGAATGCCAACGTCGACCGCCGCAACCGTGATGAAGACATCATCGCCCGCCGCAGCCCCGCTCACCCGGGCCGTGACATTGAGCGGCCCGTTGGGGCGCGTCACCTCGGGCGCATCGAGCGACACGGCGAGCGTCCGCGCGGACATGTCGGACGAAAGCCAGGTGAGGCCGATGGCGCGCGAGGGCATGCGTGATGCGGGGATATCTGCGGGACGATAAAGCGTTGCCGTCACATAGGCACCGGGCTGCCAGGATTGGTCGACCGGCAGCTCGACCACCGTTTCGGTATCGCCGACCTCGACCGCCTTCATGGCGATCAGCCGGTCGCTCATGACGGTGACCGCGGCGACGCCCGGAAACCGTGGCGTGATCTTGAGACGTGCCGTCTCGCCCGGCTTGTAGCTCTGCTTATCCAGGGAGACTTCGAGCACGTCGGGCGTTTCGGCGGTTGCTGCCTCCACATACCATCCGGCATCGAACTCGACGCTTGCCGCTGCATCCTGAAGCCCGGGCGCGTCGATCTCCAGTCGGTAACGGCCCCATTGCACCCGCGCCTCGATGAGTGCGGGCTGATCCGATGGGATATCGACCGTGCCATTGGCGATGCGCTTGGTGAAGGTGACCGGCTCGTAGTTCCAGCGGCCGTCGGTCATGTACCACTGGAAGTTCTTCTCGATCTGATAAAGCGTCCAGCTTGCGCTCTTGGTCTCGGTCTTCTGAAGCTCAGGGGTGATCGCGATCACATCGAACTGTGCCGTATCGCCCTCGCCAAGACTGCCATCGAACCGCGGCTTGATGCCGATCATCGGACCTTGCGGCAGAATGGATCGGCTGAGGACCTGCTCAACGGCCCGCCCGCCCGCCTCGCGCATGCGCAAGGCAATATCGGCCTGCATCGGCCGGGTCGTTGCGGGAACATCGCCAAGCATCACCTCGACACGAGCCTTCCCCTCGGCATCGGTGACCGGCAGCTCGGCCATTGGCCGGCGAACCGGCTCGACCGCCTCATCGGCAAGGCCGAAGGAATAGCCTGGGAACGCCTCGAGCCCGGCTGCGGCCTTCATGACAGTTTCACCCTCGAGCGCAAGACCGGCGGCTGGTGCACCATAAAGGAACCGTCCGGCGACATCGACCGTGAAGGGCGCGCGCGGATTGAGAGGGCCTGCCGCACCGGAGAGCTCGAGCTCCAGCCGGTCCGGCACGAAATCCTCGACAAGAACGCTCGCCTGCGCCAGCGGCGGCGCATCGGGATCCAGATAGGCACGGATGCTCCAGCTGCCGCGCATGGCATCATTCGGCAGGGTAATGCTCAGCGCATGCCCGCCTTGCCCCTGATCGGGGACGCTCTCGCGTTTGAGCTCAACCCCATCCGGCCGTTCAGCGACGACGGTGAGCGGCAGCCCCGTCGTTGCCTGAGCATTGGCGTCGCGCACGAGGGCCGCGATATGGACGGTTTCGCCGGGCCGATAGATGCCGCGCTCCGTATAGAGGAAAACATCGGTGGCGCCGGGTGCGCTCCGGCCCGCGACCCCGCGATCGGACAAGTCGAATGCCGGCTCGGTGAGGTCGATGAACCCGAAATCCTCTTTGCCAAGGAGGGCGGTGACCACCGCAGGGGCAAGCCCCCCTGCGCCCCGTGTCATGCCCGCGGGAAAATGTGCATATCCATCCGCATTCGTGCGCGCCGTACCCAGAACCTCGTTATTCCTGGCAATCAGCCTGAGCTCGACCTGATCGAGCGGGTTCGCCGTCGATAGGGATCGTGCGAAAATATGGAGACCATCGGTACCGGACGCGCTGGCAAGCCCCATATCGGAAACGACGAACCATTGCGTGGCCTGGGATTCCCATGGCTTGTCCACGCTGTCTTTGGGCCGGGCGCGCAACACATAGACGCCTGGCCGACGCTCCCTCAGAACCTCCGTCACAGGAAAGCCCGTCGTCACCTCCTTGTTCAGCTCTGCCGCCGATTGAAGCGTGCCCGACCAGATCTTCTCGCCTTGCTTTTCCGCAATCTCATTTGCGCGATAATTGTCGAGCTGTGAGAGGAAAAGATCATCGGTGATCGCGCCCGCGAGGCTGCGGTCTCCGATCCGGTAAAGCTCCAGGTCGAGCTGAGGCGCATTGACGGAAATGATCGGAATCGTTTCCTGGCCAATGGGTGGCAGCACGAAACTGCGCCCGGAGAACCGCACCGACGCCGTACGATCGCGCACATAGATCTGAAACGTGGCCGGGCGCTCCAGCACCTCGTTCACGACCGAGGGAATGCCGGACCGCAACGCCACCCGGTAGCGCTCACCATGGCGCATATTATCGATGCAGATCTGCCGCTCTTCGACCTGCACCTCTCCGGGTGTCTTTTCATTGACGGTGACGAACTTGGCCATGCCGTCTTCGACACGCGCCAGCGGCTCGGAGAAGCGGATGCACAGGCGCGGCGACAAGGCATCGGAATCGATCGTGTAATCCACGACCCGGAAGCCCTGGTCGCGCCGCAGCTTGTCATAGGCGGCCTGCACCGCTTCCGAGCTGTGCTGTGCAAGGCTAGCTTTATAGGCCTCGATCGCCGGCCGATAAAGCTCGCGCCGCTCGAGGGCCCGCGCCAGCGCCGCCAGGGCTTCGGCCCGCAATGCTGCATCCGGTGCTGTCGCAAACGCGTTCAGCGCTGCTGAGCTTGCCTCGACCGGCAACCGGTAGCGCTCTTCATAATCCTCGGTCTGCAGGGAGAGCAGGGCATTGGACAGAGCGATCCACACCGGCGTATTGCTCACGTCCTCCTGCAGGGCTGCGCGGAACGCCTGGATGGCGCTGCGCTGGTCCCCTTGGGCCGCGGCCCTGAAGCCCCGTTGCTCGGCATTGACCCGGTGATCCGTGCTGATGTCCCGATCGGATTGCAGCGCCTTGAGATAGCGCCGGGCCTCGCCGCTGATCCCGGCGGGAAGGAAGCTGAGCATGCTGGCCTGATCGGCCTCGGAAAGCCCACTGCTGCTCTGTTGCGCAGCCGTGGTCGCGGCTTGCTCAACCTTGGCTGGTGCAGGGCTTTGCGCCGATACAGGAACAAGAAGCGGGGAGGATAACAGAAACACGGCACCGGCAATGGCCTGGAGCACGCTTCGCGAGGTCGACATGGAGCTTCCCCTGCATACGCGATGGGCGCTTGCGATTATGGGAGGCGAACAGCATCACTAAACCGCAGCGCGACGATCGCAGGCGCGGATCGCCTCCCCGCTGCCTGCGGGCGCAGTTTCCTCCGAAGCGGGCCAAGAGTCCAGCGCCAGCCTATGTACCAACAGCGTCAGCCGCGCGGGGAGCGGTTGACGAGATAGATGCCCACGCCGATCAGCGCGACGGTCATGACCAGGAGGGGGCTGATCGGCTCCCCCAGAAGCACGGCCCCGCCCGCAAAGCCGATCACCGGCACGAGAAAGCTGAATGAGGCAAGCTGCGATGCGGGATAGCGCACCATCAGCCACAGCCAGCCGATATAGCTCGCAAACACCACGGCCAAGACCTGATAGGCAACGGCGATCCACACCACCGGCGATGGGTTGAAAATGCCGGCTTCTGGAACGAAGAGCAGCAGCAGCGGCATGAGCACTGCCGAGATCCCGAGCTCATAAAGCAGGGTCTTCTCGGGGGCGATGGTTGACAGCCGGCCGGCTTTGAACAGAACCGACTGCACACCCCACAGAATGGCGGCAATCAGGATCATCATGTCGCCGAACAGCTCGCTAAGGCTGGGGAGAGTGAGCCCCTCATAAACGGCAAGCGCCAGACCGCTGAAGGCGAGGGCCAGGCCCAAACTCTTCGTCCGGGTGAGCCTTTCGCCCGGGATGAAGAAATGGGCGCCGATCGCCACCGCGAAGGGGGACATGTAGAAGAACAGCACCCCCCGAGACACGGTCGTGTAGGTCATTCCCCAATAGAAGAGAACGAACTCGATCGCGAATATCACCCCCATGAAGATGCCAACCCCGAGGCTGCCATCGGCCTTGAACATGGGAATGCCGCGCCAGAGCATCCACGCGACCATCAGGATCGTGCCGCCGATCGAGCGTATCGAAGCAAGCCAGATCGGCGAGATGCCGCCGACCGAGACCTTCACCGCCACCTGGTTGAGGCCCCAGCTCGCGCAGATCAGAAGCATGAGAGCGAAGGCAAGACCATCCAGACGGTCATGCCGGTGAGGCGTCGATGCGGCGTGAGACATCTGAGCTCTGGGCGGAAGGGCAGGGCGACAGTCGTTATGCTCTACCAGTCCGCGAATGCCCCGGCCATCAGATAATCACAACCCGTGAGGTCGCGCTGGCAAGGCGGGAGGAGTGTGGGGATGGCCCTGTAGATCCTCCCGCCGACTTTTCTTGCGCGCGCTTTACTTCACAAGCTCGCAGCCGCCCTGGTCGAGAGGCCGGAACGCCTTGTCGGCGGGGATGGTGGCAACCAGGTTGTAATAGTCCCACGCACCCTTCGAGTCCTCCGGCTTCTTCACCTGGAACAGATACATGTCATGAGCCGCAAGGCCATCCGGACGCACCGTGATGGTTCCGAACAGCTCATCCTGGATTGGTGCTTCCTTCAGCTTACCGATGACGGCCTTGGCCTCTTTCGTACCGGCAGCCTTGATCGCCTCCAGATAATGGAGGACGGATGAATAAACGCCCGCATGCACCATGGTCGGTTTCGCCGGCCCACCTGCCTTCTGATAGCGGTCAGAAAAGGCGCGGGTCTTGTCGTTCATATCCCAATAGAACGACTCGGTCAGGCTCAGCCCCTGCGCAGCTTGCAGTCCGAGCGCATGAATATCCGTGATGAACACCAGCAGGCCCGCGAGGTTCTGCCCGCCTTGCACGATGCCGAATTCGGAGGCTTGCTTCACCGAGTTGATGAAGTCGCCGCCCGCATTGGCGAGCCCGATCACCTGCGCTCCGGAGGATTGGGCCTGCAGGAGATAGGAGGAGAAATCCTGTCCCGGATAGGGATAGCGGGTCGATCCGAGCACCTCGCCGCCGGCCTTCTTCACAAGCTCGGACGCATCACGCTCGAGCGCATGCCCGAATGCGTAATCGGCCGTGATGAAGAACCAGCTCTTGAGTCCCTGATTGACCATGGCACTCGCCGTGCCATTTGCCAAAGACCAGGTGTCATAAGTCCAGTGGATGGTATTGGGCGAGCAATTCTTGCCTGTAAGATCCGACGTACCGCCGCCGGAGACGATCACCACCTTGTTCTTCTCGCGCGTCACTTCCGCAACCGCCAGAGCCGTGGATGAGGCCGGCAAGTCGAAAATCGCATCGACCCCTTCCTGGTCATACCACTGGCGGGCGATATTCGATGCGATATCCGGCTTGTTCTGATGGTCGGACGAGATGACCTCCACCTTGAAGCCTGGGTTCTTTGCGGTGAAGTCTTCCACTGCCATCCGTGCGGCAATCACCGAGCCTTCGCCGGTAATGTCCGCATAGATCCCGGAACGATCATTCAGCACGCCGATCTTGACCGCCTGCTCTTGCGCCAGGCTCACGCCCGCGAACAAGGCTAGGCTCGCAACCGCGGCCAGCACAGTTTTTGCTATCATTGCCGTTCCTCCCTCAGACTAGTTGGTGCAAGCGCTCGTGACACTGATCGTAGCCAGATGCGGTGACCTTCGAATCATTGATGTCTAGCCGGCGAGCGCTGCTGCACAGGCTGCATCAAACGCCGAGGTAGCGGTGAAGCTTCTCCACATTCTGGCTGATCTCGCTATTGGGGATCATGTCGATGACGCGGCCCTGCTCGACCACATAGTGGCGGTCGGCCACCGTCCCGGCGAAATGGAAGTTCTGTTCGACGAGAATGATGGTGAAGCCGCGCTGCTTGAGCTGGTTGATGGTCACGCCGATCTGCTGGACGATGACCGGTGCCAAGCCTTCGGTCGGCTCATCGAGCAATAGGAGCTTGGCGCCCGTGCGCAAGATCCTCGCAATCGCGAGCATCTGCTGCTCGCCGCCGGAGAGCTTGGTGCCCTGGCTTTTCAGCCGCTCCTTGAGATTGGGAAAGAGCTGGAAGATCTCGTCTATGCTCAGCCCGCCTTCATTGATGACCGGCGGCAGCGTGAGATTTTCCTCGACATTCAGACTCGCGAAGATGCCCCGTTCCTCAGGGCAGAAGCCGATGCCAAGGCGGGCGATGGAGCGCGAGGGCTGATTGATCAGTTCCCGGCCGTTGAACTGAACCGAGCCGCGCCGCTTTCTGACTATGCCCATGATGGACTTGAGCGTTGTCGTCTTGCCGGCTCCGTTGCGTCCAAGCAGGGTCACCACTTCCCCTTGCCGGACATCGAAGGTCATCCCGTGGAGGATGTGCGATTCGTCGTACCAGGCCTCCAGGCCGCGCACCGCCAACATCACATCCGTCTGGGTTTTTCCTGGTCGCTCTGCAACATCAAGCATGAACTGCTCCGCACTTCTGACTGGGTTTGCCGCACGCTAGCACGCCTGTCCCTCGTGATCACCCGGCGAGAGGATCGAATCCTCATCACCGGCAATGCACGCAACCCCGGGCATGCCGAGCCTCGCCCATTGCGAGATTATTTTCCGCCGTGCCGCCAGTCGAAGTTTGGCTCCGGGCCAACGAAACTGTCTCTATAAAGATCTATTGTCAGCATTCCTTGATCTATCGGCGCGTGTTTGCAGCGCATGCTTGTGATTGTGCTGCTACTCCCTGTGAGGATCCTGCGTTGCCAGCCCGAGACCTGTCAACTTAGCCTTTGGGATGGTATCTGATACTCTCGCTGGAGGCGGTGCGTAGCCGTGCGAATGGGGGCGGGTGCAATGTCCCCTGGGCCTCACTTCACTGTTTGACCCTAAGAGCTGAGCAGGTTATCAATTCTCATTGCTTGCGATGATGACAATGCTAATCATGATCGTCACTTAGCAGCGGTCTAGAGGGGGTAAAGAGGCATTTTGTAATCCGGCGAGTTAGACTTTCGTCGGATAGGAAGCATTTTCGACGCCGTTATGATTGCAACGGGGTGGGGTGGATCTATGCAGGGATCCTTCGAATACTTTCTGAATCAGCTCATCAATGGTGTAACCCTCGGATCCATCTACGGCCTGATCGCGGTGGGATATACGATGGTGTATGGCATCATCGGCATGATCAACTTTGCCCACGGCGAGATCTTTATGATCGGTGCCTTCAACGCGCTGATTGCCTTCCTCGTGCTCGGCATGATCGGACTGACCTGGGTCCCCCTGGCTTTGCTCATCGTTCTCGTCATCGCCATGGCACTCACCGCGGTTTATGGCTGGTCGCTGGAGCGCATTGCCTATCGGCCGTTGCGACGATCACCGAGACTTGCCGCCCTCATCACCGCGATCGGCATGTCCATCTTCCTGCAGAACTATGTCCAGCTCCTTCAGGGTGCGCGCAACAAGCCCATCCAGCCGGTGGTCTCCGGCGGTATCGAGATCATGCGTTCGGGCGATTATGTGGTCTCCCTCAGCTACATGCAGATGATCATCATCGGCCTGACCATCGTGCTCATGTCGATCTTCTCCTGGACCATTGCCAAGACGCCCTTTGGTCGCGCGCAGCGGGCCTGCGAACAGGATCGCGACATGGCCGCCTTGTTGGGGGTCGATGTCGACCGCACCATCTCGCTGACCTTCGTGACCGGCGCCATACTGGCCTCGGTGGCCGGACTGATGTTTCTGCTCTATTATGGCGTGATCGATTTCTTCATTGGCTTTCTTGCCGGAATAAAGGCCTTCACCGCGGCAGTTCTGGGTGGCATCGGCTCTCTGCCGGGCGCGATGCTGGGTGGGCTGCTGATCGGGCTGATCGAGGCGTTCTGGTCCGGCTATTTCAGTCTTGAATACAAGGACGTGGCCGCCTTCTCCATTCTCGTGCTCGTCCTGATCTTCCGGCCCACCGGCCTGCTCGGTCGCCCGGACATCGAGAAGGTTTGAGGGATGACGGCCGTATCCGCGCCTGAACATGTCGGGGTGCGCCCGCGCTCCTTAACGGCGGATCTGGTGAAGGAAGGCGCGCTCGCAGCGCTGGTCGTGGCGGCATTGACCATCGGCCTTGTCGGCTTCAGGACCATCGACACACCTGCAGGCCTTTCGGTCACCACCCGCTTTCTCGATGTGCTCGCGGCAGCGGTCATCGCCTTTATCGGCCGCATCTGGGTGGCGATGCTCGAGCAGGACCGCCCGCGCCCGGTCGCTCTGATGGCCTTGCCCGTAACGGCCATCCTGCTGTTGATGCTGCTGAGCTATACGCTCTTCGGCGAGAATATCGGCCGCATCCTGCATGCATCATTGCCCTTCGAAGATCCGGTCGTGATGTGGATCGTGGCGGCGACGGCACTGGTGATCGGCCTGCGCGCCGTGTGGATGCTGCGCCATGGCGGGCGCACCCTCAGCCAGGAAGAGGCCGAAGCGCGGAAGGAGCGGGTGGCGGCGCGGGTCAAGCAGATATCGATCTATGTGGGCCCGGTCCTGCTGCTTCTGGCCCTGGCCTTCCCGTTTATTCCCGGCATTGACCGCCGGCTTCTCGATATTGGCATTCTCGTCGTCACCTACATCATGCTGGGCTGGGGGCTGAACATCGTGGTCGGCCTCGCGGGCCTTCTCGATCTCGGTTATGTCGCCTTCTATGCGGTCGGCGCCTATAGCTATGCCTTGCTCGGCACCTATTACGATGCGAGCTTTTGGCTTTGCTTGCCCTTCGCAGGCATCATGGCCGCCTTCGCCGGCATATTGCTCGGCTTTCCCGTGTTGAGGCTGCGCGGCGACTATCTGGCCATCGTCACCCTCGGCTTTGGCGAAATGATCCGGGTCGTCCTGATCAACTGGTACGAGTTCACCGGCGGCCCCAATGGCATTTCGGGTATTCCGCGCCCCAGCTTCTTTGGCCTGCCATTTGAGCGGGTTGCCCGTGACGGCCAGGAGACGTTTCACAGCTTTTTCGGCCTGACCTATTCGCCCCAGGACCGCATCATCTTTCTCTATTATCTTATTCTGGCCCTCGCCTTGGTCACCAACCTGTTCACCTTGCGAATCAGGCGGATGCCCATCGGCCGTGCCTGGGAAGCGCTGCGCGAAGACGAGATCGCCTGCAAATCCCTTGGCATCTCGCCACGGAACACCAAGCTCACCGCCTTTGCCATCGGTGCCATGTTCGCCGGCTTTGCCGGTGCTTTCTTCGCCACCCGCCAAGGCTTCGTGAGCCCGGAAAGCTTTACCTTCATTGAATCCGCCGTGATCCTGGCCATCGTCGTGCTGGGCGGTTTCGGCAGCCAGCTTGGCATCGTCTTCGCGACCCTCCTGCTCATCGGTCTGCCGGAATTCTTCCGCGAGCTGCAGGAATATCGGATGCTCGCCTTTGGCGGTGCCATGGTGCTGATCATGCTTTGGCGGCCAGCCGGGCTTCTCGCCCATCGCAGCCCGACCATGCTCTTGTCCAGCAAGGCTTAGAGACGGGAACCCCTAGTGAACGCCGCTGGCAGCAACCAACCCGTGCTTCTCACAGTCGAGCATCTCACCATTCGCTTTGGTGGCCTAGTCGCGGTCGATGATGTGTCCTTTGAGGCCCGCGCCAAGGAGATCACCGCCATCATTGGCCCCAATGGCGCCGGCAAGACCACCGTCTTCAACTGCCTGACCGGCTTTTACCGTCCCGACATTGGCCGGCTGCGCCTGTCCCGGCCAGATAAGCGGGAATATCTCTTGGAGCGCATGGAGGGCCACCACATCACCCGCGATGCGGGTGTGGCCCGCACCTTTCAGAACATCCGCCTGTTCCAGCGCATGACCGTTCTCGAGAACCTGATTGTCGCGCAGCATAATGCGCTGATGCGCGCCTCCGGCTTCACAATTCTCGGTTTGCTTGGCGTCAAGGCCTACCGGGATGCTGAGCGGCAGGCCCTGGAGAAGGCGCGATACTGGCTCGACAAGGTCGGGCTCACCGAGCAGGCCGATATGGATGCCGGTAACTTGCCCTATGGCGCGCAAAGGCGCTTGGAAATCGCCCGGGCCATGTGCACCGATCCCGTGCTGCTATGCCTTGATGAACCTGCCGCCGGGCTCAATCCGCGCGAATCGGCCGACCTCAACCATCTGTTGGCCGCCATCGCCCGCGAGGCCGGCATCGGCATTCTTCTCATCGAGCATGACATGAGCGTCGTTATGGGCATTTCCGACCATATCGTCGTGCTTGATCATGGCAGCAAAATCGCGCAAGGCAAGCCTGACGCCATTCGCAACGATCCGATCGTCATCCGCGCTTATCTCGGGGAGGAGGAGGAGGCGGAATTGCCCCCCGACATTGCGCAAACCGTCGGCCTGAGTGATGGAGCGCAGAAATGAGCCCGCTGCTCTCCGTCTCCCGCCTGCACACCTTCTATGGCAGCGTCGAGGCTTTGAAGGGCGTCGATCTCACCGTCAATGCTGGCGAGATTGTTTCCCTCATCGGCTCGAATGGCGCGGGCAAATCGACCCTGCTGATGACCATCTGCGGCAATCCAAGGGCGCGCCACGGCGAGGTGAGGCTCGATGGCGAGGACATAACCCGCCTGCCCAGCTATCAGATCGTGCGCAAGGGGGTTGCCCAGTCGCCGGAGGGCCGTCGCATCTTTCCGCGCATGACGGTGCTCGAGAACCTGCAGATGGGCGCGGTCTCCACCGATCCCGCTCATTTCGATAATGATCTCGAGCGCGTCTTCGCCATGTTTCCAAGGCTCGCCGAGCGGCGCAACCAACGTGGCGGAACCCTGTCGGGTGGCGAGCAGCAAATGCTTGCGATCGGCCGAGCGCTGATGAGCAGGCCGCGCCTCTTGCTGCTCGACGAGCCATCCCTTGGCCTTGCGCCCCTGGTGGTCAAGCAGATCTTCCATGTCATCCAGGAGATCAATCGCGAGCAGGGCATGACCATCTTCCTGGTCGAGCAGAATGCCTATCATGCCCTGAGGCTTGCGCACCGCGCCTATGTCATGGCGAGCGGGCGTATCGTGATGTCCGGAACCGGTCGCGAATTGCTGGCCAACCCGGAAATCCGCAAAGCTTATCTCGAGGCAAGCTGATCATGACCGAACCGCTGCTTGGATCATCTCTGTCGGTTTTCCTGGGCGTGACTGTCGTCCTCGCAGGTTTTGCCGCCTACATGACCGGGCGCGCCATTGCCAAGACTTGGCGGTCACCCTGGCAGACCGTTTTCTATTCCATTGCGCTGGCAGCGGTCTCCCGCTTCCTCAAATGGAGCCTGTTCGGCGCCGAGGGCTTGTCCCTCTCCGGCTTCCTCATTGATTTCATCTATCTGGCGCTGGTCAGCTTTGCCGCCTATCGAGTGACAATGGCCAACAACATGGTGAGACAATATCCCTGGCTTTATGAGCGCAGCGGGATTTTTGCGTGGAAAGATAAGCTTTGACGGGATTTGATCTTGCCGCCTATTGGCAATTTCAATCTTGGTGCTAGAGTAAAATCAGGGCTTCTGAAGAAGAAGCGGATCCAGCAGATCTCAAGTAAATCTTGAGGCGGCCGGCAGCTCTTTTGCGAAGACAGGAGAAGACTGGGATGAGGCGATTTGGATTTTCGATGCTCATGGCAGCGGCCGCCATGAGCTATGGCATATCGGCGGCAAGCGCCGACATCCTGATATCGACCGTCGGGCCCATGACAGGGCAATATGCGGCCTTCGGCGAGCAGATGCGGCGTGGCGCCGAGATGGCGGTGAAGGACATCAACGCCAAGGGCGGCGTTCTCGGGCAGCAGCTGAAGCTGGTGGTCGAGGACGATGCCTGTGACCCCAAGCAGGCGGTCGCCGCAGCAAATAAGGTGGCGAGTGAAGGCGTGGCCCTCGTCGCTGGCCATTTCTGCTCCGGATCATCCATTCCCGCCTCCAAGGTCTATATGGAAGAGGGGATTCTGCAGATCTCGCCCGGTTCCACCAACCCGGCCTTCACCGACGAGGGCGGACCCAACATCTTCCGCGTCTGCGGCCGTGACGATCAGCAGGGCATCGTGGCCGGTGAGCTCCTGAAGAAGCGCTTCAGCGACAAGAAGGTGGCGATCCTCCATGACAAGACCGCCTACGGCAAAGGTCTTGCCGATGCCACCAAGGCAGAGTTTGAGAAACTCGGCGGCAAGGTCGCGCTTTACGAAGCCTATACTGCCGGTGAGAAGGACTATTCCGCCCTCGTCTCCAAGCTGAAGGCAGAAGGCATTGATGTGGTCTATGTCGGCGGCTATCACACCGAGGCCGGCCTCATCATTCGCCAGGCCAACGAGCAGGGCTACAAGCCGCAGCTCATCTCCGGCGACGCGCTTGTCACCGACGAATTTTGGAAGATCTCCGGTCCTGCCGGCGAAGGCACGATGATGACCTTCAGCCCTGATCCGCGCAAGAATCCGGAAGCTGCTCCGGTGGTGGAAGCCTTCAAGCAGACCGGCTACGACCCGGAGGGCTACACTCTTTATACTTATGGCGCGATCCAGGCTTGGGCGCAGGCGGCTGAGAAGGCAGGCAGCATCGATCTCGAAAAGATCGAGCCGGTCTTGCGCAGCAACCAGGCGGCCACCGTTCTCGGCACCGTCAGCTTCGATGAAAAAGGTGACGTGAAGGCACCGGGCTATGTCTGGTATGTCTGGCACAATGGCAAGTACGACTACGAGCAGGGCTCGTAAGCATCTAAGCTGAGCACAGTCTCTCAAAGGGCCCGGAGCGCGGATGTGCTCCGGGCTTTTTTGTGCCCAGGATCGTCAGAAAGGGGATGGCCAAGCCTGTCTGGCCGTGATGCGTTCGTATAACATTCGAGTGGCACCAGCAGTGTGGATGGGATATGACGGCCGCTGAGCAAGGCTTCCTGGGAGAGCTCGAAGTGACGGAATCTGTTCCTGGACAAGCTTCCGCCGCAGGCCCGGCGACAACATTGGCCAAGCCGCAAGCGCGCCGGCCTGTTGCGCCTCAAAAGCAATGGATGTCGGTTCAGCAGGCTCTGCGACAGGCGGCGGCGCTGTTTTCAGCGGGCCGGCTGCGCGAGGCGGAGATACTGGCCCGTCAGATTGCGGAAGCCCGTCCGAAATATCCGGACGCCCACAATATCCTCGGTGTCGCCGCTCATCGCCTGGGCCGCACGGAGGAGGGCATTCGCCACATCAAGCAGGCCATCAAGCTCAGCCCGCGCCATGCCAATTTCCATGCCAATCTCGGCGAGATGCAGCGCCAGGTCGGACGGCTTGATGCAGCCCTGATCGCCCTGAACAAGGCCATTGAGCTCAATCCGCAATTGCCGCAGGCCTGGAACAATATCGGCATCGTTCATTTCGATAAGCGGGAATTTGCAAAGGCCGAGCAGGCCTACCGCCGGGCGCTGGCGGCTGATCCCAATTACGCCGAGGCTCGCAACAATCTCGGCAATGCTCTGCGCGCGCTTGGACGTCTGGATGAGTCGATCGCGCAGTACGAGCGCGCCATCGAGCTGCGCAAGGCCTATCCCGAAGCTTACAACAATATGGCAACCGTCCTGCGTGACCAGCTCCTGTTCGAGCAGGCAGAGGTGGCTTATCGCCGGGCCTTGGCCCTGCGACCGTCCTATATCGAGGCGGCAAATAACTTGGCGGAGCTCCTGGCGGTTCAGAACAAGTCGGATGAGGCGCTGCAGATCCTGACCAATCTGCTTCAGCAGCAGCCCAATAATCTCACGGCTTTGGTGAACATCGCTCGCGCCCACCTTGCCCGCCGCAATTTGGGCTATGCGGAGAAGGCGCTGAAGCGGGCACTGGCCATCGATCCCGATCACGCCGGGGCGCTGGCTGTCTATGGCGAGCTTTGCCACGAAGCCGATCTCCATGAGCAAGCGGTCACCTATCTCCGCAAAGCGGTGGAGCACAATCCCAACCATGTGGAAGCCTGGAACTTCCTTGGCATTGCCGAGAAATCGATGGGCCGTATGGACAAGGCACGCGAGGCCTTCACCCGGGCCTTGACCCTGCAGCCGGGCGCCATCGGCGCCTATACCAATCTGGTCGATATCGAGACCTTCACGCCCGATCATCCGATCTTGGCGGCTATGGAGAAACAGCTGGCCAATGCCAGCGACCCGGAGGATGAGCGCTTCATGGTGCTACATTTCTCCTTGGGCAAGGCCTATGACGATATCGGCGATTATGATCGCGCCGCTCGCCATTTCCAGATTGGCACCAGGCTCAAGCGCCAGCAGGTGAAATATCAGGAAGCGGCCGTCATGACCTTCTTTGCCAGGATCCGCGAGCTTTTCACCGCAGACTTCCTTGCCAGCAATGCCTTTGGAGGCGATCCCTCGGACCGTCCGGTCTTCATCGTCGGCTTCCCGCGGTCGGGCAGCACTCTCACCGAGCAGATCATTGCGAGCCACCCCCAGGCTCATGGCGCAGGCGAGGTGAAATATCTCTATGACGCCCTGGGGCGGCTGCGTCAGACCTATCCGAACCTGCCTCGCTATCCCGATATCGTGGAGCAGATGAAGCCCGTCCATTTCGCGGCGGTGGCGAAGGACTACCTCACGCGGGTCGGGCGAGGCTCCGGAGAGGCGCTCCGGGTGACCGACAAGCTTCTGACGAACTACTATTTCGTCGGCCTGATTCACATCCTCTTCCCGAACGCCCGGATCATCCACACCACCCGCAATCCCTTTGAGGCTTGTGTGTCGACCTGGACCAAGCTGTTCAAGGACGAGATGCCCCACACCTATGACCTGGGCGAGCTTGGGCGCTATTATCGGGAATATGAAAGGCTCATGGCCCATTGGCACCAAGTCTTGCCCGAAGGCAGGATCCTGAAGGTGGCCTATGAGGATGTGGTGGCCGATCTCGAGGGAAATGCGCGCCGCATCATCGAATTCTGCGGCTTGCCTTGGGATGAGGCATGCCTCGCCTTCCATCGGTCCAAACGGCCGGTAAAGACCGCAAGTGTGGTTGAGGTGCGCAGGCCGATCTATGACAGCTCGGTCGAGCGCTGGCGGCGCTACGAGCAATATCTGAAACCCCTGACAGACGAATTGCGGGCTGTGGAACAGGGCTGAGGGGCGTCGCGACACGAGATCGCGCATTCAACGTGCACGGAGGAAGTGAGATGGTGTTTGTGGCAACGGCGGGCTCGCGCGCGTCTTTGTGCAAGATGGGCGGCCTGCGGATCACTGCGGCCGCAGCTGCGGTTGTCGCGGGCCTTGCCCTGATCAGCGGACCGGTCTCGGCCCAGGCTCAGAAGCAGCCGCAGCCGCAGGCTCAGGGTCCGGCGCCCACGAAGACGCAAAAGGCCTTTGACGGCTGGATCGTCACCTGCATCGAAGCAAAGAACGCCAAGCGCTGCGCCATGTCGCAATCGCGCATTGTGGCCAAGACGCGCCGGGTACTCTTTGCTCTGTCCATTGCCCGTGATGGTGACAAGAACCTGGTGAGCCTCTTGACCACCCCCACCGGCGTCTCTGTTCAGGACGGGATCCGCCTGGCCATGGGCGATGGTGAGCCATTGCAGGTGCCCTACAATGTCTGCGGCCCGCGGGCCTGTCAGGCACGGCTTCAGCTGAGCAACGACCTTATCGAGCAGCTGCAGGAATCACCCAAGGTGGCGGTAAACTTCGTCCAGGCGAATAAGCGGCTGGTGCAGACAGAGATCGATCTCAAAGGCTTTTCTGCGGCCTATTCCTATTTCAATGAACAAATGCAGTAGGAACCGAGGCGCCATAAGCATTTATTAACCCTGTGGGCTGATTAACTGTATTGCATGCCACACAGACGGCAAACTTTCCTCGTCTCGGATTTGCGCCGCCGGTTTGCGTCGCACTTAGGTCGGCTAAATGAGCACAGTAAAACAAGACGATGACCCGCGCTGGAATTGGAAAGAGGATGCGGCTGACCCGATTAACGAGCTTCCGGGTGAGCCATTCTCGGCCGGGCCGGCGCGGCCAGACGTAAAGGCCGCTCGTCCAAGTTCGACCTCTGCTAAGCCTTCTGGCCGACCGGCTCGTGGAAATTTCCCGACCCTCAATCCGCGGCTGATCGGCATTGCGGCAGCCGCGGTCATCGTGATCGTGGGAGCGGGCGGGTATTTCCTGTTCTCGGGCGACTCATCGACTGGCGGAGGTGATGCCGGACCCCAGCAAGCGATCACCTTGCAGCCCTCCGAGAAGATCGTCTTTTCCGGCATCGATTCGGAGCTCAAGGCCGCCCCGGCCAACAGCATCACCCAACAATCCGCCGTTCGCGACAACGCGACCGTCGTGATTCGCTCGACCACGGCCACGGCGCGTCCGGCCGGAACCACAGGCGGCGCCCATCTCGCGATTCCCGCATCTGAGGTTCAGGCCTTGGCGGGCAAGCGGGTGCGCGTGACGGCTTGGGCGCGAGGAGCTGATCCAAAGCCCAGCGCGCGTTTTGCCATGGCCATGACCATCGGCAACGGCTTCTCCACTGGCTGGATTGTCTTTACCCCATCCAGGGCCTTCCAGCCCTACAGCTTCGATCTCGTGGTGCCGGCAAATGCGCGCGAAGGTGCGGTGATCGGTCTTTGGTCCGACCTTGATGGGCGCGACGGCGGTATAGAGCTGCGCCTCGTCACCTTGCGCCCGCTGTCCTGATCACGCCTCCATCCGCAGAGTTCGGCGGAGAGCCTTGACTGGCTCCACGGCCGGCTGATTCCGCGCGCATTCCAGCATTTGCCGACTTGGGCCTGGCGGAGCTTGGCCGGCGCTGCTTGACGCCGTTTGGCCATGAGCGAACGCAGTCACTTCCCAATTCTATGACTCTTTCCGCCTGTCGATCATCTATCTCTGATTGCATCAAAGAATAATACAACAAAAACTTGCAATGCGGCTGTTAAGTGAGTCTTAAATGAGTCGATTCAAAAGATACTTGCGAATGTAAGGAGCATTAACTCTGGCGAAGGTCGTGCGTCATGCACAGCGCTTGATCCGCTGTGTACTGACGGCTGCTAAAACTTTGCCGCAGACAGTAGGGTCAATGTTGTAATGCGGCAACGCTCGTCAGCCAACAGTCGCAATTTAGATCGAATTTGGCCATTTCTGTTGCTGGACATGACCCGTTTGGGTAGCTTCGCAATCGAGTATCAGTCACCAGGCAGGTCTGCCGTGGGGGGAAAGAGAAAATGACGTCTAAGAAGCTTGTACGCGGTCTGTTTTCGGGTGCGTCGCTATTCGCACTGGCCGTCGGGGCAATGGCGGCGAACGTCACGTCGGCTCACGCGGCGGGTACCACCATCAACACGCCCAACGCTCCCCAGGTTCTCAACCCGGCGGACAATGATTTCATTGAGGTGACGACGGCCGGCTCCATCGTCGACAGCGGCTTCGGAATCGCGATCACGCCCGGCAACTCGGTGAACGGGGATATCGGGAACGACGGCTTGATCGATGTCGATGGCGACGTGCTGCCGATCGTTGGCTTTGGCGGCGTGGGTATCGCCAATCTCGGTACGGTCGAGGGTGACATCATCAATGGTCCCGACGGCGAGATCCTCGTTGGCGACACCATCGGCGGGGGCGATGGCTTCTTCGTCGGCGTGCTGTCCTTCGAGGATGGCGACGAGGGTCAGGCGGTCATCAATGATGGCTCCATCGACGTTTTCGCGAACGGCACGGCCGATAACGGCCTGATCGTTGCGGGCGGTGTTGCCGTGGCGGGCTTTGCCCCCGACGGCTATATCGCAACGGTCGATAATGGCGGCGCGATCAATGTTGGCGCTTTCTCTTATGACGCAGGTGGCTCCTCGAGTTCCGTTGGCTTCGGCGCGGTGGCCGGTGCCTTCGGCGATGTTGCTGTCACCGATGTCGTGAACGATGGCGAAATCAACGTTACGGCGGATGTCTCTCCGGTGAATGCTGGTGATCCGCTGAACCAGAGCGGCCTTGCTGTGGCCCTGGGTGAGGTTGGCCTCGCTGTGGGCGATACGGAGGCGGCCTCCGATTTCACCAACACCGGCATCCTGAATGTCGGGGCAACCGTTGAAAGCAGCGAATCATCGATCGCCGTCGCTGGCGGTTTTGCCAACGCGGCCTTCGCAACGGATGCGAGCTCTTTCGTTGACAACAGCGGCACGGTCGATGTCTTCGCCAGCGCCATCGCGGATGGCGGCGCAACATCCTCGACCGCTCTTGCCGCTGGAATCGGCGGGCTGCAGGTCGCAGCGGGCGATGCTTCCGGATCGGGCCTCGCCGATTTCTCCAATTCGGGCGATCTGCTCGTAACCTCGAATGCCTACGCGGGCGGCGCTGACAACAATTTCGCTATCGGTGTCGGCGGCGGCCTCATTCAGTCGGCCTCTGGCGATGTCGCGGGTGATGCGATCATCGACAACAGCGGCAACTTCGACGTGGCGGTTGCCGCGATCGCCGGCGAAGTGGATGCGAACGGTATTCCGCAGGATCAGAGCGCCTTCGCCGTTGGCTTGGGCTTCGGCTCTCTCCAAAACGCCACCAGCGCCAATGACGCGACGGCTACGCTGACCAATAGTGGCCTCGATGACGGCACCTTCGGCGGCTATGCCGTTTCCGTCGTGAGCGACGCGCAAGCGACCGACCAGGCAACATCTATCGGTGTTGGTGCGGGCGCTATTCAGTTGGTTGAAAGCGACAAAAGCGGTGTCGCCACCGTTGATAACAGCGGCGACTACAGCGTCGACGTCCTCGCCAATGCCTACACGGAAGGAACGGTGGGCTCTACGGCGACTGCGCTCGGGCTGAGCCTTGGCGGTGTGCAGAGCGTCTCCGGCGATACTGTTGGAAGTGCGGTTCTGAATAACAGTGGGACGTACAACTCCCAAGGAACCGCCACAGCGGAATCGGCCGATGATGATGGCTCTGCGGCCGGCATCGGCATCGGTGTTGGCCAGCTGCAGTTCGCGGGCAGCGCAGCGAGCGGTAGCACCGCGAACACACTCCTCGATAACAGCGGTACCTATACTATCAGCGGGCTTGGCTCAGGCGTTGCCAATGGCGTTGACGGCTCGGCCCTCGGTGTTGGAATAGCTGCCGGCTATGCTCAGAGCGCGGAGTCGGACGACAATGCCAATGCTGATCTGATCAATGATGGCTCCATTGATATCCTGGGCAGCGGCTATGCCGAAGCCAACGGCGAAGGCGGCGAAGCGGTCGCAGTGGGCGGCGCGATCGGTGGTGTGCAGAATGCTTCCAGCGCCGATCAGTTTGCCACAGCCAACCTGGACAACAATGGCAGCTATCTCGTCACCGGCGACGCGGAAGCCAACGCGCTTGGCCTCTACGGTGACGCCACTGCAGTCGGTTTCGGCGTTGGCAATATTCAGACGGCCAATGGTCGCCGTGGCGCCACCGCTGACTTCGCCAATGGCGCTGATGGCAGCTACGGCGTAGATGTCGACGCGCTGGCAACCGCGGATGACGATGCGGATGCAATCGCCTTGGGCGTGGGCTTCGGCCAGTCCGCTACCAGCGCCGCCGTCCCTTCCAATGCATTGGCAACGGGTCTCAACGACGGTACCTTTAGCGTGACGGCCGATGCGACGGCCACTGGCGGCGATGATGTATCGGCGCTCGGCCTTGGCATTGGCGGTGTGCAGTCAGCATCGTCGTCTACCTTTGCCGATACGGCTTTCACAAACAATGGCAGCTATACCGTCAGCGGGTCAGGTACCTCCGCAACCGACGGTGACTTTGCTTTCGCCACTGGCGTTGGCGTTGGATTAGGGCAGTTCTCCAATGGCGGGGACGCCGGGAACAGCTTTACCAATAGTGCCGATGGCGTGGTCGACGTCGATGGCGTCGCCTCGGCCGCGGGTGTGACTGGCGCGAGTAGCCTTGCTGTCGCAGCAGGTGTTGCGCAGGTTGGCTTTGCCGATGAGTCCGCCACCAACACGCTCACCAATGATGGCGACCTGAGCGTGCTCGCGTCCGCTGATAGCGCCATCACTGGTGCGACCGGCACTGCCTTCGGTACGGCGGCCGGCCTCGGCGCTCTCCAGCTGTCGCTGGGTGAAAACGCAGATTCGGATGCTTCCCTGACAAACACGGGAAGCTTCGCGGTGGGCGCTCAGACCACAGTCGAGGCACCTGGTGAAAATGCAGATGCTGTGGCCGCTGCGTTGTCGGCGGGCGCCGTTCAGGTTGCCGGTGGTCCATCTGGTGACCTGGCGACTGCGAACTTCAACAACTCGGGCGACTTCCTCGTTGGCGGTGCTGCTTCGGCAACGGCAGGTGAGACGGCGGTGGCCTTCTCCGCTGGTGCGGGCGTAGTGCAGCTTGCTGGCAGCGAGAACTTCGCGGACGTGAACTTCGTCAACGGTGCCGACGGGAATTTCGAGGGCACCTTTGCTGCAACCGCCACCGGCGTGGACCTCGCCAACGCAACGAGCGTCGGCATCGGCGGGCTCCAGGTTGCTATCGCCGAAACAAATGCTGCCACGGCGGACCTCACCAATGATGGCGTGATTGACGTACTGGCTGCATCCGCGGCAGTTGCGGATGTCGAGGCGAACTCCACGGCATTCCTTATCGGACAGGGGCAGGTTGCGGTTAGCGACCCGAACCAGTCCGTGGCGGGTGTTACCGCGACGAATACAGGCACCGTGACCTACGCAGCGGCAGCGACTGCCGAGGCTGAGTTCGCTGATGCAGATGCTAGCTCAATCGGCTTCCTGCAAGTCGCGCTGGCCGAAGATGCGGATGCGGCGCTGACCAATTCCGGTGATATCTTCGTAGGCAGCGCTGCCACAGCAACGGGAGATGACGCGGAGACTTCTGCCTCGGCGCTGGGTGCACTGCAAGTAGCAGTCTCACCGGATAGCGCTACGGGTGATGCGGACACACTGTTCGACAACTCGGGTCTCTACCAGGTAGAGGCGGTGGCCTTTGCTGACGGTGGCACCACTGGTCTCGCCAACGCAACGGCAGACGGTGTGATCCAGGTGGCAGTGGGCTCGACCGCAACGTTCACCAACACCGGCGAGTTCACGGTCAGCTCTGCGGCGTCCGCGGTCGGTGATAACGCTCAGGCTGGGGCCGTCGCCTCCGGTGCCACCTTGCTGGTCGGAAACAATCCGAACGAGACTGATCCTTCGGCCGTCGATGTGCTGAACACCGGAGACCTCGTGGTCGACGCCTTCGCCGAAGGTGCCGACGGTGCGACGGCAACGGCCTCAGGCATCAATGTGTTCGAGGTGGGCGACACGGGTGTCGAGGGCGAGATTACCAACAACGGTAACCTGTTGGTCACTGCTGAGGCCATCTCCGAAGGGGCTGCGCCTGAGAATGCCTTTGCGGTTGGCATTGGCGTCAGCACTGACGCCTTCAGCGGCACCATTTATAACGATGGCCTGATTGCCGTGTCGGCGATCGGTGCGACCGCTCAAGCGACCGGCATCTATGTCGAAACCCTCGGCGGCGATCCCGGGACCATCGTAAACGACGGTGGCACCATCATCGCCCGCACGCTCGAGAGCACCGACGGCTTTGAGACCAGCGAGGCCTTCTACCTCCGCGGCAATGCGATCAACGTGGCGAATACCGCTTCGCCCATGACGATCGACCTGCTCGGCGGTGATGATGCCGGCAGGATCTTCGGCAACATCCTCATCTCCGACAATGACACGGTGAATGTTGCGGAAGGCACCACCTATCTCAACGGCGTGGTCGCCGGTCCTGGTGACCTCAACCTCCTGACCGGCGGCAACTTGGTGCTTGTTAATGACAACATCAGCGGCCCATCCGGTGCAGTGGTTGACAGCTTCACCCAGGAGGATGGCAGCACGCTCGGGCTGAACATCACGCCGGATCAGGCACCCTTCATCGTGGCGAACAATGTCAGCCTCGATGGCGATGCGGTGATCATGCCGGAAGCGGGCCTCTATGCGGACACGACCGTGTATGAGGACGTGGTTGCCAGCGGCAGTGCCATCAACGGTGAGTGGGACTCGGTGACCTCGATCTCGCCGCTGCTCTCGCCAGAAGCGGTGTTCGATGGACCCAACAACATCGATCTCGTGGTTGAGCGTGTCGGCTTCGGCGACGTGGCCGGTCTGACGAAGAACCAGTCGAATGTCGGTGACGGCATCGAGAGCGTGTATGATGTCCTCTATAATGGTGGCGGGAACGCGAATTTCGCCAACCTCGTGGGGAATCTCTTCACCCTCAACGGTGCTCAGTATGCCAATGCCCTCAATCAGCTGAGCGGTGCGGAGTACGCCCAGCAGATCCAGTCGGCTCTCTGGTCCTTCCGACTCCTGAACAACGTGGTGGGTGAGCGGCTCCGCACGGTTGGTCCGAACGACAACTGCGCGATCACCGACTATCCCACCGCCTCGGCGGATGTGGGTGGCAGCACGGTCGCTCCGGTGGCGGATCTCTACGTGCCCGCTCCGGCGCCGCAAGTGGTCTGCGCTCCTTCTCAGGCTCAGATCTGGGCAAGGGCAACCGGGCAGTGGTCCTCGGATGACGGCGATGCCAACGGTCCGAAATACGATCAGGACACCTATGCGGTGTATGGCGGTATCGACTGGGGCTTCTCGCCGCTCTGGAAGGTGGGTCTGACGGCGGGCTACATCTCGGCCGATATGGACTTCAAGCGCGGCAACAACAAGATCGATTACGACGGGCTGCAGGTTGCCGGCTACGGCGCCTATGACAACGGGGTGAACTACGCCCATGCGATCCTGGGCTATGGCCACTACTCCAACGACTCCCGCCGTAGCATCGGAATTGGCGCCTCGACGGTGAACCCCTTCGACCAGAAGCCATTCGGGGTTCAGCCTGACGGTGTGACCGATCGGCTCAAGGGCGAGTGGGACAGCGACGTGCTGTCGGTCTATGGCGAGACCGGTTATCGCTACTGGGTAACGCCCACGGCGAGCCTGACGCCGTTCCTCGCCCTCAACTACGTGAAGGTGTGGAACGACAGCTTCACGGAGAGCTCGCGGACCGACTCGGGGGCTGCTCTCCATGTCAAGAGCAACGACGGCGAGTCCTTCAACACCCAGCTCGGTGCCCGATTGGCAACCCAGCTGCCGATGGGTGCGGCGGTCATCTCTCCGGAACTGCGTCTGGCCTGGCAGCATGAGTGGCTCGACCGGTATCAGACGGCGAGTGCGAACTTCGCGGCTATGCCTGGTTCGAATTTCTCGGTCGTCGGAACCAGAGAGGGTCGTGATTTCGCAGTGGTCGGTGCCGGCGCGACGGTTGGCTTCACCGATGCCCTGGACTTCACGGTCGACTACGATGGCCGGTTCAACGGCAAGCATGACGATCACTCCGTGGTTGGCCGGATTACCTACAAGTTCTGATCTTCGCATTCAGACTGAACGCAGAGGGGAAGGGGAGCGACCTAGTCGCTCCCCCTTTTTTGTTGGGAACCCTCGCTGGGATGATATGAAGGGGCATCGAACCCAGGAGACCAGGGGCAAGCTGGCCATGTCATTTCTGTTTCCTCCCTCAGAACCCATTGCACTGCCGATCGTCGGCACCGAGAAACGCTATCCCGTCCATAGGGTCTATTGTGTGGGACGGAACTATGCCGCCCATGCGGTCGAAATGGGGTATGATCCAGCCAAATCGCCGCCTTTCTTCTTCCAGAAGAACCCGGATAACCTCGACCTCAGCGGCATCTTTCCCTATCCCGCCGAAACCACTGATGTTCACCACGAGATCGAGCTCGTGACCGCCTTGGGTTCGGGCGGCAGTAATATCCGTCTTGAGGATGCGCTCGACCATGTCCTGGGCTATGCGGTCGGCCTGGACATGACCCGCCGCGACCTGCAGGATGAGGCCAAGCGGCTTGGCCGGCCTTGGGAGGCCGCCAAAGCTTTCGAGCGGTCGGCGCCCATCGGCCCTCTTTGCTTAGCCTCGGAAACGGGCCATCTGGCGAAGGGCTCAATTTGGCTCGAGGTCAACGGCGTGCGGCGACAGGATGCCGACCTTGAGCAGATGATTTGGAAAGTGCCGGAAATGATCGCCTATATTTCGCGCTTCTTCGAGTTGCGAGCGGGTGACCTCATCTTCTCCGGCACACCCTCTGGGGTTGGCGCAGTTTCGCGCGGGGATAGGCTCGTCGGCGGCGTTGCGGGCTTGGGCGAATTGAGTGTCGAGGTGATATGATGACGAACTCTCAAGGCATGTCGATTTCCGAGCTCTTGGCCCTCGGCGCGGCGGATGCGCCGGCCATAGGTGCGCCGGAGCGGGAAATGCTGACCTATGCCGGCTTGCGCGCTCAAGTGGAGGCGACGGGCAAGGACCTTGCCGGCCTCGGCATTGCAGCAGGCGATCGCGTCGCCATTGTTCTGCCCAATGGGCCGGAGATGGCGACGTGCTTTTTGGCTGTCGCAGCCCATGCCTGCGCTGCCCCGCTCAATCCTGCCTATCGCGAGGAAGAGTTCGAATTCTATATCTCCGATTTGCGCGCCCGGCTGCTGATCATTGGCCAAGGCATGGAGAGCCCGGCGCGTCTCGTGGCCGAACGCCATGGTTGCCGTGTCGTCGAGCTCGCCCCCACGCTGGACGCGCCCGCCGGCAGCTTCACCCTGCGCGCAGCGGGGCGAGCCTCTGCCTCGGCGTGCCCCGCCTTGGCGCAGGACGAGGCTCTGGTCCTCCACACCTCCGGCACCACGTCGCGGCCGAAGATTGTGCCCCTGACCGGAGCCAATCTGACGGCCTCTGCCGGGCATATCGCGCAGACACTCGCGCTCACGCCGGAAGACCGTTGCCTCAACATCATGCCGCTGTTTCATATTCACGGCCTCATCGCGGCGGTCTTGTCTTCTCTCCGCAGCGGCGCGTCGGTCCACTGCACGCCCGGCTTCGATGCCCTGAAGATCTTCAGATGGTTCGACGCGGTTCAGCCCACCTGGTATACCGCCGTTCCCACCATGCATCAGGCCATCCTCGGCCGCGCGTCCCGCAACCAGGAGGTGATCGACCGCCTGAAGCTGCGCTTCATTCGCTCATCCTCGTCCTCTCTTCCGCCACAGGTCATGGCCGAGCTCGAACAGACCTTTCATTGCCCGGTGATCGAGGCCTATGGCATGACCGAGGCCTCTCACCAGATGGCATCGAACCCGCTGCCGCCGCGCCCGCGCTATCCCGGAAGGGTCGGTGTTGCTGCGGGCCCCGAGATCGCGATCATGGATGCCGCGGGTCGGCTCCTCGCCGCCGGTGAGGAGGGTGAGATCGTGATCCGCGGCCCCAATGTGACGGCGGGTTACGAGAACAATCCCAAGGCGAATGCAGAGGCCTTCGTCGAGGCGCCAGGGGGCCGTTGGTTTCGCACCGGCGATCAGGGTGTGCTCGACGCTGAGGGCTATCTGCGCATCACCGGCCGCATCAAGGAGATCATCAACCGCGGCGGCGAGAAGATTGCCCCGCGCGAGGTTGACGAGGTGCTGATGGATCACCCTGCGGTGGCGCAGGCGGTCACCTTCGCTATCCCTCACCCGAAGCTTGGCGAGGAAGTCGGCGCCGTCATTGTGCTGCGCGAAGGCATGGCGGCCTCGGACCAGGACCTGCGCCAGTTCGCATCACAGCGTCTGGCTGATTTCAAAGTGCCGCGCCGTGTCCTGTTCCTCGAGGAGATCCCGAAGGGGGCAACCGGCAAGCTCCAGCGTATCGGCCTGGCCCAGAAGCTGGGATTGGCTTGATATGAAAGTTTGCATCTACGGTGCCGGCGCCATTGGCGGCTATCTCGCATTCGCCTTGGCGGAGGCGGGGGTGGATGTCTCGATCGTTGCACGCGGGGCCCATCTCGCCACCATTCGCGAGCATGGCCTGCGGCTGCGTAAGGACGGAGCTGAGCGAAACATCAAGCTCCGGGCAGCCGAAAATCCCGAGGAACTCGGTGCGCAGGATTATGTGGTCATTACACTGAAGGCCCATTCCGTCCCGGCCGTGGCCGAGCGCATCGCAGGCCTCTTCCACAATGATACCGCGCTTGTGACCGCCGTGAACGGGGTGCCCTGGTGGTATTTCTACCGGCATGGCGGCCCACTGGAAAATACCCGCCTCGAAAGCGTCGATCCGAACGGGGTTCAGTGGCGCACCTTCGGTCCCGAACGCGCGATCGGCTGCATCGTTTACCCCGCCGCCGAAGTGGAAGAGCCTGGTCTCATCAACGTGATCGACGGTGATCGCTTCGTCTTGGGTGAGCCCTCCGGCGAGACCACCGAGAGGATGCTGCGCCTGGCCGATGCTCTAAAGGCGGGCGGCCTTAAAGCACCGGTGAAGTCACGCATCCGCGACGATATCTGGGTCAAGCTTTGGGGCAATCTGAGCTTCAACCCTGTGAGCGCTCTCACCACGGGAACCCTCGAGCAAATCTGCCGCTTCCCTGAAACGCGGGCGGTGATCCGCGCCATGATGGTCGAGGCCCGGGCCGTTGGTGAGGCGATAGGGGTCCGATTTGTCATCGACGTGGATAAGCGCATTGCGGGTGGCGAGGCTGTCGGCGCCCACAAAACCTCGATGCTGCAGGATCTTGAGCGCGGCCGCCCCATGGAGATCGATGCACTCGTGACAGCCGTGCAGGAGATCGCGCGAATGGTGGCCATACCGACCCCGACCATCGATACCGTGCTCGGCTTGGTCAAGCTGCGGGCAATGACGGCCGGCGCCTATCCTTGATCCGTTGCTGTACCCTCACGGGGAGGAGCGGTTGAGCCCGAGCCGTTGCTGGCGGGCGAGATATTGTTCCCGGAAGAGAGTGAAGAGGCCGCTCGAGACGATGAGCACCGCGCCGATCACCGCATAGAGATCTGGCCGCTCGCCGAACGCGACGAGGCCGATGATCGTCGCGCTGACCAGCAGGGAGTAATTGAGCGGCTGAAGCTGCGAGGCTTGTGCGAACTGCAGTGCCTTGATCAGCATGAAATGGGCCGCAAGGCTGCCCAGGGACACACCGGCAAACAGGGCCCAGCCGCGCAGATCCGGTGCCGTCCAGCTCAACAGGCCGAGCGGCGTCATCATCACGACGCCCGCAAGTGCCATGAACAAGAGGCTGGTCTGTGCACTGTCGACCTGGCCAGTATAGCGTGTAATGACATTGTAAAAGGCGAACATCAGCGCGGCTGTGAGGGGGATGATCGCAGCCATGTTGAAGGCGCTCATGCCCGGCTTGATGATGAGAAGTGCCCCGGCAAAGCCCACCGCGAGCGCCGTCATGCGTCGCCAGCCGATGGGCTCCCGCAGCAGAAGACCCGCAAGTGCGGTCGCCAGGAGTGGGGACAAGGCGAAGATTGCGTGGGTCTCCGCGAGTCCGAGATATCTCAGCCCGAAAATGAAGACGGCGGTCTCCGCTGCAACCAGCACCGATCTGAGGATCTGCAGAACGGGTCGTTTTGATGCAAAGGTCTGGCCAAGCCCCTGGGTGCGCGCAGCATAGACGACCGCGACCACCAAGAATATCCAATATCGGATCATGAGGAGCTGGCTGACCGGATAATCGGCGACCAGAACCTTTGAGACGGCATCCTGGATGGAAAAGATCACCATTCCCGCAAGATACAGGAGCAGGCCATTGCGCACGGTCGCAGGGCCTGATTGCGTGCCGGAGCATGTCATGGGAACGCCGGTTGGAGGGCAGACGGGAAGTGCAGCTATAACGCCTCTACTGATCCCAGGACAGAGCTTTCTCCACTCTCTTGCGTTTTGTCTCTGTCGCTCTCGCGGCAGTCGTTCTAGGAAGAACAGGACAGCCTGATCTTTATAGTGGATTTTGGTGTCAGTGCTCAGAGTGTTTTTGGAATGTCTGCGCTCTGAAATAGAGAGTCTGTAGTGAGATGATCATTCTCTTCTGGATGATCTTGGGATAACAAGGGGATATCCAGCCCTCTGTGGCGGTATAATTCTTGTTGTTGTTGACAGCCTCTGAGCCTTGCGCAACTCTAACCCCGCTTCGCGACACTTCATCCTAACAATCACGATCGGTTCCAACCCCGCACTGGGTTGCGGCCTGCCGCAATGCTGTTGTGGATCGGGCAGAGGGAAATATGTCTAGCGGCAATGTTTACCGACCATATCTGCGCCGAGAATCGAAGGTCCGTCTGCGCGGTGATCCCGATGGTCTTTCGTATCCTCCTGTTTTCGAGCAGCTGGCAAGGAGTGTGGGCGAGCCTCGCTGGTTTGCGGTTGAGACATTGGTGAGAAAGGAGCATGTCGCCTACCGGAACCTCCTTCAGCAGAATTTCATAGTATACCTGCCGAAGCGGCTGCAAACGACCCGCCATGCGCGCCGCCTGAACACGGAGCAGGTCCCGTTGTTTCCGGGCTACCTGTTCGTTCAGCTTGATCTTGCCCGTGATGGCTGGCGCGGGGTCGCCACCACGCCGGCTGTCCGGCAGATCTTGTCCAGCGGTGGTAAACCCGTGCCGGTAAGGCATGGCGTTGTCGAGACGCTGATCGAGTCGAGCGATGACAACGGTCTCCTCTATTTCATTGCGGAATCGAGAACCAGTGGCGCGGTAAGACTGATCTCCGGGCCCTTCGCCAGCGAGCTCGGCATCTTGGAACGGCTCGATCGTGCCGATCGCGTGAGCTTTCTGCTCAGCATGATGAACCGGCAGGTCCGGGTGAGCATGGGGGTGGCCGAGACAGTCCCGATCTCCTGATCTCGCCGCCAATGCACGATATGTCCGGGAGCGTTCCCGACGGGCGGTTTGCGCGGGGTGGACGTCGTTCACCCCAAGGGCGGAGCTTTGTTGGAAACTGTAAGGTCAAGGTGTTCAGCATCGAAAATATAGGTTAGGGATGCGCTTCGAAGGCACAGCACGCACGATGATCTTCGGCTATGGCACTGAACTTGCTCGCGCGGGATCGGACTGTGCTGAAAGGGGCGACATGGACGAACGCAGTGTATCACCAATACTGTTGGCTGGCGGTTCCGGCACCCGGCTTTGGCCATTGTCGAGAAAGGACCATCCAAAGCAGTTCGTGACCCTGGTTGGTGAAACGAGCCTCTTTCAACAGACATGTGTCCGTGTGCAGAAGCCGCCATTCACCGCGCCCTATATCCTGGGCAGCGCCGACCACCGGTTTCTCATCGCTGAACAGGCCCTGGAGGCGGGGCTCCAGCAAGCGGCCGTGGTGCTCGAACCAGTGGGACGTGATACGGCGCCTGCCGCCTGCATGGCCGCCTTGCTGGTCGCCAGGGCGGATCCAGAAGGGCTCGTGCTGCTATTGCCCTGCGATCATCTGGTTGCCGATGATGCGAAGTTTCGTGCTGCAGTAACGGCCGGCATTCCCGCAGCCGAGGCAGGCCAGATCGTGGTATTTGGGGTAACCCCCAACCGACCTGAGACGGGTTACGGCTATATCGAGTTGGTCCCCTCGGAGACCTCTTTGGATGGGTTGCCGCGCCCGGTCGCGCGCTTTGTGGAGAAGCCTGCGCGCGAGCAGGCACAAGCCTATATTGCCGGGGGCAATTACCTCTGGAACGCCGGCATCTTCCTGTTCCGTGCCGAGACGATGCTCCAGCACTTCGAGGCCTTGCAGCCGGAAATCCTGGAAGCCTGCACCGACGCGCTTGCCAGTGCCGTGGTCGACCTCGATTTCGTGCGCCTCGATGCGGCTGCCTATGGCCGCGCGCCGAAGATCTCGATCGACTATGCGATCATGGAGAAGGTCGAGAATATTGCCTGTATTCCGCTGGAGACGGGCTGGAGTGATTGCGGCGCTTGGCCATCGATCTATGAGCTTGCGGTCAAGGATGCTGACGGCAATGCGATAAGGGGCGACGTCGTCCTCGAAGACGCGCAAAACTGTCTCGTTTATAGCGATGATGCCTGCGTTGCCATGCTTGGCCTCAGCGATGTCGTCACCATTGCCACCAAGGATGCCGTTTTGGTGGCGTCTCGCGAAAGGGCAGGGGACCTGAAGCCGCTGGTCGAGCGCTTGCAGCAGCAGGGCCGCAGCATCGTCAGCAGCCATGCGCGCGTGCACCGGCCCTGGGGATGGTACGAGTCTCTGAGCTTCGACGAGCGTTATCAGGTTAAATGCATCATGGTGAAGCCTGGGGCGCGGCTGTCGCTGCAAAGCCATATGCACCGCGCGGAGCACTGGGTGGTTGTCTCGGGCACTGTGGAGGTCGTCCGGGGCGACGAGACCTTCCTGCTGACTGAGAACGAGTCAACCTATATCCCTACGGGCACGCGCCATCGTCTGGCCAATCCCGGTCGCATTCCGGCATTCCTGATCGAGGTTCAGTCCGGCTCCTATCTCGGTGAAGATGACATCATCCGGTTTGATGACGTCTATGGCCGAGCAGCCGAGCCGCGCACCGGGAAGTAAGCTGAAAACTTTCTGTCCGATAGCAGAGCTTAAGCAGGTCCACTGATCACGGGGGCTGCGCCGCGCTGAGCGGGGCTTTCCGGCAACACAGCAGTCTGTTCTCAAGACATCGCGCGTCGGCTGAGCTAACGCGCACGACCTGACGCGTGCTGCTGGCCTTATCACCACAGCCGATCCGGCACGCTTGCCCACCAACACTGGTCTGGAGGAATCCATGCGGGAGAATGCTCTGCCCATCCCCATAGGGGCTGCGCGTTTGCGCCGGTCATTTGGCCAGGCGTTCATCTACCGCGGCCTCGGAGCGCTCGCCGGTTACTTGACGGTTCTTCTGCTCGCCCGTTTCGCCGCCCCTCAGGATTTCGGCTGGTTTGCAACGGCGCTGGCCATCATTACCTTGGGGCCTTCCGTGGCAGGAGCCGGCCAGCCCATGGCCGTCCTGCGTTTCGTTCGCCGCGGAACGGCAAGGACCGGCAGCGATGACCGGTTCTTGCGTGCTTCCGCGTCGGTGAATGTCATCGGCGCGGTGACAACCGGCTTGGCCTTGGCTGTGATCGGCGAGCTCTCGCTCCGGCTGGAGCTGTTATCCGCCCCGCCCGGTCTGTTTCTCTGGACCGGGCTTGCCGTCGCGGCACTCACCGCCCTCGAATGGGCCTCCGCCGTGCTTCGCGCTCAGGGCCGTCTGTCAGAAGCCTTCATCCCGCGCGAGATCCTCTGGCGGGTAGGCTGCCTTGCGGGGATCATTTTCTGCCTGTCGACCGGCCAGGGCATCGATGCCAGGCTGACCCTCGCCATGATCGCCGTCTCGCTGCTGATCTGCCTCGCGCTGCAATGGCGCAACATGCATGACAGCATACCCACGGCAGCCGCCAGCCTCGAACCCGGCGAGCGCACCGGCTTCCGCAGGCTCGGACGCGATCTTTGGATCATTGCCATGTCACAGCCCCTGGCGAACCAGGTCGGTCTGCTGGTCCTTGGCAGCTCCCTGTCGCTCGAAAGCGCCGGGCTGTTCCTGTTCCTCGACCGCACGGCTCAGTTGCTGGTTTTTGTTCTCACCTCTCTGGCCGCGATCGCAAGCCCGATGATGGCCCAGCTGCGGAGGGATGGCGATCTCGATGGCTTGCGTGTCGTGTTCATGTCGACCTGTGTCTATGGCGGCGCGGCGGCACTGGGCTTGTTCGCGCTCCTCATCCTGCTCGGACCGGCGCTGCTCTCCTTCATCTCGCCGGCTTATGGCGAGGCCTATCCGTTTCTGCTGCTGCTCGCGCTCGGCCAAGTGGTGAATGCGGCGACGGGCCCCGCGGCGGCCCTGCTCATGGTGGCCGATCACGAGCATCTCGCCATGCGACTGGGGCTTCTGTTCAACGGATTGGGCCTCGTTCTCGTCGCATCTGGCGCCTTGGCCTTTGGCCTTCCCGGAGCTGTGGTCGCGAGCTTTGCCACCACCGCTGTCCGGTCAACCGTCGCCTTCGCCTGCTGCCTGCACATTCTCGGCCTGCGGCAGCGCTTCAGCTCAAGGAGAGATCGATGACGGCCCACCATTCTCGCCTGCCGGATTTCTTCATCGTCGGTGCGATGAAGGCGGGCACCACCACACTCTATGATTGCCTGCGCAACCATCCCGATCTCTACCTGCCGGAAGAGAAGGAACCCTATTATTTCCTCTGGGCCGATGCGCAGGCCGCATCGCGCTTCCGGCTTCCGGCGGGCGGGCGGCTGATCGGCGCAGATCACTGGATGCTGATCCGCACCGAGACGCAGTATCGGCGGCTTTTTGCAAGAGCTGGTGATCACGAGCTGATCGGTGAGGCCAGCACCTTCTATCTGCCGGATCCCAAGGTGCCGATGCGGATAAAGCACGCACAGCCAAATGCCCGTATCATCGCCATCCTGCGTGATCCCGTCGATCGTGCATATTCCGCCTATTGCTTCCAGCAATCCCTGGGTCTCGAGCCGGCGGCAAGTTTCCGCGCGGCGATTGAGGCCGAGCTCAGGGGTGAGCGCGACGAGTGGCTCTATGGATGGCGCCATCTTCACTGCGGACGTTACGCCTCGCAGGTCGAGCGCTACTTCCGCACCTTCGGAGAAGATCGCGTTCTCGTTCTCGACTTCGAGGATCTCAAGCGCAACAGCCGGGAGGTCGCGCGTCGCGTTCTGAATTTCCTGGAGGTCGATGCCGATGCCGAGCCGGCTGATGTCCCGCCATCCAATGTCACGGCCCTACCGCGCTCTTACGCCCTGCGGCAGCTCAAATTTCTATTCTCGAGGCCCAATCCGATCAAGGACACCGCCAAGCACTTGCTGCCGCGGACGGCCCGCCGTCAGATCAGGGAGGCCGTATTTCAGATGGTGGCGAAGCGGTCTGATCCCCCGCCGCCGCTCAGCACTCACGATCGCGCATTTCTCGAAGACCTCTTCGCGCCGGAACGCCGGCGGCTCGCGAGCCTCGTTGGGGCCCGTTTCGCGACCTGGGCCTGCGCCTAACCGATGCTGAGCGCGATGCGACGATTTCGGGCCCAGCTTGCCCGCTCGCTTCAGCAGAGCCACGGCGATTTCCGGACCATTTTTCACATTCCCCGGAAAACGCTCACGGGGCTGCCGCCGCAGCTCGCGGTCATGCTCTTAAGCTTTGCCTTGGGAGGCACATTCGCGGAAGCCCTTACGCCTTTTGAGGACGATCCGCGCCTTCTGAATTATGGGCTGTTGCTCCTGGCGGCTGCGCTGCTCTGCTTTACCCGGCTTCTGCGGCGGCCGTCACGCACAGCCCGCCCCATCGGATCCGCCGGATTGCTACTGCTCGCATTCCATGGCTATGCCGCTCTGATCACGTTCTGCAAGGCGGAAGATCCCGCATCGCTGGTCAAGGTGGTCCTGTTCTGCTGTGTGGCGCTCTGTGCGCTGCAGGCTGCCCGCCTGCTCGAGCCCGCAGAACTGCTCGCGGCCTTGTTTTGGTCGCTCCTGATGATCGTCATGGCGTCCACCGTCATCGCAGTCGCCATTCCCACGATCGGCGTGACGCCGTTCGTGCGCGGTGATGCCTGGACGGGGATCTATGGCCAGAAGAATGCCTTCGGCAGACAGGCCGCTTTACTTGGCCTCCTGAGCCTCCTGATGCTGCTGCAACCGCAGCATGCCTCACGCCTGATACCCGCTGCAGCGCTGTTCCTCGCGATAGCCGGACTGTACATGTCCCTATCCCGGACATCGCTGGTGCTGTTTATCTGCGGCGCTGTGGTGATCTTCGTTGCAGCCTATCTCCATCGGCAGATCTGGAGTGCCGGTCTTCTTGGCGGTCTCGCCTGCATCATGGCCTCCGAGCTGCAGTTCATCCAAGCACCCGCCAGCATCGAGATCACCCCTTATGGCATCGTCTTCTCAGATCACTTCATCGACCTGACCGGCCGCATCCCCGTATGGGAGTTCAGCTGGTGGCTGTTCCGGCAGGAGCCGCTTTGGGGAAGCGGTTTCGATGCAATCTGGACTTATGCCGGTGGGAGTTCACTTTACGACGCCCTTGGCTGGCGTCTAACCGACAGCCACAACGGCTATCTCGACCTGCTTGTGCAGACCGGCCTCATAGGCGCGCTCCTTTATGGGGCTGTCCTGTGCCTTACCACGACGACGGCCTTGCGCCTCATGCTCTCTGGGCATCCGAAGAGCTTGGAGCAGGCGATGATCGCGCTCTTCGCTTTGCTCCAGTGGCTGATCAATCTCACCTCCAGCCAAACCACCGAATGCCTGAGCCTTTGGAACTTCCTCTTTCTCGTCATGTGTTTCGCATCGACGCGGCACAGGCGAGGAGTCTCTCTAGGGATCGCCCGCCATGCCAAAATTCAGCATCGTGATACCGTGCCGCGACCGCCACGAATTGTTGTTGCGCGCCATCCGGTCCATCGAGCGCCAGAGCTGGCCCGATTATGAGATCGTCATTGTCGATGATCGCTCCTCGCCGCCCCTGGCCACAACCATAGGCGACCGCCAGCATTGCCGGATCATCCTCTCGGAAGGGAATGGCGCCTCCGCTGCCCGCAACACAGGGATCAGGGCATCAGCCGGGGACTATATCGCGCTCCTTGATTCCGACGATGAATTCCTCCCGGGCAAGCTGACCCGCATGGCAGCCGCGATCGCCGATCATCCCGACGCGATACTCTATTCTCGTGTCGTTCTCGATCACGGACGAAACGCCCATGCGATTGTGCCATCTCGCCCGCTACGGCACGGAGAGCGGATGCCCGACTTCCTGTTTGCTGCGGGGGAAATGATCGCAACGCCCTCCCTGGTGGTTCCGGCGACGCTCGCCAGGGCCGTTTCGTGGGACGAAACCCTAGGGTATGGCGATGACAGCGATTGGCTGATCCGTCTCTGGCAGCACGGTGCGTGCTTTCACTTCATTCCCGAGAGCCTCGTCCGCTGCGACATGACCCACGGGCTTCCACATCTTTCGGCGGCGGGCAGCGCCGAGCAGATGGAACAATGGATCCGAAACATGCGGCACGTGCTGGGGACGCGCGCTGAACTCTGCTATCGGGCAACTCACCTCATCGCCCTGCGTGGACGCCTCTTGTCCTGGTGGGCGCTGCGCGATGCGGGCGTGGTCATTCTTGGCGGATTGATCTCACCCATGGCGGTGGCCCGTGCCTTCGCCCGTGGCCTCCTGCCCCGCACGGCCTATCGGGCGCTGCATCGTCTCTGGCTGCGCAGCCAAGCAACACCCCGCCGGCAATATGACCATCCTTATCGGATTGGGGGAGACATGCAATGACACTCCCGACCGTCATGACCGGCAATCTGCCCGTTGTGTGTTTCGACCGGGCACAGTGGGCCGAGCACTTGCTGGCTAAGGCGCAGCGCCGCAGAGGGGCGGCCGGAGCATCCGGCTCTTCCCCGGCGCCATTCTATACTTCGGCCAATGGTCACGTGCTCTCCCGCGCTGCGGCCGATCCCGCCTTTCGAGCACTGCTGGATGACGCGGAAGGAATTGATGCCGATGGCATGCCCCTGGTTTTCGCCTCCCGGGCGCTCGGCGGCCGGCCTTTGCCCGAGCGTTGTGCCACCACCGACTTCTTCCACGACCTGGCTGCGCGGGCGCAGCAGACTGGCGTGAGCTTCTATTTTCTCGGAGGCACGCCCCAGGCGAACGCTGCCGCTATGGTCGAGGTCAGGCGCCTTTACCCCGGCCTTCCCATTGCGGGAGCCCATCACGGCTACTTTGCGCCGGCCGAGGAGAAAGACTTGGTTTCCGAGATCAACCGCGCCAGGCCCGATATTCTCTGGGTCGGCCTCGGGGTTCCCAACGAACAGGCCTTTGCCGCACGCAACCGCGCTCAGCTCACGGAGATCGGCCTGATCAAGACCTGTGGCGGCCTGTTTGATTTCCTGTGCGGAGCGCGCCGCCGCGCACCTTTGAGCGTGCAGCGCATCGGGTGCGAATGGCTTTATCGCCTTGCTCTGGAGCCACGGCGCCTGTTCCGGCGTTATGCGATCACCAATCCCCATGCCGCCTGGCTCCTGCTCACCGCCACGGCAACGCCGATCGCCCACATGACGCCCGTCTCGCCCAAACGCCAGGAACTCTCCTGGCTTGACGAAATTCCTGTATCTCTATAGCCCAGTCATGGGGTGGGTGGTGAACGGCCGGGTAGGACAACAAGACCGGGGCCTGGGCCGGGTGAGGCATTCATGACGGCATTCCCTCAGCATTTGCAGCTTCTGGAAGCGGAATCGATCCACATCATGCGCGAGGTCGCCGCTGCCTTTGAAAGGCCGGTGATGCTGTACTCGATCGGCAAGGATTCATCCGTCCTCCTGCATTTGGCGCGCAAGGCGTTCTACCCCTCGAAAATTCCATTCCCGCTCCTCCACATCGACACGACGTGGAAGTTCCGGGATATGATCACCTTTCGCGACGAGACGGCTGAGCGTCACGGCCTCAACCTCCTCGTGCACACCAATCATGAGGCGGTTGCAGCGGGCGTGAGCCCCATCACACATTCTTCCGTCATCTATAACGACCTGATGAAGACCAAGGCGCTCAGGGACGCATTGGCTGCCGGTCGCTTCGATGCCGCCATTGGCGGGGCACGTCGCGACGAGGAGAAAAGCCGCGCCAAGGAGCGTGTGTTTTCCTTGCGGTCCGCCTCCCAGCGCTGGGATCCCAAGTCGCAGCGCCCCGAGCTGTGGCGGCTGTTCAACACCCGCCTCGCCCCTGGCGAGAGCATGCGGGTGTTCCCGCTGTCCAATTGGACCGAACGCGATATCTGGCACTACATTTACCGGGAAGAGATCCCGATCGTGCCGCTCTATCTCGCAAAGCCTCGCCCTGTGGTGCGCCGGCAGGGCGCATGGATCATGGTGGATGACGATCGCTTGCCGCTGGAGCCGGGCGAGGTGCCGGAAATGCGCTGGATCCGCTTTCGCTCGCTCGGCTGCTATCCCCTATCCGGCGCCATTGAATCAAGGGCTGCCACATTGCCGGAGATGCTGCTGGAAATGCAGACGAGCCGCGTATCCGAGCGCCAAGGCCGCCTCATCGACACCGATCAGGTCGGCTCCATGGAGAAGAAGAAGCAGGAGGGCTATTTCTGATGATGAAGGTCCTGACTGCACCGGAAAATGCAGAAGAGCTCCTGGCGCGGGTTCTAGCCGCCGAAGACCAAAAGGGTCTTCTGCGCTTCATCACCTGCGGCAGTGTGGATGACGGCAAGTCCACGCTGATCGGCCGGCTATTATATGACGCTGAGCTTGTGCTCGAGGATCATCTCGCGACGCTCGCCAATGAGAGCGTCAATCGCGCCGTCACCGAGGACGGCTTCGATTTCTCGCTCTTGGTCGATGGCCTTCAGGCTGAGCGCGAGCAGGGCATCACCATAGATGTCGCTTACCGGTTCTTTGCCACGGACAAGCGCAAATTCATCGTGGCCGATACGCCGGGCCACGAACAATATACCCGCAACATGGTGACCGGCGCGTCGAACGCGGAGCTCGCGGTCATTCTGGTGGATGCCCGAAAGGGCATGCTGACCCAGACCCGGCGCCATGCCTATATCTGCGCCCTGCTGGGCATTCGCGACGTCGTGGTCGCCGTCAACAAGATGGATCTGGTCGGCTATTCCGCCGAAGTCTTCACCACCATCGAGGACGAGTTCTTGGCCTTTGCGCGCTCCGTAGGCCTCCCCAATGTGCGGCTGATCCCGGTCTCGGCGCTGAAGGGCGATAATATTGCACGGCAATCGCGTGAGATGGCCTGGTACGATGGCCCCACGCTTCTCGAACATCTCGAGACGGTCACTGTGGATGACGAGCGCAAGCGCGCCGCAACCCAGCCCCTGCGCTTTCCTGTTCAGTGGGTGAACCGGCCAGATCTCGATTTCCGCGGCTTTTCCGGAACCATCGCTTCGGGCCTTCTCCATGTGGGTGACGCCGTCCGTGTGGCCCGCTCCGGACGCGAGAGCACGGTGAAGCGCATCGTTACCTTCGACGGCGATCTTGCAACCGCCAAGGCGGGCGACGCGGTCACCATAGAGCTGGCCGATCAGATCGACATTTCCCGCGGTGACATTCTGGTCCCGACCACTGCGGACGACGCAGCCGCACCGGCCGTCGCCGATCAGTTCCAGGCACATCTCGTCTGGATGGCGGAAGAAGAAATGATACGTGGTCGCTCTTATCTCGTGCAGATCGGCCATGACCGCGTGCCAGGCTCGATCACCGAACTGAAATATCGGGTCGATGTGAACACGCTCGATCGTGCGGCAGCGAAGACGCTTGCCCTGAATGGCGTCGGCGTGGCCAATCTGGCCGTTGATCGTGCTGTGGTCTTCGACCCCTATAATGTGAACCGCACGACCGGCTCCTTTATCCTGATCGACCGAATCACCGGCATGACCGTCGGTGCCGGTATGATTGATTTCCCGCTCAGGCGCGCCACCAACATTGCCTGGCAATCCTTCGATATCGACCGTGCGGCCCGTGCGGCCCAGAAGCGCCAGAGCCCGGCGATTCTCTGGTTCACCGGCCTTTCTGGCTCCGGTAAGTCGACCATTGCCAATGTGGTTGAGCGGCAGCTATTTGCGGAAGGCCGCCATCTCTACGTGTTGGATGGTGACAATGTGCGCCACGGTCTCAACAAGGATCTTGGCTTCACCGATGCCGACCGGGTCGAAAACATCAGGCGCGTCGCCGAAGTCGCCCGGCTGATGGCCGATGCGGGCCTCATGGTCCTGGTCTCTTTCATCTCGCCCTTCCGCCGCGAACGGCAGATGGCACGGGAGATCGCCGGCGATATTCCCTTCATTGAAGTCTATGTCGACACGCCTCTCGAGGTCTGCGAGGCCCGTGATCCAAAGGGCCTCTACGAGAAGGCGCGCGCCGGCGCGATTGCCAATTTCACCGGTATTGATTCGCCCTACGAGCCGCCCGAATCGCCTGAAATCGTGATTCACGGCGGCAGCGGCACCCCCGAGCACCATGCGCAAGCGGTGATTTCCTTCCTTGAGCGATTGCAGAAGGAAGGCTGAGCCTCGGTCCGAGACCTGGAGTGGTGGATCATTCGCGCGCGAGTGGTCCCCGAACCGGCATCCACTGTGCTCGAAAATGCTCTACAGGAACCGGACCGAATCACCTTCGAGAACCGCGCAGCTCAATCGGCCGGTGAGATAGGCTCCCGTATCCACATTGATTCGGTTCTTACGGTGCTGAGGCCGCTCCACAGGTGTGTGGCCATGCACCACGACCTTCCCGAAATCCATGTCGCTATAGAGGAATGCGTCTCGGATCCAGAGCATTTCTTCCTGCCGCTGGCGGTCGAGCGGAACGCCTGGCTTAACCCCCGCATGCACGAAGAAATACTGTCCGATACTCGCATAGACTGGCAGGTTCCGCAGGAATGCCACGTGGTGCGGCGGTAGTTTCGAGGTGAATTCCTCGGCCACCGCCTCGGCTTGCGACATATCACGCGTGCGGGTGACATCAACCGCATAGGAGGCCAGCGTTTCGAGGGCCCCGTTCTGGCGCCAGAACTCGAGCGAGCTGGGCGCCTCGAGAAACCCTAGGAGCAGTTGCTCATGATTGCCGCGGAGGCATAGGCGCTGCCAGCCGGGCAGCGGGGGAGTACTCAGCGCCTCGATGACGCCATAGGAGTTTGGTCCGCGATCAATATAGTCGCCCAGAAAGATCTCAACATGTTCTTCTGCTGGGTTCTGGCGGGCATCCTCGCGAATCCGCTCCCAGAGGTCCTCCAGTAAATGCAGGCATCCATGGATGTCGCCGATTGCGTAGATTCGCAAACCAGGCGGAAGCATTTCGGCCTGCTTCCGCTGTGGGCGTCCGAAGAGGCCCGCCAAAAGACCCGAAACCGAGGTCGATGTCATATTATTGTGGCCTTCGTCGATCCTATGCGTCGCGTCGGACAAGCCGCGCGAGCGCGACTCTGACCGCGTGAGATGTTCACCCGGCAGGGGCGCGCTGAGACTTTAAATCCCATCATATATCGCGATGGAATGGGCGCTAAGCAAGCAGGCAATAGGCTTGTGACAAACACGCCACAGTTCTGCCAAAAGGTGTGGTCTGGCCGCCCGGAGTAGGAATGCACGCTTGTGCGGCAGGAGCTCCTTCGCAATAGTGCAACAAATAAGTGGAGCTTTCCTATTCGAGAGAGATGGGGGAATTGCAATGAAGGTGAAACTAATCGGCCGTGCGTTGCTCGGGGGAGTGGCGCTGACCGTGCTGGGCGCTGGAGCGCACGCCGATGAGCTGAGCGATCTGAAGGCTCAGCTGGAGGCGCTCCAGGCTCAGGTAAATCAGCTTGAATCTCGTCCGGCCGCGCCGGCTCTGCCGGAAGGCGCCAGCTGGATCACGTTCAAGCGTGGAACGGAAGCGACGGCTGATTGGAACACTGCCCGTGCTGGCGATTACATTCCGACCAGCAGCGGCATGACCATTGCCATTACGCCGTCAGCGGATCTGCCGGCTCCGGTGCACGAGGTCACGATCTCTGGCTACGTCAAGGGCGACGTGATCTATGACTTCGATCAGGATCTCGGCGACTACTTCAGCTACACCGCGATCGATGATCAGAAAGATCAGGATCACATCCGCCTGCATGCCCGTCAGACCCGCTTCAGCATCAAGTCGAAGTCCGACACGGCAGTTGGCCAGATCCGCACCTTGATCGAAGGTGACTTCTTCTCGGGCGGCTCCTTCGGCAACACTGACTTCCGTATGCGCCATGCTTGGGGCGAGTGGGACATGACCCCGAACTGGACGTTCGGTGCTGGTCAGACCTGGACCAACTTCATGTCGCCCTTCACCGGCATCACCACGGTGGACTTCAACGGTGACGTCGGCCTGGTGGGCACCACCCGTAATGCGCAGGTCCGTCTGACCTGGCGTGATGGGCCGCAGCTCTTCGCGGTGTCGGCCGAAAATCCGCGTGATGGCGCGCTGCTTACGGCCTATGGCAATTCTTCCAGCGACATTCCGGACTTCACGGCACGCTGGCAGTACGAGATGCCTGGCGGTCACCAGTTCCTGATCTCCGGTGTGCTTCGTAACTACCACACCGACAGTGCCGTCGGCATCGACAGCCCGTTCAACAACTCGGAAAGCGAGCTCGGTTGGGGCGTCACCGGTGCTGTGAACATCAACCTGGCTGACATCGCCACCCTGACCACGCAGGTCATGTATGGTGATGGTATCGGTGCCTATATCTTCGGCGCGAACCGGGGTGCTTACTACGACGGCTTCGATATCCACACCATCGAGTCGCTGGGTCTCTTCGCTGGCTTGATCTTCAACGTCACCGACACGACCTCGCTGAACTTCGGTTGGGGCTACACCGACCAGAGCAAGAAGGACGTCCTCGCAGCCACTTACGCCACGGGCTTCGACGACCAGAACGTCGACGTCATGTCGGTTCACGCCAACATCATCTGGCAGCCTGTCCAGCAGCTCCGTCTGGGCTGGGAAGTTATGTGGGCCGAGCGTCAGCGCACCGTGTTCAACGGCGTCGACAACAACGGCGACGATATCTTCGGAACCGAGCGGAACGACGCCTGGCGCGCCCAGTTCGGTGCCTGGTTCTTCTTCTAAGAACCGAGAACACCACCAAAAACAGAGAAAGCCGGCCCATGGGCCGGCTTTCTTGCTTTAGACCGCAGCGCAGCTCCAAACAATAATGCTGATCCCGCGGAACCAGCTTTGTTGCCGTGAGTTTTGGGTGCTGATGACGCGGGTCAGCGTCCAATTCCTGTTAGCTGAACGTCAACTGGAATCCGAATTTCGGGGTTTAACTCTAGGAACAGGCCATGCTCGAATGGTACGAGCGAGCGGAATGGCAAGACTGGTGCCGTTCTCGCTCCTCAGTCGATCACCTCGAGCGTCACGCGGGCAACGCCCGCTTGGGTCATACCGAGAGCCCGCGCCGCTCCACGCGAGACGTCGATGATCCGCCGTTTGGCAAAGGGGCCGCGATCATTGATGCGGACAACCACGGAACGTCCGGACTTTCTGTGCGTGACGCGAACCTTGGTGCCGAACGGCAGCGTCCTGTGAGCTGCGGTCAGAGCATTCGGATTGAAACGCTCGCCATTGGCCGTATAGCGGCCGTAGGAATAATATGAAGCCATACCTTCCAGGCGCGAGGAAGCTTCTGTGCGTTCGGCGCCACTCATAACGATCACGGCAGACGCAGCCGCGGCGAGAAGAGCAAGGTTGACCCTGCTCATACGAAGTCCTTCGAATTCATCGAGAATGTTTCCCCTGATGTCAGTCCCCCGGCGCAGCTCCCACAAGAGCGCCGCGGCAGCCCAATTCCAGGTGCCGACCTTTGTGAACAGGGTAGATGGGGCCATAATATGGCGGTATGGCCATTGGCGACCTTGCTCTGCCGCCCGGCCATCAGGATCGCGCGGCTTCTGACGCATTGAGGAGACAGCCCGGCGCATGTGGAGATATGTGCTCATCAACCGGGCTGCGGGGACCGTGCTCACCCTTGGCGAAGCGCGGATCCGTGAGCTTCTTGCCGATATGATCGCCTCCGCCCCGGGCCGTCCGGAGCTCTTGTTCATCGACTGCGCTGAGCTGGAACGGATCCTTCAACAGGTGAAGCAATCAGGCGAAGACGATGTTGTCATCGTAGGTGGAGGCGATGGCACCGCATCGACAGCGGCAGGCATTCTCGCGGGATCACGGACGACCCTTGGGGTTCTCCCCCTTGGCACCATGAACCTGCTGTGCCGGGCAAGCGGCATCCCGCTCGACATCACCGCCGCGGCCTCCGCATTGCTGACCGGCAGATCAGAGCCCATAGACCTCGGCTCGGTGAACGGACGTGTCTTCGTGCACCATGTCTCGCTCGGGCTGCACCCGAAGCTCGTTTCTCTGCGGAATGCGCGCGGATATCGGTCTCGTGTCGAGAAAATGTGGGCATCGCTGCTCAGCTGGTTTCAGGTTGTTCGCCAGCCACCCACCATCTCGGTTCAGGTGGTGGCGGGGCAGGGGCGCCGGCGGCTGCGCATGCGCACACCGGCATTGATCGTGACCAACAACCGCTTTCGCCGCGAGGTCGGCAGCTTGCCGCAGCCCGAGCGGCTCGATGGCGGCACGCTCGAGCTACATCTTGCCAAGTCCGACCGGACGCTCGACGTGATCAACATGTCGTTAGCAGCTTTGACTGGCCGGTGGGATGATGCGGCGCTATTCGAGACGATTGAGAGCGCCGACTGCAAAGTCACCCTTTACCGGCGGCGGGTCCCGGCCTCGGTCGATGGGGAACTGCTTGATCTTTCAACGCCACTCATGTTTAGAAGCATGCCTGGGGCGCTGCAGCTTTTACGGCCGCCGCCATCGAGCTGAGTTGCAGCAAAGACCCGGTTTGCAACATTGCTATGGCTCATGCATTGAACCAGACCGCTGTCGACACTACCCTTCTGATCGGGCGGTGACCTTTTCAGTAACGGTGTATTCGGGGTAGGAATGAATTTTCAGGAGCGATGGCCTCAGCCTTCCAGCTTGAAACAGGCGCTTCTTGCTCGTCTTACCTTGGGAATTGGCGTTCCGGAGGACGAGGCGACTTTGCGCGACTGGTTCCAGGCGACGGCCCTGACCGTGCGCGAGTTGCTGACTGCACGCTGGCATGAGACCAATCGGCAGATCCGCGAGACCGGAATTAAGCAGGTCTCCTATCTCTCCATGGAATTTCTGCTCGGCCGCGGCCTCCAGAATGGGCTGATGGCTCTGGGAATCCTGGACGAGTGCCGCGAGGCTCTTGCGGAATGCGGCGTCAAACTGGAAGACTTGGCTGAGCTCGAAGTCACCCCCGCTCTGGGAAATGGTGGCCTTGGCCGTCTTGCGGCCTGTTTTCTGGATTCCATGGCCTCGCTGGGCTTGCCCAGTATCGGCTATGGCATCCGCTATGAATTCGGCATGTTCCGGCAGGAAGTGCTGGATGGCTGGCAGATCGAGCGCCCTGATGATTGGCTGGCCGACAGCAATCCTTGGGAGCTCATGCGGCCCGAGCGGCAATATCTCGTGCGGTTTGGCGGCAGGGTCGCCGAGGAAGGTGGGCGCCTGCGCTGGGTCGATGGCGAGGCCGTTCACGCCATAGCCTATGATACGCTCGTGCCCGGCCATGGTCATTATGCCGTGAACACGCTGAGGCTTTGGGGTGCGCGCGCAGTTCACCCCATGGACCTCGCCACCTTCAATCGCGGTGCGTTCATGGAGGCCTTATCCCCAAGGCTGCGCGCCCGCACCGTCGTGCGTGTGCTTTATCCCGATGACAGCACCGTGGAGGGCCGGGAGCTCAGGCTTCGGCAGGAGCATTTCTTTGTCTCCGCCTCCATTCAGGACACGCTGCGCCGGTTCCTCGATGAACATGACGATTGGTCGTTGCTGCCTGAGAAGGTGTCGATCCACCTCAATGACACCCATCCGGCGCTGGCCCCGGCCGAGCTGATGCGGCTGCTCGTCGATGATTATGAGCTGGACTGGGAGCAAGCCTGGGCCCTCGCGACCAAGGTACTCTCCTATACGAACCACACCCTCATGCCGGAGGCGCTGGAGATCTGGCCCTGCGATATGATGGCAAGGCTCCTGCCGCGCCATTTGCAGATCATCGAGGAGATCAACCGGCGCTTCGGCCAGGAATTGCATGCTCGCTTTGGCGGCAGCCGCCCGGAACTCTTCAGCCAGGTGGCCGTGGTGGAGGGCGGCGATCATCCACGCGTCAATATGGGCAGGTTATCCGTCCTGGCAAGCCATAAGGTCAATGGCGTCTCTCAGCTTCACAGCCGGTTGGTCCGCGAGCGTCTGTTCCCGCAATTCGCCGAGCTTTATCCCGAGCGGTTCGAGAATGTCACCAATGGGATCGCGCCGCGCCTGTGGCTCAATCTGGCCAATCCCTCGCTCGCTCAGCTGATTGATGAAACCATAGGACAAAACTGGCGGCGCGATCTGACCCGGCTCGCCGACCTTAGGCCCCAGGCTGAAAATGACGAATTCTGCCGCCGCTTGGCGGCCATCAAATTCGCGAACAAGCAGCGCCTCGCCGCGTTGATCGAGCATCGCCTCGGCATTGCCGTCGATCCCACCGCCATGTTCGACGTGCAGGTGAAGCGGATCCACGAATATAAACGTCAGCTGCTCAACCTGCTTGGGGTTGTCGCGCGCTGGAACGCCATGCGGGCGACGCCTGACCAGGATTGGCCCGCGCGGGTGGTGATCATGGCAGGCAAGGCCGCCTCGGCTTATCACATGGCCAAGCTGATCGTGAAACTGGCCCATGACATCGGTCACCACATCAACAACGATCCGGTGACCAGCGACAGGCTGAAGCTTGTCTTCCTGCCCGACTATAATGTCTCGCTTGCGGAATATATCATTCCCGCGGCTGATCTCTCCCAGCAGATCTCCCTCGCTGGCACGGAGGCCTCGGGCACAGGCAACATGAAGCTGGCCCTCAACGGAGCGCTCACTCTCGGCACGGCCGATGGCGCCAATGTGGAAATCGCCGAGGAGGTTGGCCCCGACGATATCTTCATTTTTGGCATGAGCGTTGATGAGGTGGCGGCTCTAAACCAGTCCGGCACCTATTCCTCGCGCGAGATTTACCGCAACAACCACCAGCTGCAGGAAGTGATCGATCAGCTCGGCGCAGGCCAGTTCTCCTCGGACCCGGCCCGCTTCTGGCCCATCGTGGACTCCCTTCTGGATGGCAATGATCATTTCCGCCTGCTCGCCGATTTCGATTCCTACTGGCAGGCCCAGCGGCGGGTTGATGCTGCCTGGCGTGACCAGGCGTCATGGATGAGAAAATCGGTCCGTAACATCGCCGGGGCTGGTCGCTTCTCCAGCGACCGTTCCATTTCGGATTACGCCTCACGGATCTGGAACGCACAGTACCTGCCGGCTTAGAGATTACATTCAGCCGTTAGATAATTGCATCAGAGCAATTGCGCTTCTTATCCCTGGTGATAGTTTGCAATTCCCACAAGGGGGGAAACCGCACCACGGAGGAGGGGGCAATGTTGCGTAAACCAACGGGGCTGGCATTGGCGATAGCGATGGCAGCGAGCGCTGTGAGTGTGCCAGCGCCAGTGAGGGCGAGCGATGCCGGCGATGTGATTGCGGGAATCGCGATCGGTGCGGGCGTCGTGGCACTTGGGGCGGCGGCTGCATCTTCAGCCCAGCGTTACTATAAAGATCCCTATTACGACTATAACCAGGGGCTCTCGCCCGAAGGCAATGCGGTTGCGGCATGCTCTCACAAGACTTGGCGCACCCTCAGCCGCGATGGTGCCAACAAGGTGATCATTAGAAAGGTGAAGGACACCCGGCCGCTTGGAAAGGGCGAATGGCGCGTCAAACTGCGCGTCGAAGCCCGCTATTCCCGGCGTGACCGCGATGTATTCGACGTGGTCTGCCGCGTCCTCCACGATCGCGTGGTGAAGTTCCGCTATGCCTGAGGCTGTTCTCGCATAGCTGCCAAAACCACAATCTGAGCATCATGAGGTTTACCCCGGGCGGTAATCGTCTCATAAAGAGGCACCGCCGCGCCGGAGCATGATGTTCAGAGCGGCGGCTGTCCGATTTGGTCGGTATTTCCCTTTCGGGAACTCAGGCCGAAGCTGCAGCCGCCATGCGGCGGAATGAGATATCTCGTGCCCGCCGATCTGAGCAAGTTCCTGCAATCGAAGCTGTTCCGCGTGCTGGCGACCATAGCGGTCGCCGCTGCGGGCGGTAGCCTTTTTGCCTTCTTCAACCTGCCGGCCCCGTGGCTTGCAGGTGCCATGGTGGCAACCATGGTCCTGTGCCTCAGCGGCTTCCGGGGCGAGGTGCCCAAGCTCGCAAGCCCCGCTGTATTCGTCCTCCTCGGCCTCTCCATCGGCTCCAGCGTCGATTGGGAGACACTGTCTCTGATGCGCAGCTGGCCAACGAGCCTTGCCATTTTGGCCGTAACCATGATTGCGGTGACCTTTGCCCTGCAGGCCTATTATCGCCGCGCCTATGGTTGGGATGATCGGACCAGCTTCTTTGCGGCGGTACCCGGCGCTTTATCGAGCGTGGTCATCTTCGCGGTCGAATATCGGGCAGATGTCCTGCGCGTCACTGTCGTGCAATGTATCCGTCTTGCTTTCCTGGTTGCCTTTCTGCCGCTCGTGATCACCTGGCTTGCGGTTCCCAGCGGTGCGGCCATGGAGATGCCTAAGGCCACTCATTCCCTTCAAGACCTGATCATCGTTATTGCGGCCGGTGCGTTGGGCGCCTGGCTGTTTCAGCGACTGCGGATGCCGGCGGGGATCCTGCTGGGTGCCGCCGCCGCCAATATCGCCCTGCATCTTGGCGGGATTGTCGAAGGCGGATTGCCGCCCTGGCTGCTCGAACCCGCTTATGTGGTGCTTGGCGCCGTGATCGGCGCGCGCTTCTCGGGCATGACCCTTGGCATGGTTCGTCAATCGGCTGGCGCGGGAATCAAAGGCTGCCTGCTCGCATCCGTGATTGGTGTGATCGGCGCTACCACGACCTCCTGGGTCACCGGCTTGCCCTATCCCGAGACCCTGCTGGCCTTTGCCCCTGGCGGATTGGATGCCATGTCGATCATGGCTTTTGCCCTTGGGCTTGATCCCGCCTATGTGGCGGCCCATCAGGTGTTCAGGTTCCTGATGATGACCCTGGCTATGCCGCTGGTTTCCCTGTGGCTGGGATCGCCCGAGCGATCGAGGGCCAAATCTCCCGCAGCGGACGAAAGCGGCTCGTGATCTACCCTTAGGCCCTTGGCGCCGCGAGCTTATGCGCCCGAAGCCGTATCGAGCACGCGGGTGCGGCCGATTTTTTCCCGGGCCAATATGCGGGCCTCGCCCTTCTCGAAGATGATGCCGAGCTGCCCTCGTTTGATGCCCAGCGCCACCTCGCCGAATATGGTCCGGCGCCAGCCATGCATGGCTGGGATATCCGCATTGTCGTCAGCCGCAATCGCATCGAGATCGCTGCTCGAAGCGATCAGCTTCGGAGCGACGCCTTGCGATTGAGCGACCACCTTGAGTGCGAGCCGCAGAATATCGCCGAGCGCACCGCTGCTTTCCCGGGCTGGAACCTCGTCCGGGCGCGGGATGGATTTGAGATCGGCCGCACGGCCCCGTTCGACTGCCGCAAGCACCGCGGCTCCCATACGGCTGTCGGCAAACCCGCGCGGCACCGCGCGGAACGAGCGTAAATCCTCGATCGACTTCGGCGCGTGCTGGGCGATTTCCGCAAGCGCATCGTCCTTGAGAATGCGGCTGCGTGGAACGTTCCGCTCCTGCGCCTCCCGCTCGCGCCAGGCGGCAACCTCCATGAAAATGGCGAGGGTCCGCTTGTCTCTGGCGCGAAACTTCATGCGCCGCCACGCATCCTCGGGCTCAGTGCGATAAGTCGATTCTGAGGTGAGAATCGCCATTTCCTCGTCCAGCCAGCTCTCGCGGCCGGACGCATCCAGCTTCTTTTTCAGCTTTTTGTAGACGGTGCGCAAATGGGTGACATCGGCCAGCGCATATTCGAGCTGTTTGGTCGAAAGCGGCCGGCGGCTCCAATCGGTGAAGCGGGAACTCTTGTCGATGGTCGCTCCGGCAAGCTTCCGCACGATGTTCTCATAGCCCACCTGCTCGCCGAAGCCGCAGACCATGGCTGCGACCTGCGTATCGAAAATCGGCTTCGGCACCACGCGCGCGAGATAGACGATGATCTCGATGTCTTGACGTGCCGCGTGAAACACCTTGAGCACGCGTTCGTTACGCATCAATTCGAAGAAGGGCGCAAGATCGAGGCCCTGCGCCAGCGGATCGATAATGACAGCGCGTTTGGCTCCCGCCGCCTGAATGAGACAGAGTTGCGGCCAGAAGGTGGTCTCGCGCATGAACTCTGTATCGACGGTGATGAAGTCATCCGTCGCGAATTCGTCGCAAACGGCCTTGAGCTGGTCTGATGTGGTGATGAGTTCCATGGACTTATCTAAGATGCGGCGAGTCTCCGCCCCATTCAAGCACTTTGGCGCTATACACAAGCTTCTGACCTACGCGTAAGCCTGGCCTCTTGCCTTGACAAAGCCCGGGCACCATGCGCTTTTCCGCGAGCAAATGGACCAGTTCGCGGGCGAGGCTCAAGAGCCTGCGAAAGAAGCTTCGGACGGGCAGCTCATGCACTTATATCGGACTCATACCTGTGGAGCGCTGCGCGAGAGCGATATCGGCGCGCAAACCCGCCTTTCCGGCTGGGTGCATCGGGTGCGCGACCATGGCGGGCTGCTCTTCATTGACCTGCGCGATCACTATGGGATCACCCAGATCGTGGCCGATCCGGATTCGCCCGCATTCGCCCAGGCGGAACGGCTTCGGGCCGAATGGGTGGTCCGCATCGATGGCACTGTGCGCGAGCGTCCGGGCGATACCAAGAATGCGGCCATTGCCACTGGCCAGGTCGAGGTTTTTGCAACCGCGATCGAGGTTCTGTCGTCCGCCGAGGATCTGCCGCTGCCCGTCTTTGGCGATGCCGAATACCCGGAAGAGACCCGGCTCAAATACCGCTTCCTCGACCTTCGCCGCGAACGCATCCATCGCAACATCGTCAAGCGCAGCCAGATCATTTCCTGGATAAGGCGGCGCATGACCGATATCGGCTTCACTGAGTTCCAGACGCCGATCCTGACCGCATCGAGCCCCGAGGGCGCCCGCGACTTCCTGGTCCCCTCGCGTTTGCATCCTGGCAAGTTCTACGCGCTGCCCCAGGCGCCCCAGCAGTTCAAGCAGCTGCTGATGATCGCCGGCTTCGATCGCTATTTCCAGATCGCTCCCTGCTTTCGTGACGAGGATGCCCGTGCCGACCGGTCCCCGGGCGAGTTCTACCAGCTCGATCTCGAGATGAGCTTCGTCACCCAGGAGGATGTGTTTCAGGCCGTCGAGCCGGTCCTGCGCGATCTCTTCGCGGAATTCGGTGGCGGACGTCCCGTCACCCAGGCTTTCCCGCGCATCCCCTATGCGGAAGCCATGCGCAAATATGGATCCGACAAGCCCGATCTCCGCAATCCCATCACCATGGAAGCCGTCACCGACCAGTTCGCCGGCTCGGGCTTTAAGGTCTTCGCCAACATGATAGCCAGCGACCCGACCGTCGAGGTCTGGGCAATCCCGGCCAAGGGTGGTGGCAGCCGCGCATTCTGCGACCGGATGAACGCCTGGGCACAAGGCGAGGGCCAGCCGGGGCTCGGCTACATCTTCTGGCGCGAGGGCGAGGAAGGTGGCGCAGGCCCGATCGCCAAGAACATCGGCCCTGAGCGTGCGGAAGCCATCCGTGGCAAGCTTGGTCTTGGCGTCGGCGACGCCGCCTTCTTCGTGGCGGGCAAGCCCAAGCTGTTCGCGAGCTTTGCATCCGCCGCGCGCAACAAGATCGGCCGTGAGCTGAACCTGGTCGATTTGGACCGGTTTGCCTTCTGCTGGATCGTTGATTTCCCGATGTTCGAGTGGAACGAGGAGGAGCAGAAGGTCGACTTCTCTCACAACCCCTTCTCCATGCCTCAGGGCGAGCTGGAGGCGCTCAACACCCAGGATCCGCTCACCATCAAGGCCTTCCAGTATGATGTTGTGTGCAACGGTATCGAGCTCTCTTCGGGCGCGATCCGGAACCATAAGCCGGAGATCATGCGGAAAGCCTTCGAGATTGCCGGCTATGATCAGAGCGTGCTTGAGCAGAAATTCGGCGGCATGCTGCGCGCTTTGCAGTATGGCGCACCGCCCCATGGTGGAATCGCACCCGGCATCGACCGCATGGTCATGTTGCTCTGTGGTGAGGAGAACTTGCGCGAGGTCGTTGCCTTCCCCATGAACCAGAAGGGCGAAGACCTGTTGATGGGCGCGCCCTCCGACGTCACCGCCAAGCAGCTTCGGGAGCTTCACATCAGGCTCAATCTTCCGCGCGAACAGGGCAGCTGAGGGGGAGTGCCACACCTCTCCCGGTCCTGTTGACCTATCGATTTCGACACGCAATGATTGCGTCTATCGGAAGGGACGCGCATGATCATATCTCACGTCGTGAGTGAGTGGCGGGACCAGCTTGCGGCCTCGTTGAATGACATGCGCGCTTTCAACAAGCGCATGAAACGCAGGTTTCGCAACAGCGCCGGCGGCACGGCACTTCGCGTTGCGAGTCGGCGCCTTGCCATTCGCCGCGCGGCAGCCGAGCTGAGCCCCATCAGAACCTTGCCCGCCATTGCTGCCGACGCGGTAACCGTTGTGGCCTGCATGCGCGATGAGGCGCTTCGCTTGCCGGATTTCCTCCGTCACTACCGCGGCCTTGGGGCGGCTCGCTTCATCCTGATCGACAATGGTTCGAAGGACGCCAGCCGCGATATTGCTCTTGAGGCCGCGGATGTCGAGCTGCTTCGGGCCGATGGCAGTTATGCCGGCTCGATGTTCGGCATGGATTGGGTCATGGCCGCCATAGGGCGCTCAGGGTTTGGACGCTGGTATGTCGTGGCGGATATCGACGAGCTGCTGGTCTATGATGGCTGTGAGCAGCACACGCTTGCCGAGCTCGCAAATTGGTTGAGGAGCCATGGACGCCTGGCCCTGCCAGCCATGATGCTGGACATGTACGGGCCCTTGCCGATCGCCAAGACGCATCTTTTGCCAGGCGCTTCGATGATCGATGCTTGCCCCTTCTTTGACACCGACTATTCGGCTGATGAAACCGAAGGTCAGAGCCCAGATGCCCGGCAGCGGTTTATCTACTATCGCGGCGGGCCGCGCCTGCGGACCTTTTCCACACCGGACCGACCCTTTCAAGGCAAGCTCGCGAAAACGCCCTTCATGCGCTGGGACGCGAATGCCCTTTATCTTGATCCGCACATTGCCTTTCCCTATGAGCGCAACTTTCTCCCCACGCGCGGCTGTCTCCTGCACTTCAAGTTTATCGAAGACTTCCATCAGCGTGCGCTCGCCGCGATTGACCATGGCGAGCACTGGAACGGATCGCTGGAATATCGCCGGTATCGCGAAGTGATAGAGCAAGATCCGGAGCTCACCCTGTTCCATCACGGCTCCGGCCGCTATCGCGGCTCCCGGAGTCTCGTTGATGCCGGCTTGATGCCGGCCGTTGCCTGGGACGCACGGTCGACCGGCTGATGACCTGCGCGGCGACCCGATGCATAAGCATTGTCGCGAAGGTGAGCTTCCGACCGCCCGCTTGAGCCGGTCCTCCCAGAACAGGGTGTGCTTGGCGGCTCAAAATCGGAAATTGACGTGGACAGCGCCATAAGCTTCCGGTTCGCGAAGCTCGATATCCATCTGTCCGCCAGCCTCCGCACCGAGATAGGTGGCTTCGGCCCCCCATCGGCTCAGGTCAAGCCCGCTGAGAAACAGGCCGGCGCGGCCGTAATTGTAATCTCTGCCCCCGAAAGCCGCGAGATCGGCACCGGCCTCGAGCCCCGAAGGCCACCGGTAGCGGGGCCTGAATTGCGCCCAGTACTCCTCAACGCCCGTGACATAGCTGCCGTTGAACCCCATCCCCCATCCGCCCAGGGGCGATCCTATCGCTCCATCGGCCGCCACCTTGAGATCGTAATGATCCCCGGCCAGAGGTGAGCGTGGATCATCGGGCGAAAGGCTGTAACGGCGGTAGGAGGCGCCGATGAACAGCGCAAGCCGCCCCAATTCCGAGCCGACCTGATAGCCGCTCTCGATCTCGAGCGCATAGGCCTGCGCATTGATGATGACACCCTTGATGGGTGGCGCCACCACATTGGGATCGATGAGGTCCGTCTTGTAGTCGAACGCAAATGTTTTCGCCCAGCCACGAATGATCGGGCCTGTCTCGTCGAATGTGCCGAAGGGAAGGGCGATGACCCCTTGATAGGCGAACAGCCCCGTATTGCTCGCCCCCGCGCCGCTCAGCGCATAATATTCGCCCGCCTCTGCAACAATCGATGCTTCAAGCAAGAAACTGACGGCCACCGAAATTGCGGCCTTCTTCTGCAGAAGTTCTGTTGCAAGCAAATATAGAGCAGCAGGCGTAGACAGTCTTGCCACGTCACGATCTCCGGTGCTGCAATGTGTGTCGGGTGGCAGTTTTTGCGAAAAATTGAGTAAAATTCTACATGTTATTTTAAGCATTGCGCTGAAGTCGAACTGCGTGTGGAAAAGAAAGATCCGACTCCAGATCTTGACTTATGTCAGAGTACTGACATTCTGTATCTGGAGGTGTTGTTTGGCGGCCTGACCTGTCCGACGGGAAGATGAGGTCTTCCGGGGAGACATCGGCAGTGGGAGGTTCGCCCGCCAATATGTTCCGATCTCCCCCCTTTGACCGATGTGCGGAAGGGCGGATTTGGACTTTTGGCCGGTCGGTCGGGCTCATCGCCGGCACGGCGCCATGACTCGCCAACAGCCTGCTCCGGGTGTTAGATGGCGTTGCCGTTTCCCGGGTGGGACGAGTGGAGCGTGACCAATGAGGGGGATTGATCCGGCGCGGCCCGGAGACCGTCTGGATACAGCAATACGCCACGCGCGGCTGGCGCAGGCTGACCATTTGAACGCGATCTTCGACATACGCGATGCTAAGCATCTGCGTCTGGCGACGCTTCAGGCGGAGCTGGCTGAAATCGCAGCGGGATCCGAGCCTGCGGCGGCCTTGTTCGATCTTGCGCTCACTCAAGGCGAGCCGCCCCGCCTCTGGGTGGACGCCACCAGCTATGTCGTGATGGATCCCGACCCCCGCACCTATCGCTTCCTGCGGGAGGGCCAGGACACCCGGGAGGTTCTGCTTGAGACCCGCGACCGCGCCGAAATCATCGAGCAGATCACACAATATATGGCGCACAGAATCGTTGAGCGCGAGCGCCAGCTCGTGCCCCGCCCCGAACCTGTCATAAACATTAAGGGATATAATGCCCTAACCCTGGCTGCCGCTTGGTTCGGTGGCCTGATTTTCGGGGTCATCCTGCTGCTCACGGCCGGCCTTATCCTTGGTTTTCTGCGGCTTTGAGCAGTTATGCAGGAACGCGTTCCGCACCTTAGCGAAATCGTAACATTCTGAAACACCTTTTGATTTGGTGAAGAATCTGCTCCTTGGTACCTATTGCATGGCCCACGAGCGGGGGGTCCTTAACAGTCCATTACGCCTTTTCGAGCAATTGTTCGGAAACCTGTTCGGACGTGTGAGTGTCGGTAAGTCCGGCGTGTTTGCTGCACGTTCGTAACAGGGAGCGGGGCAAGACGAGACGGGAAGTGAGGTACCGGAGAGCGCCTGCTCTTCGGTGGAAAGCGAGCGGGAAAACGTGCTGAAAATTGCCGAGCATGCGACTGTCGACGGGGGAAATGTGGCTGACGGGAACGGTGTATCGGAACTCCGTGACCTGCTGAAGCCGACACCGCGGTCGAATCATGATCTGCCTCAGCGGCAGGGCGATTTCGCAACGCTGACAGCGGCGCTCGACTATGCCGCCCGTGGCATCACCGGGTTCAACTTCTATTCGCCGCGCGGCCGTCTTGAGCTGGCCATGCCTTACGCTGCTCTGCGCGAGCGTGCTCGGATGACAGCCCGGCGGTTGGTCTCGCTTGGCCTGTCCCGTGGCGACCGGGTGGCCGTGGTGGCAGAGACTGGCCCGGAATTCATGGAGCTGTTCTTCGGTTGCCAATATGCAGGGCTTATTCCCTGCCCAATGCCCTACACCATGTATATTGGCGGCCGTGACGCTTATGTGGAGCGCGTGGCGGGCATGCTTCGCGCCGCCTCGGCATCCGTGGCGGTGGGGCCCGCCGAGCTGCGGGAATTCCTGGCTGCAGCGGCGGAAAAGAGCGGCACTGGCCTCGTGCTCACGCATGCGGAGCTTGCCTCTCTTCCCGCATCCGATGCGGAGCTGCGTCCGTTCGAGGCGCACGAGGATGCCTATATCCAATATTCATCGGGCTCGACCTCCGATCCCAAGGGCGTGCTGATCAGCCAGGCCGCGATCTGCGCCAATGGCCGCACCACCCTCGTGAATGGCATGAAGATCAGGCCGTCCGATCGGGCTTTCTGCTGGCTGCCGCTTTACCACGACATGGGCCTGGTCGGCTTTTGCCTGACACCGCTGATGGGCCAGGTGACGGTCGATTATCTCGCGACCCCGTCCTTTGCCCGTCGGCCGGCTCTCTGGCTGCAGCTCATGTCGGAGAACCGCTGCACCATCGCCTTCAGCCCGAGCTTCGGCTACGACCTTGCGGCGCGCCGCATCAATGGGCAGGCCGATGAGCTTGATCTGTCGAGTTGGCGGATTGCCGGTATCGGCGGTGATATGGTCCGGCCGGATGTCTTGGAGTTCTTCGCAACCAAGCTGAGGGTCGCGGGCTTTGATGCGCACGCCTTCATGCCCTGCTACGGCATGGCCGAGACGACCCTCGCCATTGCCATATCCGAAGTCGATGACCCGATCCTGGTCGATACGATCGACGTTGCTCATTACGAGCAGTCGCGCCGGGCTGTGCCGGCTGCAGCCCTTGCGGGAGATGACCGCCAGAGCCGCAGCTTCGTGGCCTGCGGCCGGCCGCTGCCCGGCTACCAGGTCGAGCTGCGTGACGAATTCGGATGCGTCCTTGCCGAGCGCGAGATTGGCCATATCTGGGTTCGCGGCGACAGCCTGATGAGCGGCTATTTCCGCAATTCTGCCGCCACGGCTGCCGTGATGGATGAGGCTGGCTGGCTTTCCACCGGTGATATGGGCTATTGGCTGAATGGCCAGATTGTCATCACCGGCCGCAGCAAGGATCTGATCCTGCATAACGGCCGCAACATCTGGCCGCAGGATATCGAATGGGCCGTCGAGCAGATCAATGGTCTGCGGGGCGATGATGTCGCGGCCTTCGCCGTGGAAGGCGTGAACGGTGAGGATGAGATCGTCGTCTTGGTTCAGTGCCGCCTCCATGATGCGGAGGGCCGCGAGGATCTGCGCCGCCGCGCCGAGGCGGTTGCCCGGCAGGTTGCGGGCACCGAGTGCACCATCGTCCTCGTCGCACCGCGCAGCCTGCCTTTCACATCGTCGGGCAAGTTGTCTCGCGCCGGTGCCAAGCGCAAATATCTGTCTGGCGAGCTGTTCGACGTGACGAAGATCGCAGCGAAAGCCGATGCCGTGGACGAGGATCAGGCGCACGCGATCGCCGCAGAATAGACTTCATTCCGGAGCATAGGGCATCTCGCCGGAGGCGTGAGCACCGGTTTCGGGGAAATCCGGATGCTCGAGCAGAGACACACCACAGCGACAGATCGAGGACAGGGCATCGAGCAGCCGCTGCGGCCTTTGACCCTCGCTGTCACCGGTGGCAGTGGCTTCGTGGGCGGGCATCTCATTCCCCATCTGCTTGAGCGGGGTCATTCTTTACGGCTTCTGATCCGCAATCCGGGGCGTATGGTCCTTCCCCGCGCGCAGCAAGGCACTGGTGAGCTCAACGTCATACAAGGCGACCTCGGCGATCCCCGATCTCTGCGCGAGCTGTGCGATGGTGCCGACCTGGTCGTGCACTGTGCCGGCCTTCTGGCGGCCCGCCATCGCAGCGCTTTTGCGACCGTCAATATCGAGGGGACCGCTCGGCTGGTTGACGCGGCGATCGTCTCTGGCGTGCGACGCATGATCCTTTTGTCATCCCTTGCCGCACGTGAGCCGGCCTTGTCGGATTATGCCTGGAGCAAGCGGGGCGGGGAGGAGGCCTTGGCATCCGCAGGCAGTTCTTTGTCCTGGGTGGTGTTGCGACCCCCGGCCGTCTATGGTCCGGGCGATCGGGCGACCTTGCCCCTGGTGGAGCAGCTCGCGCGCCGTCATTCGATGATCCCTGCCTGTCGGACGGGTAGAGTGTCTTTGATCCATGTCCGTGATGTGGTCTCGGCCATCTCTCACGTGATTGGCAACACCGCGGTTGACCGCGAGGTCTGCGAGATCGACGACGGCAAGCCCGGTGGCTATGACTGGCAGGAGCTGAAGCGGGCGACGGGGCAGGGGAATGGGCGCTGCATCTTCCTTCCACGCATGGTCATGGCGGCAGCAGCGGCGGCCAGCATGCTCTGGTCGCGCCTGTCCGGCAAGCCGCCCATGCTGAGCCCGGGCAAGGTCGCCGAGCTTTATCACCCGGATTGGGTGTGCAGGACCAATCGCTTGTCGGATCTGACCGGCTGGCATCCGCAAGTGCCCTTCACCCAAGGCTTTGCCGAGACGTTGGATTGGTATCATCAGGCCGGCTGGTTGTCCGCAGCCCCCGCCTAGGCTAGAAGGCAGCGCGTGAAGCGAGCGGGTTGCGTCATGGAGGTAGCAGTAATGGGCGAGACGAAAGAGCAGATCTTCGAAGAGCTCTGCCAGCTGATCGCACCTTTCAACACCAAGGGCGTGGCCATAACGCCGGAGACCGACATCGCGACCGATCTCAACATCGACTCGGTCGCTGTCATGGATTTCGTGATGGAAATCGAGGATCGCTTCGACATCGACATTCCCCTGAACCTTCTGGCTGAGATCCGCACCATGGCGGAGCTTGCCAATGTCGTTCAGCAGCGCCTCGGCCAGGGACAGTGAGCATGGTAGATCTGTTCGACAAATACCGCGACATTGCCGGCCGGCACGCGCAAATGATGGCAGCGACCGGCGGCAGGGATGCCGTCGGTCTGCCCATGGAGCGGATGCTCTCGCCGACCCGCGCCATCATCGCCGGACGCGAGACCATCCTGGCCGGCACCAACAATTACATGGGCATCACCTTCGATGCCGATTGCATCGAGGCGGGCAAGCAGGCGCTGGAGGATTTTGGCACCGGCACCACCGGCTCGCGCATCGCCAATGGCACCTATTCCATTCATCGTGAGCTGGAAGACGAGCTTGCCCGGTTCCTCAATCGCAAGCATTGCATCGCCTTCACCACCGGCTACCAGGCCAATCTCGGCATGATCGCGGGGCTTGCCGGTCCCAACGACACGGTGTTCCTCGATGCCGACAGCCATTCCTCGATTTACGATGGCTGTACGCTGTCGGGCGCGCGGCTGGTCCGCTTCCGGCACAATGATGCCGAGGATCTCGACCGCCGGCTGACGCGGCTTGCCAATTCCGGCGAGGAAAGAGGTGGCCGCCTGGTCGTGCTCGAAGGCATCTACTCCATGCTCGGCGATCGTGCGCCACTCGAGGAATTCGTCGAGGTGAAGCGCCGCCATGGCTTTGCTCTCATGGTCGATGAGGCCCATTCCTTTGGCGTGCTCGGCGAGAACGGCCGTGGCCTCCAGGAAGAGGCCGGCCTTGAGAGCGAGGTCGATTTCGTGGTCGGCACCTTCTCGAAGAGCGTGGGCGCGATTGGCGGCTTTGGGGCAGGCGATCACCCCATGTTCGACGTGATCCGCTATGCCTCGCGTCCCTATATGTTTACCGCCTCATCCTCCCCCTCGAGCGTTGCCACCGCCACGGCGGCGGTCCGCAAGCTCAGGGCAGAACCTGAGCGGCGGGCCCGACTGCGCCGCAACTCCGCGCGGCTGCACCAAGGTTTCAGCGAGCTGGGGCTTGAGCTGGGTTGCGCCGTGCCAAGCCCGGTCATCGCGGTGCGCGGGCCTGATGAGCCCTCGACCATCGCCATGTGGCATGCGCTGCTGCAGGCGGGCGTATATGTGAACATCGCCCTGCCGCCGGGAACCCCGGGCAAGGTCTGCCTGCTCAGATGCTCCGTCTCGGCCGCTCACACCGATGAGGATATCGACCGCATCATCGCCCTGTTCCGTGAGGTGGTTGCTGAGCCGCGTCTTGCGGCAGCAGATGCCTGACTAGCGGAAGCCGCCTCGCTTATAGAGCCGTGGCATCAGGGTGATGGCAGCGATCAGCGGGTGTCGGCGCTGCCAGTCTGTAAGCTCGACCTTCACCTTCGAATGGCGCTCGATCTTCCAGGCGAGATAGTCGGCGCCGCCTTGGAAGGTGAAGGCGGCCTTGATCAGCCGCAGCGCCGCAAGAACCTTGCCGCGCCGCCGCCGGTGGGCCCAGCTCCGCGCGATTGAGCCCGGTGACCTGTCCCTGTCCGTACCATGGGCTGGCAATGCTCCCGCGGTCGCCCGGTACCAGTCCGCATCGGCTGCAACGATGGAATTGCCCCGGTCGACGCTCTCGGAACGCAACTCGGTCTGATAGGTCTCGCGCAGCACGGCTTGCCACAGCTTCAGCGGATCCTGGCTTTGATTACCGCCCGCAAGCCGCCTTGCCTCGCCCAGCATGGTGGCAACCGCCTGCGCGATCGCTGTGATGACCCGCTGACGCGTAATGTCGTCCCTGATCCACACGAGGGCGCTCGGCTGTGCAAACCGCGCCCAGAAATAGGGATTATCCGTCGAAGGCGCGACCCAAGCCTCGAACAGATCAATCGGCATGACCGCATATTTGGCCCGGAACCGTTCCGCACCCATATCCGCCTCGAGATAATAGACATTCGGCGGCAGCAGCCTGCACCCGAGCCGGCTGAGGGGATTGCGGCTGACCGCGGCGGTTGTCTCCGTCAGCACATAGAGATCCGCCAGCGTTTCTCGCGGATCGATGCCGCGCAGGCATGATCCATAGGCGAGCACCGCAACAACCCCCGGCGAATGTCGCGCCCGGGCAGCCTCCGCCAACCCCTCTATAGGTGCCGGCACTTGTCGTTGCAGCCGGTCTGCAACGAGCCTCAACAGGCGCTGACGATCGGTTGACTGCACGCGAGCCCCGCCTAACCGCAGAGATAATCGAGCGCGATGCCGGTCTCGATCCGTAATGGCTCATCGGCTGGCGCATCGAAGAACTCACCATCGATGAGCACCAGGCCGGAATGATCAACCTCGATCAGGTCGGCGCAGAAGCTGACGCAACCTGCCGGCGCGATCATCTCCTCCCACGCATACATCAGCGGCACGATACTGCGGATCAGCGGGGGCGGGGGATAACAGATGCTCGTCGCCCTGAGTGGTGCGCCAGCCCCGCCCCAGAACGGCCGCGAGCGCAGCACGAGCTTGCTCAAGGTCGTCACCAGCAGCAGCAGCTGGTCGCCCGAGGTCTTCAGCCTGCCATCGGCGAATACGTCCATCGGATAAGCACGGTCGATGCGGGTCACATCATCGGGCGCGGGTGTTGAGAACAGGAATTTGCCGACCGAGCGCATGAGCGTCATGGCGGGGGCAATCTGTCCGCCAATACCGCGCCGGTTGAGCTGCGTCTGTGTCTGCCGGGCAGCCTCGGCGAGCGCGCCCACTCCGAGAAACATGCCATGCTGGGGGCCTCGCCCGGCGGGATTGACCACCCTGAGCGTATGCCGGCGCTTGACATCCGTGGAGCGGGCCAGCCGGTCGGGCGTACCCATGATTTCGGCGATCTCGGCGATTTTGCGGATGCGGAAGCCCACATCATCCGCATTCATGTTGGTGGTGCCATGCGGAAGGAGCGCAAGGCGGGGTGGGCGCGCAAACGGAGAGGCCTCGCCCAGCAGCGTCTGGACGGCCTGCACGGTTCCATCGCCTGAGCTGATGAACAGAGTGTCGACGCCAGCACCAGCGAGATCTTTCAGCACGTCGGGGAGGCTCGCGAACTGCTCGAGAATGCGGGTCTCGACATGACGGTATCCCGCCACCTGATGCGCCAGCGCCAATCCCTTGCCCGAACGGCGGGCCGAGGCGGGATTGACGATGAGCCCAATCGTCATGGCGCTGTGACCGGCTTTCGCATCCAGGAGACGAGCGGCCCGCTCCGGCGGGCTACGGTGAGCGCTTGTGCCAGTTGCACCCCATGCAGCACGAGGCAGATGATCGTCCAGGCGGCAACCGTGACAAGGCCGATATCGGGCCGGCCTGCGATCACCGAGCCGGTGAGGATCACCAGATTGGGGTTGCGCCGTGCCGTAATCTGACGGAACAGCGTGTCGATCGGCCGCCAGATATGGATCTCAAGGCCCAGTGCCTTGATGGCAATGCCCTCCATGACCCGCTGCAGGACATAGCCGCCGAAGATCAGCACCAGCGTCCACATGAGCATGGGGGATGGTAAGGCAAGACCCGCCGCGCCAAGGCCCAAGCCCCACGCGATATACCAGAACGGCGGATGCACGAGGTCGATCCCGTGGTCGAAGACATCCCCCCATTTGCTGGAGGTGAGTGTCACCCGCGCGAGCTTGCCATCGACCGTATCGAGAAAAGTCATGAGCCACGCGGCCACCAGCCCCGCCGCGAACGCCCCTTTGAGGAACAGGAGGAAAGCGACCACCACCATGGCAGCGCCGATGGTGGTCACCATATTGGGCGTAATCCCCACGGGTGCGATCCACCGGGTGACCCAATAGGCGGGCACCGGCCAGAGATGCTTGGTGACGACATCCGTCGCCCCCTTATAGGTGCCCATGAAGATGCGCCATTCGACAGCGCGGACATTGGTGCTATCGATGGTGAGCGCATAGGGAACCTCGCGCTTGCGCAACGCCGACCAGAAGGTGACCTCCAGTTCCCCAGGGGAGCCATGGCGCATGCCGGCGGGCAGCGGCGGCTGAGTGCTCGCGGTGGTGAGAGCTGTCTGAACGAGGCGAATATTCTGGACCCCGCCGGTCACATGCGCGGCCACCGGCGTTGCACCCTGTCTGTCTCGGGTCAGAATGAAATCTGGATGCTCGGCAAGATACTGAACCAGCGGCTGGTCGATCGCCGCATCGCCCCTCACCAGGATGACCGGCCCCGAATGGTTGGCCGCCTCGTGCTCGCTGATCACTTGGGTAACGCCCACCCGCGCAAACTGGCGAACGAGCCGTTGAGCGGGTGACAGGCCGAACAAGGTGACATTGCTCGCGCCCATAATGCACAAGACCGGCCGCTTTCGACCCTGCTCGGCGCGCCGATCGATCCCCTCAGCCTGGCTGCCGCGGGCAGATGATGACGGTCGGATCTGACCCTGGCGCGACGGGCGTGCTGATGGACTCATGCCGGATGCTGCATTACTCAATGTGGCGGATTGCTTTCCATACAACTCTTCGCGGCCGAGGGACAAGGCTCGCGTCTCAGATCGCCTCGGCCCGGCTGATCATCGCGCCGGCAATTCCTGCAAAAATCAGCGGAGGCATCCAGGCTGCCATCCACGGTGGCACCATGCCGAGCTCCCCGAGCGTGACGGCCAATCCGTCCACAATGAAAAAGGCAAAGCCGAGACCGACACCGACCACGAACATCACCCCAAGCCCTCCGCCGCGTTTGAACCGCACCGACAGCGGCACGGCGAGCGCGATCATCAGGAGCGCGGTGACGGTCGCCGTGAGCCGTTTCATCAGCCAGGTCTTGTAAACCTGAGTTGGTCTGATGCCGAATCCGGCATTCTCGATGAAATATTCGAGATCAGTGGCCGACATTTCCTCCGGGTCCCCCGAACGAGAGCCCGCGGCCGCCGGCCGCATCGCGCCGCTATAGATCATGCGATCGAGCCGGTTGGGCGGCAAATTCTCCTGGTAATAGACTGTGACATCCTTGAGCTCCCAGCGGCCATCCACCAGCTCGGCCGTATTCGCCATGAGCTGTTCCTGGAGAATGCCATTGCTGTCCCTTCGGAAGATGATCACATCGCGCAGGACGGTCGCATCGATATTGCTGGCGCCCGCCCGCAGAATGTCATTGCCCGAGCGCATCCAGATCGGATCGCCCTCGCCAACCTTGAGTTTCTTTTCCCCGTAATCGCCGATGCCCCACGAATGCAGGGTGGGCGCGGCGGCGGGGATCGCATAATTATTGAGCGCGAAGGTGAGGGCGCCGATGGCGATCGCGATCGGTGTCAGCATGCCGATCAGCCGGATCTGCGACACACCCGTTCCCCAGACCGCCACGAGCTCATTGGAATTGCTGATCTCCATCAGGAGAAGCAACGTGGCGAGTAGGGCCGAAATGCCGATGAAGCTCGAGGCGATGGTCGGCAACCGCAGCAATGCGTAATAGGGCACGGCCCAGGCGGTCGCCCCGCTGAGCGACAGGATGTCATCCACATAGGTGATCACATCGAGCGTCACCACGAACAGCGAGACGCCCAGGAGGATCATCAAGAAGCGCACCACGAACATCCGGGTGAGCATTCTCGCGAGCGTGCCCATCAGCTACGCCCTTCCGATGGCTTGGTGCGCCGGAAGCGGCGGCGGATCCAGTCATTGAGCCGGTCGAGGACGGGCTCGAGCCACTCCGACGGTACGGTGAAGCAGACCTGATAATATCGATAGCCCGCAAAAGCCGTGAGCGCGAGGAAGGGGAGCCACAGGGCGATATAGGGCGAGGCGCTGCCAATCTGCACGATGACGGAGCCCTGCTCGATGATCTCGTGATAGGCGATCAGGATGATGAGCGCGACGCCAAAGCGGTAGGCGCGCATCCCGCGTCGGCGCCCCAAGGCGAAGGGCACCGCCAGGAAGGTCAGGATTGGCAGCGACAGAATGTTGACGAGCCGCTTGTGCAGCTCGGCCCGCATCTTCGCCGGCGTGGAATCGGCGGGCACGGGGGTGGCCGGGTTGATCAGCTCTGGCAGCGTGAGCTCCCGCTCATCCTCGCCCCGCGTTCTAAACAGCCGGTCCGCCGTGCTGCCCAGGGGTGTTTCCCCGATCGCGAAATTGCCCACCACCTGCTTCGGGGTGGGATTGGCCGGATCAACCCCCGGCCAGCCCTCGACCCGGAGGCGATGCCCGTCTTCGAGCCGCAGGACCGGCCTGATCTCACCAGGCACCTCCACCAATTGCCCGCTGCGCGCCGTGATGGTTTCGCTTCCCCGCGGCCCCCTCTCGTCGAATAGGAAAATATGCTGGAACTTGCGTGTGCCGCGCTCGAGTTCGTCCAGGATGAACGTGCGCGGGCCTGCCTGCATGAACACGCCTTCCTCGGCGAGATAGAACACGTCCACGTTCTTCACAGAAAACAATATGGCCCGATAGGCATAGCGCGCATGCGGCTGCGCCCAACCGAAGATGACAAGCGATGCCAGCATCAGGATACCGGCCAGCACCAGCACCGGTCGGACGAGCTGGTGCAGACCGATCCCCGCGGCAAGAAAGGCATCAAGCTCGCTGTTGCGCGAGAGCTTGTTGAACCCGAACAGGAGCCCCAGAAACAGCGCGGCCGGCACCGCGAGGCCGAGATAATGCGGCACCAGATAGGCCAGCATCTCGAAGACGATGGCGAAGGAGTTCTTCTTGCCCAGCGTGAAATCGAGCAGCCGCACCAACCGCTCGGCCAGAAGCACGAGCAGGCCGATCGCCATCGCACCGATGAGCGGCGTTGAGATCTGTCGCAGAATATAGCGCGATCCAATCAGCATCGGAGAAGCGATCCTTGGCACATATCTGCATTTCCACTGCCGCAAGCTCTATCGAGCTTGCCGCGCCCGGGAAAAGCAGCGCTGCCCCTTCTTCGCGTCCTTGAGCTCAAGAGTTGTGGCCTTTGGTCCAGCACGCCTTGAGCGTGCTCACCAGCTTTTGCCGCAACGTTGCATCCGGCGTGACCGCAGCGCCGAGATTGGGCACGGCTGGCCAGCCCTTGTCTTCGAATGCTACGCCATCGAAGCTCTGCGCCGCCTGATACCGTGGCAGCACGTGAAAATGCACATGGGGATCAACCATCATCAGCATGAGATAATTGATCCGGTCATAAGTCCGGAACGCCTTCAGGCTCGCCTCTATGTCGCGGCTGACCTCGGCCAGTTCACTGAAGGCGGCAACCGAAAGAGCGCCAAACGCCGTCTCCTCGCCCTTATGGGCCAGCACCAGGGAGCCGAGCGTTGCTTGCGCCGGCCGCAACAGCACGCACCAATGCTCGTAGTCCTCAATCAGGGTCTCGGGAAATCCGAATTTGGCGATGGTGGTATTCAATCGACTTGTCCAGATTATTTCATGGTTGGGAAAAGATGCAGGCCGGCGGCGGAAGCTTGGGCGGCCGGCTGCTGTCCATTGCTGATCAGCACCCGTTCAAAAATGTGCTCCTAAGCGGATCTTCAGCCACAAGGACCATACTCGTGTTGCAATCCCTCGCCAAGCCGTGGCTTTTGGAAACCGCGAGCAATTCTGTCACCCCGCGGGGATCAGAACGGGATCGCGAGGCTGCTCGGCGGCTGGGTTCATATCGAGCTGAAAATTGTCGGTTTCGCGGAACCGGCCACTCGCCTCATCGAAGCTGCGCACCGCAACTGAACATTGCCACTCGCCCTTCGCGCGAGCAATGCGATAACAGTACCAGGCGGCTGACGGCTTCCCGTAGCGGCCAAGCGCAGAGGCCGAGGGCACCCCGACCACCTGGACCGGTCCGCTGCGCGAGAACACCTGTCGCAGGGAGTGTTCGTGATTATGGCCATGGAGGACGAGCTCGGCACCCTCCCGCTCGATCACGTCCCGAAACGCGCGGGCATCTTCCAGTGCCTTTCGCGGCGAATTCATGCCGGGCAACGGCGGGTGATGGATCAGGATCACCCTGAAAAATCCACGGTCTTTGAGCAGCGGCAGCAATTCGCCCAGCCTGTGGATCTGTTTAGGTCCAACCAATCCCGATGCGACCAGGATCGGCGTCGGCACAGCGGTGGAGACCCCGATAATGGCGATGTTGCGCCGGGTCCTCACGAAGGGGAAGGGATCATCTCCCGTGCCCTTGCCCACATGCATGTCCCCGGTGAAATAGGGCTGCCACAGCCCGAGACCCTTTTCCCATGCAACCGGAACATAGGCATCGTGATTACCAGGCACCACCGTCACCTTGTCGGGCGGTCCTACCGTCTCGAGCCATCGCGTAGCGGCCTTGAACTCCGATCGGGTCGAAATATTGACGAGATCTCCGGTTACCGCGATGTGATCGACCTGCGCTCGCGCGATGTCCTCCACCATGAGGTCGACGATCTCGCGCCGGTGAATGAAGCGCCGGCGCCGCATCCAGGATTGATATCCGTAGAAGCGCTTGGTCGCGAGATCCTTGAGCCGTGGCGGCTTCAGGGGAGCCAGATGTGGGTCTGAGAAGTGAGCCAGGGTGAACATTTAACACAATTAAACCGGCTGAACGGCGTTGACAGGTCGGCAATGCGATGCGATCTCAGGTGCCGACTCTCCGGTGGTTCTATCAGAAAGGCAGCCCAGTGAAAGTTCTCATCCTTGGCGCAGGCCAGGGCAGTCGGCTCCTGCCGCTCACCGAGGACATTCCGAAGGCCCTGCTCGATATTGGCGGCAAGCGGCTGATTGCAAGGCAGATCGAGGCCTTCGTCTCGTGTGGCGTCAGAGAATTCGTTGTCATAACCGGCTATGCTGTCGCAAAGATGGAACAGGCTTTGAGCGAGATCGCCGACAGCCTTTCTGTCTCCATTAGGACGGTATTCAATCCTTTCTATTCCGTTGCCGATAATCTCGCCAGCTGCTGGATGGCCCGGGCCGAGATGGATGGTGAGTTCATCCAGGTCAATGGCGACAACGTCTTCGCGGCCGATATGGTCGAGCGGCTGCTTGCCGCGCCCCCCCATCCCGTCACGGTCGCTGTGAACTACAAGAACAGCTACGACGCGGACGACATGAAGGTGGTGCTCGAAGGCGAGCGCCTTCGCGACATCGGCAAGACACTGCCGACCGACAAGGTGCACGCTGAGGCCATCGGCTTTTACATCTTCCGGGGCGAGGGGGGCGCGCTCTATCGCCGGGTGCTCGAACGGGCCATGCGCGAACCCGCATCCCTCAAGCAATGGTTCCCGTCCGCCATCGGCACTCTTGCCAGACAGACGGATGTGAGAACCGTGCCGGTCTCGGATGTGCAATGGTGCGAGGTTGATTTCCCCGCCGATCTCGATCAGGCCCGCAAGCTAGTGGCCGGCTGGTAGTTCCGGCAGCCCTGCGGCTGCTGCCCTGCGGCTGGCCAGGATGCTCTCCACCAGTTCCTTGTCTGCTGGCTTGTCCACATCGATCGCCGCCTCTGCGAAGGGCATGAGGATCGGCTGCGCCTCGAGCTCCAGCTTGCGCGAGGCCTCTTGGAAGGCACGCGCGAGACTGAGGCGTCCCAGCCCATAGAGTAGGAGCGGGCGGATCCCGAACGCTCCCACCAGACGGAAGGGCTTCTTGCGGAGCTGATCGAGCCTGTCCCAGAACGCGATGGCCTTGAGGCCGGCCTCACGATTGACCGCGAACAGATTGCAGCCCGATACCCGGTCGCCGGCAAAGCGGAGGAATGTGCGCTGCGAGGAGGGATAAGCCGCCAGGATTGTTTCAGCGGTCGCAAGCCCGGCGGTCAGATCAGCCCCTGATGCTTGCGAGGCTCGGATGAAATGGTCGAGCATCGCCTGGTCGAGCAATGCATGATCCGCGGTGGTGATGAGCAGCGGCAATCTGACGCCCTGCCGCTCGATCGCATCGATGATTGATCGCGGCGCGCTCTGGCTTGCCGGAATGATCCGCGCGGGAACACCTGCTTCAGCGGCGAGCGACTGGCCGATATCGGCCCGGTCGATCGAGACGGCGATGTTTCCGGCAAGACGGCTGTGGCTCAGCGCGGCGAGGACCCGGACCAGCATTGGCACCCCGCCGACCGGGATCGCGCATTTATGGCTCACCGCGAACGCTTTCGCCATGGGATCATTCGCACCCCGCCCGGCAGCAAGCACCAGGACGTTGTAGGGTGAAAGCCTTGGGTTCTCAGTGCCGGAGCCCCTAGAGATTGCGTTCATAGATCCGGTACGTCTTATAGGGCTTGCCGCCGAGCAGCTCGATCATCCGGCGCATCGCCACGTTATCTTCGAGGATCCAGGACAGCTCGGCGCGATAGGTTCCCCGCTCCGTGTGATAGCGCCGAACCGCATCGATCACCGCAAGCGCCAACGCCGATCCAACTGCGGACGATTGATATTCCTTGCGCACCCCCATCAGCGGCATGCGGACGGCCTCGGGAGCCTTGAGGGCGCGCGTAGCAAGCTTCGTCCATCCGAAGGGCAGAAGCCTGCCGTCGAGCCCTTTCAGCCAGCCATTGACATCGGGCAGGCTGACGGCCATCGCGGCCGGATTGCCGCGATATTCGGCGATGGCGATATAGCCCTCTTTCACCAGGAACTTCAGCTGATTGCCCATATTGCGGATCTCGGCGGGCGTCATCGGCACGAAACCCCAATTGTCCCGCCAGGCGTCGTTGAAAATATCGATGATGACATCGAGATCCTGAAACAGGCGCTTCTTGGAGAGCGGCCGCACTGTCAAGTCGCCGGATCTGCGGACCTTGTCGAGCAGGAGTTCCATCGACCGCGGCATCGCAAGGCGCGCGTCATAGTCATAGGCGATGACGTCCTTCGCCTTTCGATAGCCGAGCGCTTCGATATGCCCCGCATAATAGGGCGGATTATGCCCCATCATGACCCGTGGACTCGTATCGAAGCCATCGATCAGCAATCCGGTTTCCTCATTGATCGAAAAGCTGAACGGTCCCTGGGCGATCCGGCTATCCCTGGCCCTGAGCCACATCTCCGCCGCATCGAACAGGCTTTTGAACACCTGGCCGTCATCGACTGCCTCGATGAACCCGAATTGGCCGGCATGGCCTGGATGACGCTGCCGATGCAATTGGTCGACCTGTGCCGAGATGCGCCCGACCGGTACACCATTCCTGAACGCCAGGAACAAGGCAGCTTCCGCATGTTCGAAATACGGGTTCTTACCCCGCGTTAAAACCTCACGCCGCTCGAAAGGCAGCGGTGCGATCCAGTGCGGATCACCACCCTGGATCAGCTTGGGGATCTCGATAAACAGCTTGAGATCGCGAGACGAGGCGACGGTGCGGATCTCGACCATGGACCTGGAATGGGCCGGAGCTGTTGCGGTCGCGTCAAGCACGCAAGGCTGCATCCTCTGCGATGCCGATCGGCATGACCTTCCCGCCGGCGACCTGATAGAGCCGCGTGGCAATGGCTGTCCAGGCCGGACGATGCGTGATCGCAATGATCGTATAGGAGCCGCCGAGCATTTGAATGTTTCGGCAGATCTCCAGCTCGGTTTCCGGATCGAGCGCGCTGGTCACCTCGTCGAGGATCAAAAGCTTGGGATCGCCCACCAGAGCCCGCGCGAGGGCGATGCGCTGCCTTTGCCCGCCCGACAGCTTGGTTCCGCGCTCGCCCACCAACGTATCGATGCCGTCGGGCAGCTCCTTCACGAATTCCAGCGCATCCGCCTTCTGGAGGGCGAGATGGATATCCTCGCGCGTGATCGTGGTGTCGCCCAAAGCGATATTGTCCGCGATCGTTCCATGCAGCAGGCTGATCTCTTGTGGGACATAGCCGATCATGCCGCGCCAGGCCGAGAGCTTCACCTCCTCGATCGGCACCCCGTCGATCAGGATCCGGCCCTGCTTGGGCTGGTAAAGACCGATAAGCAGATCGATGATGGTGGTCTTTCCCGCACCCGATGGTCCCTGCAAAACCGTGATTTCGCCAGCGGGAATGGTGAGATTGACCTGATGCGAGACGAGCCGGTCCTTATAGGCGAAGGAAACATTCTCGAAGACGATTCCTTTCTCCAGTGTCGGCTGCAGCACACCCCGGTCGGGCTCGCGCTGAGCGGCAGTCTCCTCGATGAGCTCCGTCACACGCCAATAGGCGCTCTCAAGCTCCACCGCGGTCTGGTAGTTCTGCTGAATTTTGCCGGTGATCGACACCACCTGGTAGAACAGGATGCCCATCACCACCAGCTCTGGCAGCGGCACCGCCCAGACATCGGCCGCGAGATAGACGCTTGCGCCGAGCATGATCGCGATCAGCACCTCCTCACCATAGGTAAGGCCTTGCTTGGCGAGCACCTTCTTCACCAAGGCTTTTCGCAGGCTCTTGATTTTGCGGGCGAACAGGGCAGCAAACGGCGCTTGCCGGTTCATGCTCTTGAGCGGCTTGATATTGTTGAAGGCATCCGAGACATAGGTCACGAGCTCGGAGGTGCGGTCGGTTTGGCGGCGTCCGGCGCGGCGCGACACCCGCACGAGCACGTTCAGTGACAGGATCAGTCCCATGCCGACGGCGATGCCGGTGAGCGCGAGCTTCCAGGAGATCAGCACGGCAACGGCGAGATAGACGATCCCCTGTGCCAGAAGCGAGACGAAGCGCGCCGCGGTGAAATAGGCATCCCCTGATCGGGTCGCGTCATTGCTGATGGCATTGGCGATACGGCCGACCCTCTGGTCAACGAAATAGCCCCATTTGACCGCCATCAGCTGCTCGAGCAGCTGCGCTCTGATATTGGCCGACACATCCGCAACCGAAATGCCGGCATAGGAAAGCGCCGCGAAGGATAAGACCGCCTTCAGGATTAAGGCGGCCGAGACGATCGTGACCAGATTGCCAAGGGTTGGTGCAATCCCTAGCAGCCCGAGGCCCTCGGAGACCATCCGATTGAGGGTGGATGTGCTGCTATCCGCATGGCCGCCGATTTGCGAAATGGTGGGCAGCAGCGTGCCGAGGCTGACTGCCTCCGACAGGCCGGCGAGCACAAGGCAAAACAGCACCAGAAAGGGTCTGGTGCCGCGTGCCGTGATGAAGATCTTAAGAACATTTAGCATTTTCGCGGCGCATCCAGCCACGAAAGGCGAGGCTAAGTCAACGCGGCATGTGGCGTCGCGATCAGCTTTGCGCTTCGTCGCTTAATTTCTCGAGATTTGCGTCAGCGCGACGGGTCGCCGCCTCGAACCGGTCCTCGAAACTCTGCATGTTCTTTTTTGGCTCTTGGTAATAGGCCGTGAGCTTGAGCAGCTTCACGAAGCTCGAATTCACCAGCCGTCCCCAGAAGCGCATGGGCCGGTCGAAATCGAACAGGAGAATGACGCGCTCGTCTTCGGTATCGTTCCAGACCTCATGCTCATAGGTATCGTCGAAGACGAAGATCTCGCCCTCGCGCCACACGCAGATCTGATCGGCGACCCGCAGTCGGCACCGTTCGGCGTCCTTTGGCACGATAAGGCCGAGATGGGCCCGGAGAATGCCTTTCGAAACGCCGCGATGCGCCGGAATGTGATAGCCCGGGGCGAGGATGGAGAACCAGGCGGTCTGAAGATTGGGGACCTGCTCCAGCAAGCGCGTTGTGACGGGCGTCTTGGCACAGTTCTTCGGCAGTTTCTCGCCGAAGCCGAACAGGATGAACGTGCGCCAGTTATTGCCTTTGGCGATTCGCTTCTGATCGGGCGAGACTTCCTGGAAGGTTGGCACGGCTTCCCGGTGTTTGAGCACCTCGGCGATCTCGTCGCGAATGGTCTCCCAGTTCTGGGTGAACTTTTCCAGGAAGGGAAAATCGCGACTGTCCATGACCGGTTTGTCGCCGACCAGCGACTGCTGCGCCAGGAAATCAGCCAGGCCGCGGATAAACCGCTTGCCGGTCTGCTTGACGTATCTGCGCCGTTTCTGCTTCAACCAGGCAACGACGCCAATATGGGAATCTTCGCTGATACTGGACATCTCACTCGACCCTGGCTCGTCGCGCACGGAATGTCTGTCATTACGCGCCGCGAGGATGTATCTGTCACTCCCGCATTGTCGCACAATGTTCAATCTTTGTGCGCATTATATGGGGTTCACTAACATATGTGGGCGCGAACTCAACTAAAGATTGGCTGGCGCGACCTCCTGGCAGGTGCATCTTATGGCCTCCTTCCCGCCAATCGGGACCGTAAGGCGCAGGAAGTCGAGAGCTACTGGTCTAACGGTCGTGAAGTCATGGCGGCCTATTCTGTGCGCTCTGGCTTTCATCTCCTCTTGAGCGCGCTCGACCTGAAGCCGGGTGATGAGATCCTCTTTTCCGCGCTGAATGTGCGCGGCATGGTGCGGATAGTGGATTGGCACGATCTCGTAGCCGTTCCGATCGACCTTGATATCGCTCATATGGGCCCATCCCTCGAGCGCTTGCGGCGGGCGATAACGCCCCGCTCGAAGGTGCTGGTTGTGGCGCATCTCTTTGGCACCCATCTTGATCTTGATCCGATCTTCGATCTTGCCAGGGAACAGGGCCTCCTGATCGTTGAGGACTGTGCCCAGGCCTTCGCCGGCCAGAACTATCCCGGTCATCCCAAGGCGGATGTTTCCATGTTCTCCTTTGGCCCGTTGAAAACCGCCACCGCCTTGGGCGGCGCGCTGATATCGGTGCGGGATCCGGCTCTGGCGCGACGCATGCGCCAGATTCAGGCGGGCTGGCCCGTCCAGCCGGAAAAAGCGCAGCTGAAGCGTGTGGCCCAGTTCGCGGGCCTGAAAGTGATCACCTCTCGCACCATCATGGGCCTGATCTATCGCTTCTTCCATGCTCGCGGCCAAGACTACGAGGACGCGGTCAGTGAGCGGGTGCGTAATGTCGCCAACTTGAAGAAGAAGAACAACCTGGAATACCAGCCGTCCTATGCAATGCTCGCACTGATGGACCGGCGCATCAGAACATTCAAGGACGACGTCTTGAAGGAGCGCGCCGACTGCGGCGAGCGCCTGCGCAAATATCTCGGCGATGCCGTGGTGATGCCCGGCCAGGCCAATGCTTATTGCGATTACTGGGTCTTCCCCATTCTCGTCGACAACCCTCGCGCCTTCATTGAGGAGCTGCGGGCTGAAGGTTTCGACGGCGCCAATCTACCGCGCTCCCAGGCCGTTTCCGCACCGGAGGACCGGCCGGAGCTCGAGCCGAGCATCGCCGCGCAGGCCCTCTCCGACCTCATTGTGCTGCCATGTTATCCCGGCATGCCGGATGCGGAGCTGAAGCGCCAGGCCGAAGTGGTGCGCCGGATCGCGGCGAAGGTTGGCACGGCCCGCACCTCCGCCTATCGGGATGCCGTTCCCCAGTGAGATGGCGGCGCGCCTAAACTGCCGGTTCGATCGCCTTGGGCGCCCGCGCGCGGGGGTTGCTGACCATGGCCACCCCCACTGCGGCCACACCCATGCCGATCCAGGCGATCAGCGGCATGGTTTCGGATAGGATCATCCATGAGAGGACCGCGGCGACCGGCGGCACGAGGAAGAAGAGGGCGGAAACCTTGGAGGCCTCGCCGCGGCGCACCAGCATGAGCAGCAGCGATATGGCGATGATGGAATTGCCGATCACCAGATAGGCGAGCACGGCCGCAAGCGGTATCGTCCATTCCACATGCAGATCGCCCAGAAACCAGGCGATAGGCGCCATGCCGACCACGCCCACCGCACATTGCACGAGATTGGCTGTGATCAGGTGCTGCTTGGAGCCGAATCGCTTCTCGTAAAGCGTGGTCGCAGTCATGGCCAACAGGGCACCGAATGCGCAGGCGATGCCCACCGTTGAATTGGCCTCGACACTGGAGCGCGACAGAATGACCAGGGCCGCGCCCGCAAGCCCGAGGACGAGCCCCAGCCAATGAATCAGCGTGACCCGTTCCGCGGCCGACCATGGCGCGAATAGGCCCACCAGAATGGGCTGCATCGAGAGGATCAGCGCCAGCGCTCCCGCGGAAAGCCCGAACGCGACGCTGGAATAGGCCAGCGAGAAATACATCACCTGCAGCATGAACCCGGTGATGGCCAGGTGGAACCACTGCCAGCCGGTCCTGGGCAAGGGCGGCCGCGCGATCACGTAAACCGGCAGCAGCACTGCCACGATCAGCACATAGCGCAGGAAGAGCAGCATGAACGGATCGGCATATTCGATGCCGATCTTCATCGCTGGAAACCCCCCGGACCAGAGCAGGAGGAAGATGAACGGAGCAAAAGCAAGCCAGACTGGCCGAGCGACGTCATTGCTGGCTGTTGAGGATGCGGTCATAAGTATCGGACTACCTTCAGGCTGTGCTGACCTTCTTGCTTGTCTTTGTTCCGTGCAGCCGCATCCGCTGGAATGGCCACAAATGAGCCCGCAGGCTAACCTTCCATTCGCCCGATGGCGGTAGGAAGCCGTGGCGTCTCTGCGGTGCAGTCTCGCTGTGCGGGCTCCGCGCACGCAAGCAGATTTGTGTGCTTGCATAGCTGGGTTGCATGGACGCAGGATCTGCTTCTGATTTGCGAGGTACAGCGTGTCATCTCTTCCGGGCCCGCTCGCGCGTCTTCTTGCCCGTACAGTGCTCCACCCCCTTCATCGGCTGCGGCGCGGCGCGACCTTAGGCATTCGGGTGATGCTGGTGGACGACGCCGGACGCGTGCTTCTGGTCAAGCACACTTATGTTCCCGGCTGGATGCTGCCCGGTGGCGGCGTCGAGCACGGACAGACCTGCCTCGATGCCGTTCGGTGCGAGCTCGACGAGGAAGTCGGTGTAACCCTGCTCGAGCCACCCCGGCTCATTGGTATTCTCGCCAATTTCGCCCGCCAGCCTGGAGATCACGTGGCGCTCTATTACGCCCACAAATGGCGCCAGCGGCCGGTCGTCTCACCGGAAATTGCCGCCTCTGGTCTCTTTTCCTTGCGCGACCTCCCGCCGGATGCCTCTCCTGCAACCCGCCGCCGGGTGGCCGAATATCTCGGCGAGACACCCTTGGCGGAGCATTGGTAATCCCGGATCACGCGAGGTGATCGCGGCCGGCTGGGCTCGTGAAGTCGAGCTCCGGCCCCACTGGCACGATGCCGGTCGGATTGATGGTCCGGTGGCTGCCGTAATAATGCAGCTTGATATGCGCAAGGTTCACCGTTTCGGCGACACCCGGGACCTGATAGAGGTCGCGCACATAGCCGGAAAGGGCAGGATAGTCTGAGATCCGGCGCTTGTTGCACTTGAAATGTCCGAAATAGACGGCGTCGAACCGCACCAGTGTGGTGAACAGGCGCCAATCCGCTTCGGTAAGCTGATGCCCCACCAGATAGCGCTGCTTGGCGAGCCCGGCATCCAGCCGGTCGAGCGTCTCGAACAGGGCGCGATAAGCCTCTTCATAGGCCGCTTGCGTCGTGGCAAAGCCGGCCCGGTAGACACCATTGTTCACGGCGCCATAGACACGGTCATCCACCTCATCGATCTCGGCTCGCAGCGCTGCTGGGTAGAAATCGAGCCTGTTGTCAGTCAGCTCATCGAATGCCGAGTTGAACATCCGAATGATTTCGGATGACTCATTGTTGACGATCGTGGCGCGCTGCTTGTCCCAGAGCACCGGCACGGTCACGCGGCCGGTATAGTGAGGGTCGGCCCTGAGATAGACCTCGTAGAGCCGCTCGGCCCCATTGATGGCATCAGGGATGGCGCCGGCGCGGTCTGAGAAGACCCAGCCTTGCTCCAGCATGAGCGGATCGACAATGGACAGGCTCACGTGATCGGTGAGGCCCTTGAGCTTGCGGAAGATCAGCGTGCGGTGCGCCCATGGGCAGGCCAGCGACACATAAAGGTGATAGCGCCCGCTCTCTGCCGCAAAGCCGCCAGCCCCGCTCGCCCCGGGCTCGCCATCGCGGGTCACCCAGTTCCGAAATGACGAGGGCTTGCGCTCGAAAGCACCGCCGGTCGAGCGGGTGTCGTACCAGACATCCTGCCATTTTCCGTCAACCAGCATTCCCATGGGACCACTACCCTCCTATATCTCACTTTACCTGGGTCGGCTCTCATGATATGAGCGCCATCCTTGTCGACCAAAAGGCTCGTTCCATGCTTGGCATGCTGCCGGTGACATTGCGACGACGATCCGAGGGCCGCGCGGAAACACCGCGCCGGCGTCCATAATCCGTCGCGTCCGGCACGAGCACCCGATTTCATCGTTATAGGGCTGTCCGTGCGGGAGCGCGATGCTTCCGCAATGCCTTATGGGACACCCCGAGATGAACGCTCTCATCCCTCTGACGCTGAAGCCGCAGCTGCCTCATGACCACGCCGCAGTCGAGGCCCTGCTCGACCGCGCCTTCGGGCTTGGACGCCACACCAAGACCTCCTACCGGCTGCGCGAGGGAGAAAGCCCCGTCGCCGAACTGTGCAGGGTCGCCTGGTTTTCTAGCGAGATTGTCGGCTCTATCTGCTATTCGCCTTTGAAGATCGGCGAGAAGGGAACGGATGCCCTGCTGCTGGGTCCTTTGGCGGTCAGCCCCGACCTGCAGAATTGCGGCATAGGCATGAAGCTGATGCAGGCGACCCTGGTTGATGCGGCGACCCTTGGGCACAGGCTGGTCATCCTCGTGGGCGATCAGCCCTATTATGCCCGAGTGGGCTTTGCCAAGGTGCCGGAAGGCCGGATCATCCTTCCAGGACCGGTTGATCCCGACCGGCTGCTCTATCGCGAGCTTGTGCCCCATGCCTTCGATGCGGTGAGCGGTCTCGTGCTCGGCCCGAACCGCTGGGAGGAGGTCTATGGGGATGCCGCACCTGCAGCTCTGGACGGCCGGCTCGCCCGCCTTCATCAACCGGCGAGCGCCTAGAGCGCTTTCGAGCGAAAAGCGGAAACGCTCTATAGGTCAGCGTCCTTCCCGATACCAGGTGAGCCCCATCGCGCCGAGGAGCAGCGCCAGCGCGAGCAACGTCGAGAACAATGGCACCTCGGTCACCTCACGTAGGCGATAGGCGCCATTGTCCCTGAGCCCGAGCCAGCCTGACCCGCTGGCCACGCGGCCCTCGGCCACCTTCCGCAGCCGCGGCACCGTGATGTCCTCGCCTGCGCGATCGGCCAGCCAATAGAGCCCGCCACCCGTAGCCGACGTGACAGGCTTGAGCTTATCCTCCGTCGCTGCGATTTCCGCAGCCTCCTTCGGGTCGGGGCTGCCGACCGCCGCAACCGACTCAATCTTGCCGTCGCTCAACCGGTGCAGGCCGACTTCGCTCACCGGCACCTCGCCGCGCCACAAGCCTGGCTCAATCTCGGCGAGCTTGGCAGTGAGCTTCGCGCCCGAGGGCGTGGTGACGGTCACCTCGTTCACCGTGTCGGCCATGGTGCGCCGCTCGATGATGAGCCGGTTGCCGTCATGGCGCCCGATCAACGCCTCTTCCTCGAGGTCCGGCTCCTTCATCAGCCAATGCGCTAGCCGGCGCAGCAGCTCCGACTGAGGCCCGCCGCCGTCGTAGCCCCGCGCCCACAGCCAGGCATGATCCGAGAGCAGCTGGGCGACGCGGCCCTCGCGATAGCGCGAGAGGATCATCAACGGCTTGTTCTGCGGACCGGACATGACCGCTTCGCCGCTCATCTGGTCCACATCGATCAGGCGGAACCAGTGTCCCCAATGCGGAGGCGACTGCTCCGATCCAGGCAAGTCCCGAGTGACGGGATGCCGCTTGCCCTGCTCGGTGATTTCCGGCCGGAAAGGTTCGACGGTGACGCCGCCCGTCGGCGCGCTCGGCAGCACCGTGGAAAGCGGTGAGCGGTAGAGGCTCAAAGGAGAGGCATAATCGGGTCCCGCCGCCAGCAGCACCGCGCCGCCCCGCTCCACATAGGAGACCACATTGGCGAGATAGATGGCCGGCAGCACGCCGCGCCGCTGATAGCGGTCAAAGATGATCAGGTCAAAATCATCGAGTTTCTCAGAGAAAAGCTCGCGCGTTGGGAACGCGATCAGCGATAGCTCGCCGATGGGCGTGCCATCCTGCTTCTCCGGTGGCCTGAGAATGGTGAAATGCACGAGATCAACCGAGGCATCCGCCTTGAGCAGGTTACGCCAGGTGCGCTCGCCCGGATGCGGCTCACCCGACACCAGCAGCACCCGCAGCCGGTCCCGCACGCCCTTGGTCTCGACGATCGCGCTATTGTTCTGAAGGGACAGCTCATTCTCGAGCGGTGCGGCCTTGAGCTCTGTCAGGGTGAGGCCGCCTCGCGACAGCGTGATCGGCAACTCGACCGACTGCCCCACTGAGACCGTAAGATCCCGCATCGCCTCGCCATTGACGGTCACGGCGACATCGACCTGTCCGTCCTGCGGAATGTCCCGCCCGGTTTGCTCGACACGGAACTTGATGATCTGCCGTTCGCCGACAATGCCGAACCGGGGCGCCTGCTCGATGACGATCCGACGGTCGCGCTCATCGCGATTGCCGGTGATCAGCGCATGCACCGGGCCGTTATAGCCCTGCGTCGCCACATTCTGAGGCACGTCATGGACCTGCCCGTCGGTGATCAGGATCGCGCCTGCGAACCGGTCTGGCGGGATCTCCGACATGGCCGAATTGAGGCCCGTGAACAACTGTGTTCCCTGCTCGGCGCTGCTGAGTCCGGACTGAACCGTCACCTTCCTGATTTCGAGATCAGGGATGCTGCGGGCCGCTTCCTCTACAGCGGCTGCTGCGGCTTGGCTGCGACTCTGCCGCTCGCCAATATGTTGGCTCTGGCTGTCATCCACCACCACGACCGCGATATCGGAGAGCTTGTCGCGCTCCTCCCGCCGGGCGGAAGGATTGAGCAGCGTCAGGAGCAGCAATGCCAGCATGCCAAGGCGCAGCAGCCCGCCGCGCGCCCTCGAGACCAAGGCCAGCAACACCACCACGGCGCCGATCCCGCCCAGCACCGCAATGATCCAGAGCGGGACGAGGGGAGACCAGGAAAAGGCGAGATCGAACGGAAGGCCGTTCATGAGCAACCAGACCCTTTCGTCATTGACCGAGCCGCTCCAGCAGAGCGGGCACATGCACCTGGTCGGCCTTGTAATTGCCCGTCAGCACATACATCACGATATTGACGCCGCTGCGCAGCGCCATCTCGCGCTGGCGCGCGCCGCCCGGCACGGGCGGAAACAGCGGCTGGCCATTCGCATCCGCGGCCCAGGCTGCGGCATAGTCGTTGGACCCGATGATGACCGAGGAAACGCCGTCGAAATTGGCCGAGCCTTCGGGCGTATTGCCGCCGCTGGCCTCGACCCAGAGCTGTCCACCCGCCCACCGGCCGGGAAAGGACTGCAACAGGTAAAAGGCCTTGGTCAAGACGTGCTCCGGTGGGACCGGCGCGAGCGGCGGCACATTGACATTGGCCAGAATGCGCTGCAGCGCCCGCGTGCCCGGGCTCACTTGCCCCGTCAGCTCCTGCAGATTGCTCTGGTGATCGCGGGTGTCGAAGAGGATCGTGCCGCCATTCTTGAGATAGGCGTCAACCCGCGCCGCCGCGGCAGGCGACAGCGCCGGCGCATCCGGCAGTACCGGCCAGTACAGCATCGGAAAGAAGACGATCTCGTCACTCTCGATATCAATCCCGACCGGGGCGGCAGCTTCAACCGCGGTCCGCTGCGCCAGGGTATCCGTCAGGCCCGCGAGCCCGGCCTGGCTCACCTCATCGACTTCGGAATCGCCGGTCCGCACAAAGGCGAGCTTGGTCTCGAGCGCGTTCTCGAGGGCGAAGGACGGGTTGGGGAGGGCCGCTTCACCCTCCTGCCCATGCCCATCGATGGGATGAGCGAGGAATGCAACGCCGATCATCACGGCGGTGCCCGCCTTGGCAAAACGGGCCCGCAACTGACCCAGGGATCCCGAGAGCATCAGCACGGCGAGTGCATCGAGCAGGAACAGCACCAAAGCAGCAACGAGTAATGGGCCGGCAAAGGAGACGGTTTGCGCCGGCTGATAGGTGCTGAGGCTGACGGTGCTCGGCAGTGCCCCGATCGGAGTGAGCTCAGGAGCCTCTTCATGTAGGTTCAACGCGCGCGTACGGCCATCACGCCCGTAAAGCCCGGCAGGATGTTGCGGACCGGGCCTCGTTTCATTGAAGGCCGCCAGTGGAATAGGCCGGGTATCCGCGGGCGGGTCCACCATCTCGCCAAACCCGTTGAGCACCCGCAGCGGGGCGAAAGCACCACCATTGACAGCGGCCGATGGGCTGGTCGCCTCCGTTGCGGCAGCACTCTCCGCTGGCGCTGCCCCCGATGAGATGCTGCCGGGCGCCATATCGAGGATCCGGCGCAGCATTTCAACGAAGACGCCAGACAGAGGCAGGTTCGACCAATCCGCATTGGCCGTGACATGGAACAGCACCACGAGCCCGTTGCCCCGCCGCTCGGCAGTGACCAGCGGGGTGCCGTCTGCCAGCCGCGCCCAGACCTTGTCGCCGAGATCGGCGGTGGGTTGCGCCAGCACCTGCTTGGCGACATTTACCTCCGGACTGATCGCTATGCCCGCAAACGGGCTCTGCTCATCGAACGGCGCAATCGGCTGTGGCTCTTCCCAGGTCAAGGCCCCGCCGAGCGCCCTATCTCCTTCGCGAAGCTCCACCGGCACGAGATCGTCATGACCGGCCGCAAGCCGCGGGCCCGCAAAGCGCACGAGCACACCTCCGCGCTCGACCCAGCTGCGCACCGCGTCCCGATCGCCAACCGGAAGCTGGCCGATATCGGCCAGAACCAGCATGGAGAGACCGCTCTGAAGCGTGGCGCTCAGGTCGGTATTGCCGCTCGCCGTCGCATTGCTATCGCTGACGGTGCGCAGCTCCGCATAAGGCTCGAGCGCCCGGGTGACATAGTAGAGCGGCGACAGCAGCGGTTGATTGGCTTCGATCGATCCCGCTGCCTCGAGCCCGACGGTCTTCCGGCTCCAGCGGTCATCGAGAAGATAGACGGCGCCCGCGCTGCGCTCCCCGCTGATATCGATCCGGGCGACCTCGTTGCGCAACTGCAACGGCAATTCCATGGTGGTCGTCGCGCGTTTCTCGCCCGCCGCAAACCGCAGGCTCTGTTCGGCGAGGCTGCGGCCATTGCCCGCGAGCGCCCGGGCCGTCACTGTCTGGTCACGATCCGACCGTGAGCGCGAGGCGGCAATGGCAAGTCCTTCCCCGGCCAGCTGTGGCGCGCCGACCGCAAAGGCCGTTTCGGTTGCCGGCGGCACGATCACCCGCACGCGCGATCCCCCGCCCAGCTCCTGCAGGCTTGCGGCAAAGCGCGAGGCATCGCCATAATCGAGGCCATCCGAGAGCCAGAGGATATCGAGCGGCTCGTGATCACCGAACGTATCGGCGAGATGCCGGGCAAGGCCCGCCCGATCCGGGGTGAGCGCCTTGGGCTGAAGGCTGCTGACCGTATTGGCAACATCCGCAGCCGCCTTGGCTTCGAGCGCCGGCGGTGCCTCCTTTGGCGAGGTTGTGACGAGCACCACCGGCTGATCCTTGTCGCGGGCTCGGTCGATCGCCTCACTGGTTACCCGCAGCCGGGTTGGCCAGGTCTTGGCGGCCGCCCAGCCATCATCGAGCACGATGAGCAAGGGGCCGCTGCCGCCGCCCGCTTGACCGCTCCGATCGATCATTGGCCGCGCCACCGCGAGAATGAGGCAGGCGATCAAGGCCATGCGCAGGAGCATCAGCCACCAGGGGGTCTTATGCGGCGTCTCCTCCTTGGCAATAAGCCCGAGCAGGAAGCGGATCGGCGGAAAGCTCACCCGCTCTGGCCGCGGGGGCGTGAGGCGCAACAGCCACCAGATCACGGGCAGCAACAGCAGCGCCCATAAGGCAGCGGCAGTCTGGAAGGTGATGGCGCCGATCGTCAGCATAAGGGCCTCATCCTCCGGTCAGCATATTGCCTGACAGCCTGCTATAAAGCGGCAGGATCGCCCGCTGTGGCGGCTGATCCGTATGATGGAGCGTGAAGCTCCAGCCCAGCCGCCGCGCGAGCTCCTTAAGGCCTGCCCGATGCGCTTCGATGCGTGCCCGGTACGAGTCCCGCACGCTTTCCGTCCGTCCAATGATAAAGCGCAAAGGCCCGCCACCGGTTTCCTCGAACTCCTTTCGGCCTGTATAGGGGAGATGCTCCTCGGCGGGGTCGAACACCTGGACGATATGCCCGCGCACGTCACGGGCAGCGATGCTCGAGATGCTTTCCCGGAGCTTTTCCAGCGGCACCAGGAAATCGCTGATCAGGATGACATTGGAATATCGCGGCAGGCTCACCTGCGGCAGTCCGCTCTCGGCAAAGCTGCCTTCGGGCAATCCGCTGCTGCCAGCCTCGTTTCCACTCGCGATCGCCGCGAGCTTTTCCAAGCCGTTGCGCGTCGCCACGGGCTGTCGGCCGCTTCCGAGAATGCCAACCCGTTCCCCTGCCGACAGCATGAGGGCAGACAAGGTGAGCAGAATGAGCAAGGCCCGCTCACGCTTGCTGGTGGTTGCAAGCTTCGATTGGAAATCCATGCCCGCAGCGCCGCTCGCCCACAGCCAGACCGTGTTGGCGGCTTCCCACTCATTTTGGCGGACATAGAGCTGGTCCGAGCGGGCTGATTTGCGCCAATCGATCCGCGCGGCCTCCTCGCCCGCCCGATAGCGCTGGAACTGCCAGAAGCTTTCGCCGCTCCCCGGCCGGCGCCGCCCGTGGAAACCCATCGCCACCGTGTTGGCGATCCGGTCTGCTTGGACCAGCAAGGCCGGATAGGCCAGCGCCAGCCGCTGCGCCTCATCGACGGGAGGCTGTGCCGGGGATTGGCTTGCTATCCAGGTGGGCGCCAAACCGTTATCCCAACTTTGCGCAGAGCCGTGAGATCACGCCATCGAGCGTCTGACCATCGGCACGAGCGGCGAATGTGAGGGCCATGCGATGCCGCAGCACCGGATTGGCGAGCGCGATCACGTCATCGACCGATGGCGACAACCGCCCATCCATCAGTGCTCGCGTACGCACACCCAGCATGAGCGCTTGGCTTGCGCGTGGCCCCGGACCCCAGGCGACCGTCTCGCGGACGAATTCGTCCGCGTCACCATCGGGGCGCGCGCTCCGGACGAGATTGAGCACCGCATTCACCACCGAATCGCCCACCGGAATGAGCCGGACCAGCCGCTGCATGGCGAGAAGATCCTCGGCCGTCATCACCGCATCCGGCAGGCTTTCCGCAGGACCCGTCGTTGCGAACAGCATGCGCCGCTCCGCCTCGAGATCGGGATAAGGCACTTCGATTTCCAGCAGGAATCGGTCCAACTGTGCTTCCGGCAGCGGATAGGTGCCTTCCTGCTCGATCGGATTCTGCGTGGCGAGCACATGGAACGGACGCGGCAGGTCATATCGCTGGCCCGCAACGGTCACGTGCTTTTCTTGCATTGCCTGCAGCAGCGCCGATTGCGTGCGCGGGCTCGCGCGGTTGATCTCGTCCGCCATCAGGAGCTGGCTGAACACCGGGCCGCGGATGAACCGGAAATGCCGTGTGCCCGTATCGCTCTCTTCGAGCACCTCCGAGCCGATGATGTCGGACGGCAGCAGGTCGGGCGTGAACTGCACCCGCTTTTCCTGTAGCCCCATCACCCGCGCGATGGTCTCGACCAGCTTGGTCTTGGCAAGACCAGGCAAGCCCACCAGCAGCCCGTGGCCGCCGCTGAGGATGGATGTGAGGGCGAGGTCGATCACGGGTTGCTGGCCGAAGATCACACGGCCGATGGCCTCTTTGGCCCGTCCCAGTTTCTCGCCTGCCCGTTCGATGTCTTCGACCACCTTGTGATCGGCTTCGTTGATGCTCTGCATATCAATTACTATAGTTTTTCCGAGACGTGACGGTAGCCTGCAGGACGGATGTCAAAAAAGAATTCACGTTGTGTGTTCCAAATGAGTGTGGACCGCGACTGCGGCCCAAGAAAGATGACTGGGATCAAATGGGCGTGAGAGGAGAAAAGGTCGCGCCGGCCGGCACGGTAGGAACAACTGCCGATGCAAGCCAGCCAATGCGTGGCCTGAAGGAAGCCGCAGCCGCGACCGCCAAGCGCGGTCTGCCTCCGGTCGACAAGTGGAATCCAGACTTCTGTGGCGATATTGACATGCGCATCGCCGCCGACGGCACTTGGTATTACATGAATTCGCCGATCGGCAGAAAGCCGCTGGTCCGCCTGTTCTCGACACTGCTGCGCAAGGACGAGGATGGCAAGACCTATCTGATCACGCCGGTCGAGAAGGTGGGCATCACGGTTGACGATGCCCATTTCGTCGCGGTCGCCATGGCCGTTGAAGGCGAGGGCGAGGATCAGGTGATCCACTTCATCACCAATGTGGATGACGAAGTCACCGTTGACGATGAGCATCCCTTGCGTTTCGCCCGGGAGGAGGGCACGGACGGGCTCAAGCCCTATGTGCGCGTGCGGGGTCGGTTGGAGGCGCTGGTGGCTCGGGCGATCTTCTATGATCTCGTTGAGCGCGGATGCACTCAGACCATTGACGGCGTATCCTGGTTCGGCGTTTGGAGTTCCGGGCGCTTCTATCCTATGGCACCGGCCGCTGAGATCGGCCTCTGATCCCTGAAGAGACCCTGCGTGACAGAACTCGCGTCCCGATACACACTGGGCGAGGTGGCGCTGCTGGCAAGGCGCCGTTTGCGGCCGCTCGACGATGCCGAAGCCCTCGACCCCGCCTTCCGCCCAGCCCGTGGTGATGGTGAGCTGCAGGGCCGCCTCAGCGTGGCGGCCGATGCTGTTCTGAAGCCGGCGGCCGTCCTCGTCGGGCTGCTCGATAAAGACGGCGAAGCAAATGTGCTGCTCACGCTCCGCACGGAGCATCTCTCAAGCCATGCCGGCCAGATCGCCTTTCCCGGTGGGAAGATCGAGGCTGGCGATGCCGGCCCTACAGACGCGGCCTTGCGCGAGACCGAGGAAGAAACTGGCCTCGCGCCCCGGTTTGTCGATGTTATCGGTCTGCTCGATCCCTATGTGACGGGCACTGGCTATCGCATCGTTCCGGTCGTCGGCCTGATCAAGCCTGGCTTCACCCTCGCCCCTGATCCAAGCGAGGTCGCCGACGTTTTCGAGGTTCCCTTGAGCTTTCTCATGAATCCCGCCAATCACCAGCGCCATGAGCGGGTATGGAAGGGTGAGCTCCGGCGCTACTATGCGATGCCTTATCTTGAGCGATACATCTGGGGCGCGACCGCCGGCATTCTCCGCAACTTTTACGACCGTCTCTATGGACGCGAGCCATGACGGCCGCGCAGCTCGCGCCCGAGGATCACCCGTGGCTCGCCGATGCGAGGCTGCAAACGGTCCTCGATGCGCTGGAGGCCGATGGGGGAGGGGCCCGCATCGTAGGGGGTGCAATCCGCAACGCGGTGCTCGGCGAGCCCGTCGGTGACATCGATATTGCCACCACCGAAACACCCGAGCGGGCGATGGCGCTCTGTGCAAAGGCCGGGTTGCGTAGCATGCCTACTGGCCTTGCTCATGGCACCGTGACCGTGCTCGCAACATCCAGTGAAGGTACGAAGTCCTTCGAGGTCACTACCTTGCGGCGTGATCTTTTAACGGATGGTCGGCATGCGGAGGTCGCCTTCACCGACGACTGGGCGCAAGACGCCGCCCGGCGCGACTTCACCATGAACGCGCTCTACTGTGATCGTTCAGGAAAAGTCTTTGATCCTCTGAATGGTTACCAGGATCTTATCACAAAGCGAATCCGCTTCGTCGGCGATCCCCTGGCGCGCGTGCGCGAGGATTACCTGCGGATACTGCGGCTCTTCAGATTTGCGGCGCGGTATGGCCCTCAAGACATTGACGAGCCAAGTCTTTCCGCCTGTGTCACAGAGCGTGATGGTCTTGATAAGCTTTCGGCAGAGCGTATTCGGCAGGAATGGTTCCGGCTGATAGTGGGAAAATGGGCCGTTCCCGTCATCGAAATCATGGCCGATACGGGCATTCTGCCTTACGTGATCGGTCAGGAGATCTCGGTTGATGCCCTATCCCGACTTGCGGAAACGGAGTCTTTTCTGAGGCTTGCCCCCGATCCTCTTTTACGAAGCTTTAACTTGAGCAGCGCTCATCGCACGATCGTGCCTTGGCTGCGCGATCACTTGCGGCTCACCAATGCCGAGCGCGACAGGCTTGAACAGCTGGTTGCGGCAGGCCGGGTCACCCCTGGCTTGCGTGAGAAGGAACGGCGAGCAGTGCTCTACCGCCTTGGGCCGGAGACCTTCCGGGACGCTGTCCTCACCACTTGGTGCCGTGAGCCGGTAGCACCCGATAATGCGGTCTGGCGCGAGCTCTTCTCCCTGGCGGACGAGTGGCCCATCCCGACCTTTCCCTTGCGCGGCAATGATCTCGTCGAGCTTGGGATACCGCCTGGCCCAGAAATCGGCCTATTACTCGAAGCCTTGCAGGATCTGTGGATCGCCTCGGATTTCAGCGAGGACAAGCAGGCGCTCCTCTCCCGCATACCTGCCTTGCGTCGGGGAACCTGAAGACCCTGCTGCGAGTCTCTTGACCTAAGGCGTGCTCAGGCGTGAACTTCCCCCCGATTGGAATCTGATCACGCCGGGAGCTCCATCTTGAAATTCGCAATGGGACAAGCGGTGCGCCGCCGTGAGGATGAGCGCTTCCTGAAAGGCGCTGGTCGCTATCTCGATGACATCGTGATGCCGAATATGGCCCATGCGGCGGTCGTGCGCTCACCCTACGCCCATGCCCGCATCACTGGCATCGACCTCACCGAAGCCCTTGCCTCCAAGGGTGTCATCGCGATTTACACAGCCAAGGACATCCATGCGGCGGGGCTTGGCATCCTCCCCACCATCACGGGCATTCACGGCGTCGACAAGGATGGGATCCGTCACCCGCCCCGTTACGCGCTCACCGGCGATACGGTGCGCTATGTCGGCGATCCCGTGGCCTTCGTGGTCGCTGAGACGAAGGAGCAAGCGCGCGAAGCGGCCGAACGGGTGCTGGTGGATTATGAGGATCTGCCGGCCGTCACCTCCACCGCGGACGCGCTAAGCCCCGAGGCGCCGCTGGTTTGGCCCGAATTCGGCACCAATCGCTGCTATCGGTTCCACGCAGGTGATGCTGCCGCGACGGAACAGGCCTTCACGCGGGCAGCCCGCGTTGTGAGGCTCGATCTCGTCAACAACCGTCTCGCTCCCGCCGCGATAGAGCCGCGCTGCGCCATTGGCGAATGGGACGAACCCGCTCAGCAATACGTGCTGCATGTGTCCGGCCAGGCCGTGCACTCTCAGCAGAGCCAGATGGCCGGCCACGTCTTCAAGACCGATCTTCATCGTATCCGCGTGGTGGCTCCCGACGTGGGTGGCGGCTTCGGCGGCAAGAATTTCGTTTATCCCGAGAATGTCATGGTGATGTTCGCTGCCCACCGGCTCAGGCGGCCGGTGAAATGGGTGGCCGACCGGGCGGAAAATTTCATGGCCGAGATCCACGCCCGCGATCACGTGACCCATGCGGAACTTGCGCTCGATCACAACGCGAAAATCCTGGGCCTGCGCGTCAAGACGACCGCCAGTATGGGCGCCTATCTCTCGAGCTATGGTCCCTTGATACCGGCTGTATCCATGATGCGGCCCACTGGCGGCAATTACATCATCCCCGCCATAAACCTAGAGGTTGAGGCGGTCTTCACCAACACCGTCCCCGTGGATGCCTATCGTGGCGCCGGCCGGCCGGAGGCGGCTTACGTTATCGAGCGCCTCATCGATGTGGCTGCCTTCGACCTCAATCTGGCGCCCGAGGAGCTGCGTCGACGCAACTTCATCGACAAGACGCCCTATAAAACTGGCGTCGGCTCCATGATCGATTCCGGCGACTTTCAGGGCACGTTGGACAAGGCTTTGGCGCTTGCTGGTTGGGATGGATTTCCTGAGCGCAAAGCGCAATCCAAGGCCAAAGGCCGCCTGCGTGGCCGCGGCATAGGCAGCTATCTCGAAATGGCGGTTGGCGCCTCCAGCGAAGAGCCCGAGATCCGCTTCGACGACGATGGTGGCGTCACCGTGCTGGTCGGCACCCATTCCACCGGCCAGGGCCACGAGACCACCTATGTCCAGATCATTTCGACCGAGCTTGGCATTCCTTCGGAGAAGATCCGCTACGTCCAGGGCGATACCAATCTGATCCCTATGGGCGGCGGTCACGGCGGCTCGCGCTCGCTGGTCGTGGGCGGCAGCGCCGTTTATCTGGCGACGAGCGAGATCCGCGAGAAGGCACAGCTTGCCGCCTCTCATCTGCTGGAGGCCGGGATCGGCGATCTCGTCTTCGAGAATGGCCGCTTCACCATCGCAGGCACCGACCGCTCGATCGGCATCCTTGAAATCGAGCAGCGCCTGCGCACGGCCGACCGCCTGCCCGAAAGCGTGCCGGCAACCTTGACCACGCGCAAACGCTATGACGGGAGCGCCGTGAACTACCCCAACGGGTGCCATGTCTGCGAGGTCGAGATCGACCCCGAGACCGGCCGCGTGTTTGTCGATCGCTATGCCGTGGTCGATGATTTCGGCCGCATCGTTAATCCGCTGATCGCGGCAGGGCAGGTGATCGGCGGCACGGTACAGGGCATCGGCCAGGCCCTCATCGAGGATATTCGCTATGATCCTGAAAGCGGCCAGCTCTTATCGGGCAGCTTCATGGATTATGGCCTGCCCCGCGCGGATGATGTCTCTGATGTCGAGGTCGGCTTCAATGAGAACGCTCCGACCCCGACAAACCCGCTTGGCGTTAAGGGGGCGGGTGAGGCCGGGGCCACGGGCGCGCCACCGGCGGTGGTCAACGCGGTGCTCGATGCGCTAAAGGAGTTTCGCATCCGTCATCTCGACATGCCGCTGACCCCGGAAAAGGTCTGGCGAGCTCTCACCACAGGACAAGCATCACATGCAACTGATCAAGCTTGAGCGGAGCGGGCGGAACGCGCCCGCGGCGGAACCGGGCAGGCCGAGCAAGGTGCTCGCGGGCGATCCCTCCAACACCACCTGGAACGTGATCGATGATGACGGTGGCAATCTGGTTGCGGGCTTCTGGGAGGCAAAGCCCGGCACTTGGGAATTCACCTGCCAGGCTTGGGAATTCTGCCACATCATCTCCGGCGTGGTGACGATCACCACAAATGGTGAAAGCACCACCTTCCGCGCAGGTGATGCTTTCGTGATGCGGCCGGGTCTTCAATGCACCTGGAACGTCACCGAAACAGTGCTGAAGCACTACGTCATCGTCGGCGGCGAATAGCCAGTCGGGTCCATGCGTTTTATGTGTGGAATCAGTTGCTGGCCAGGTGCTCGTTAACGAAGCTCACATAGCGACGCGTGTGCCCGATCGATTTCCAGGCCCACATATTGCCTGGGCCCGCATTGTAGCAGCCGATCGTGGCGGCTACGTTCTGCTTGGCCTTCTTGTGGCACATGCTGAGATATTTCATGCCGAGGCGCATATTGTTCTCGGGCTTTTCGAGCCAGGCGGCGAACTGCGCGGCGGGAAGGTCGGCGACGTCGCCAAACCCATGCTGGCGAGCGAGACTGCGTGCGGTGGCGGGCATGAGCTGCATGAGCCCGATCTCACCGAGGCTGCCGCGCGCCTTCGGGTCATAACGGCTCTCCCGGGTAATCACGGCGTCAACCAGCGTGAGCGGCAGGCCCTCGGGCTTGATGCGGCCGGCGATCGGGAGAAAGCGGGCCCGGCGCTCCGTCATTTTGCCGGGTGTGCTGACCGCGGCTTCCACCGCCGGCTTTGGCGTGGCCGCGGCTGCCTTCTTCCGCGCGCTAGCGGACTTGCGGGCAGCAGCTTTGGTCTTCTGTGCGGATTTGGTGACCTTGGATTTGGACCGCTGTGCCTTGCTGGCTGCGGTTTTCCTGGCCTTCGAAGACTTTACCGACGCCTTGGCGCGGGTCTTGGTGGCTTTCTTTTTAGAGGCCGCGGACTTGGAGGCTTTGCCTGCGCTGTGCTTTCCCTGTTGCGTGCTGACAGCTGGCTCTTTGGCTTTGGCGCTGGCCCCGTCGGCACCAGCATATGCGGCGAGGAAAATAGATGAGACGACGATTAATGCTCTCGCAAGCACGGTCTTACTCCTGACGACACGAGCGCAGGGAAGGCGGTCGTCCACGGCCGTCCTGACCCATGAACAGGAAAAAACACCCTCGTCTTGGGAACCTCTGCCCCCGCTCGGAATTAAAAGTCTTTATTGGTCAGGCGCTTGATTGGTCAGCTGATTCGGCGAGATCAGGACGGCAATGGGGAGTTTTTTGGGCCGCGCGCGGGATATAAGCCGGTTGTGGAATGCGGATTAAATTTTTTCTTTTTATGTTAGCAACTTATCAACCAGAGCTCTTGCCTTTAATTAGCCCCAATTCCACATCTTCTGGTTGATTCGTCAATCGAACAAGCTGGAGACCGACTCTTCTCGAGCGGTTCGCGCCACCGCCTCGCCCAAAAGCGGCGCGATGGTGATGACCCTCATCGTGCGCGAAACACGCACGGCCTCGGTCGCTTGGATGGAATCCGTGATGACGAGCTGCTTCAGTGCCGAGGCGCCGATCCGAGCCACCGCACCGCCGCTGAGCACGCCATGAGTGATATAAGCCGACACTTCGGTTGCCCCGCGCTCCATCAGCGCTTCCGCGGCATTACACAGAGTGCCGCCGGAATCCACGATGTCGTCGAACAGGATACAGGTGCGCCCTTCGACATCGCCGATGATATTCATCACTTCCGACTCTCCGGGCCGATCACGCCGCTTGTCCACAATGGCGAGTGGGGCATTGATGCGCTTGGCGAGACCCCGGGCTCTCACGACACCACCCACGTCAGGGGAGACCACCGTAACCTTGCTGATATCGAACTGCTCGACGATATCGCGCACCATCACCGGAGAGGCGAACAGATTATCCGTCGGGATGTCGAAGAAGCCCTGGATCTGTCCCGCATGCAGGTCAACCGTGAGCACGCGGTCCGCACCGGCCCGGGTGATCATATTGGCCACAAGCTTGGCTGAGATCGGCGTGCGCGGTCCGGGCTTTCGGTCCTGCCGCGCATAGCCGAAATAGGGAATGACCGCTGTGATGCGATGAGCGGAGGCACGCCTCAGTGCATCGATCAGGATCAGCAGCTCCATCAGATTGTCATTGGCCGGAAAGGAGGTCGACTGGATGACGAAGACGTCCTCACCGCGCACATTCTCCTGGATCTCGACGAACACCTCCATGTCCGCGAAACGCCGAACCACACATTTGGTGAGTGGTAATTGGAGATAGGCGGCAATGGCCTCGGCGAGAGGGCGATTGGCGTTGCCCGCAACGAGCTTCATATAGAAGATCCCAGAGAAGAAACTCAGCCAGGATGAGTGGTGAGGGCGCTCTATAACAACCGCTCACTTTCCTGTAAACTGCACAAACAGCAAGGCTGCTGCGCCGCACAATGCCTGCTGGCGAATCTGCACGTTGGACGCGGAGGTCGCGTGCGCCCCTCTGGCCCTCAGCGCAGCTTGCTCACCAGCTCGAATATACCATAGCTTGCAGCTTCTGCGGCATAGTCGGCCGTCAGGCCCCATTTGCCATCGAGCGAGCCTGCGGGAACCTGGTTGGCCTGCTTGATCGACCCCAGCACTTTGCCTTCCGGATCATTCACTGTCCATTCCAGCGAAACCCGCTGGACGCCCTCGGAAGGAGGCGCGACACCGACCGAGCCCTTGATGACCAGTGTGTCAGGCCCGGTTTTGTCCTTCACCGGCCAACCTGCATTTCGCAGGATTTTCCGGAGAGAGGCTGCAAGCGCCAGATTGCCATCCCCCGGGGCGCCGGTGATCGCTGCCACTGCTACGCTCCGGATTGCCGTTCCCGTCCCGGCCCGCTCACTGTCCTCCGGCTTGGACTGCGCAACCGTTCCGGCCTCCGCTTCCGCGGCATCTGACGGAATTTCCGCCGCCATACCGTCAGCCGGCGGTGCCGCGAGGCTTGGCAAGCCTGCGATCGCGAGCTGTTCCTCGGAGATTTCACCCCGCTGCCGGCGCATGTCGAGCTCGTTGGGGCCGAGCATGGTGAGGTCGATGTCCTTCTCCGCACCTGGGCCTGCGCGGACGAAGGTTTCGACGGGCGGCGGCAGCCCGGCGGTCTGGGTGAGATATCCTCGTTCGCCAAAATAGCTGGATAGGCCTTCAGCCATATGCATGGCGACGCGGCGCAGCATGAAATCATCCACCTGCCCCCAAGGGCCGCTGTCCGGGTTAGGGGGCGGTGTGGGCGCCGCGCCCTTGGGCGCTGCCACGAACTCCTGACCGGAAAGTGTGGTCTTCTCGCCGTTCTCCCAGCCTGTCACGTCCCAGTTCCAGCTGACCGCCGTGCGTCCATCCACGTCGCGCGCCGAGACCGCTCCCGAGAGCGCGTAAAGGCCGGCCCCAGGCGGGGAATTCACAAGCGCGATCTGTCTGCGATAGGTTTCCGCCGCCAAGGCCTGGAGGAACAAGGCATCCTTGCCCTCCGGCAGGCCGGAAAACGAGCTCACCGTCACCCGGGGCCATTCCTGGGCGTCCCTTGGTGTAGCGAGCGCATTGACATTCTTGGCGAAAGGCTGCTCGCCCGCTGTGCAGCCCAGCAGGCTCAGCGATGCCGCGGCCAGCAGCACCATGCACGCGGCGAGGCGATTGAGCATGTTATGCCCGCCGAACCTCTGCCATCGCCTTCGGTACAATAGACCCCCTTCAGGAGAGCTTCGATCCGAGGGTAAATCCCCGCCCCGCGAATCGCAGCATAAATTCTGCAACCACGGATTTTATGATCCCACCGGACGGTGGCCGCGTCATGGCATACCGTTCACGTTTAATTTACGTCTAATTGAGGGCGCGGACTGTTGCCAGAGCATTTTCGCGCGAAGTGGACACCGGTTCGCGTGAAGAAAAATGCGCGGCGCTAAAGAGGCGAGACTTAGCCGACGAACCGCTCAGGTCCGAGCGTGATCGCCGAGAGCTGGCGGCCATAATCCGGCTCACCTCGATGGGTCGAGCGACGGAAGCTGTAGAAATGCTCCTCATCCTGATAAGTGCAGCGGTCGATCCGTTCGACGGAGCCAATGCCTGCTTTGGCCAGCCGGTTTTCCACATAGGCCGGCAGATCGAGCATGTAATGGCCCTCGCGACCAGACCGGCGGAAGAAGCGGGCATTCTCCGCATCATCCTCGATGAAGGCCTGATAGCGCTCCGGTCCCACCTCATAGGAGCGGCCGGATATGGCGGGCCCAACCGCGGCGCAGATCTCGCCCCGCTTCGCGCCGAGCCCTTCCATGGCGCTGATCGTGTTGTCGGTGACCCCGCTCAGCGCCCCCTTCCAGCCCGCATGGGCAGCGCCGACCACCTTTCCTCGCTGGTCCGCGAACAGCACCGGCACGCAATCGGCCGTGGTCACCGCGATCGCGATATGCGGCCGGTCCGTGACCATGGCATCACCCTTGGGCAGCCCAGTCGTGCCCCAGGCCTCGGTCACGGTGATCACATCGGCACTATGATGCTGATAGCAGGTGATGAGTTCATGCGGCAGCAAGCCGAGGGAGGTTGCGACGATCTCCCGATTGCGCAGCACGATCTCCGGCTCATCCGCCGAGCCGAGCCCGCAATTCAGTGTCGCATATATGCCTTTGGAGAAGCCGCCGACCCGCGTGAAGAAGCCGTGCCGGATTTCGGGAATTTTGATCAGGTTCTTCGCCTCGATCATACCGCCTCACTGAAACGGGTGCGGCACGGGCAAGGCGGGATGCCGAGCCGCGAGCACCTTGAACAGCCTGCCCATTCCGGTCGCATGGGTCTCCCCCGCCAACCGTTGAACGGCCGAATCGATCTCTTTTTGCTGTTTGGCATCGGCCGATGATTTCAGCCGCAAGGCCCGTTCGGTCAAACCCATTGCGCCCAGATAGTCCCCTTGGGTAATGGGGCCCGCGACAGCCGCGCCCGATTGTTTCAGGACTGTGCCGAGAGCGCTGAAATTCACATGGGCTGTTATATCAACCAAACCTGGGCGGGCGAGTGGCGAGACGAAGCGATGTTTGCTCAAGGCCTGCACAGTGTCGCCATATCCGCCGAGATGACCATAGTCGATGATCAGCGCTGCGCCGTTCTGGCTGCTGACGCGCTCGCCGATTTCCGTGGCAATTCTGGCCTGGATTTCCGAATATTCTATTATGGCGCCCTCGAAGGGAGGATCGGGCGGCAAGGATTCTGCTGGTGGCGTTGAGCCGGGCCTGAGCCCAATGGCGAGCCTGTCCGCGCCGTCAAGTCCGATGCAGCGCTCAGCCCACGCGCCGTTCGAAAATTGCCACTGCCGGACGGGCAGCGCATCGAAGAATTCATTGGCAATAAGGATCGCCGGGCCATCGGGGACGGTGTCGATGCCGTCATGCCAGGCAACGTTCTGTCCAGCAAGCCTTGCGGCTTGCGCCTGTCGTAGCGCGGGGCTCATCTCGATGAGATGAACCGAGATCTCATCCGAGCCGAGTCCGGTGAGACGCCGCGCCGTCCTCGTGAGATCGGCCATGAGCGTACCTCGTCCCGGTCCAAGCTCGATGAGGCGCAAGTGCCGGGGAGCGCCCATGCTCTGCCACACGTGAACCGACCACACCCCGATCAGCTCGCCGAACATCTGGCTGATCTCGGGCGCCGTGACGAAGTCTCCCCGCGCACCGAACGGATCACCCTGCATGTAATAGCCATGCGCCGGATGCGAGAGACAGAGGCCCATGTAATGGTCGAGCCGAAGCGGGCCGCCGGCGAGGATCATCTGCTTCAGTATCGCTTCGAGAGGTGTTGCGTCGGTCACGTGGCCGCCTGTGCTTGGGGGTGGCGAATGGCCCGGATGATGAGCCAGAGCCCGACCGCCACCATGGGCAGCGAGAGCACCATGCCCATCGTGAGCCACCCACCGAAGAGATATCCGATCTGCGGGTCGGGCATGCGGAAAAATTCGACGATGATCCGCGCGATCCCATAGCCGGCCGTGAACACGCCGGCACAGAGCCCGGGCCGGCTCAGTGCCCGCCAGCGATAGATCAGCCAGACCAGGACGGCGAAAATGACGAGCCCCTCGAGAAATCCTTCATAAAGCTGGCTCGGATGCCTCGGCAGCGGCCCCGCATTGGGATCGGGGAAGATGACGCCCCATGGCATGTCCGTGACGCGGCCATAAAGCTCGCCATTGATGAAATTGGCGATACGGCCGAGAAACAGCCCCACCGGCACGCCCGCCGCGGCGAGATCGAGCATGGTGAAGCCGCTGACCTTGCGTCGCCAGCCAAACACCAGCACGGCGATGATCACCCCGAGAAATCCGCCATGAAACGACATGCCGCCGTGCCACAGCTTGAAGATCTCGAGTGGATCCTCGGCGAAAGCCGGCAGATTATAAAACAGCACATAGCCGGCCCGGCCCCCGAGAATGACGCCGAGCGCTGCCCACAGGAACATATCATCGATATCGAGCGGCTTGAGTGGCGCTGCTCCATTCCAAAGCGGCGGACTTGAGACCAGCCGCCGCACGAACCACCAGCCAAACAGTAGGCCGACGATATAGGCCAGCGCATACCACCTGATCGCGAATGGGCCGATCTCGATTGCCATCGGATCGATGGCAGGGAAGGGGATCGCGAAAAGTGGCATGACAAGACTCCGGCGCGAAATGGCCGGCAGGATGAGTCTGTTGAAGGGCTGAAGTCAATCCGGCCGAACATCTCAGCCGGCGCGCTTGTTGCCTTGAACAAAATTGGCGGCCAGCTTAAGTGAAGTCTTGAAAAGCGTGCGTCCGCGCGCGAGCAGCGGCTCGTCAAACAAATCAATGAGCAGGGTAGGCCAGATGACCAATCCGTCCAGCAGAATATTCGACGAGATGGCCCGGATGTTCGGGACGGCAGCGAGCGCTGCACAAGGCTTGCGGGGTGAATTCGATAATCTTATCCGCTCTCAGGCCGAGCGTATCCTCAATGATCTCGATGTCGTCCAACGGGATGAATTCGAAGCCGTGCGTGAGATGGCGCGTTTGGCCCGCGAGGAAAATGAGCAATTGCAGAGCCGGATTGCTGCGCTTGAGGCCACGATCGCTGAACTCACCGCAAGCGATGGCGCGACCGAGGCGGCAGGAGAGGCCCGTAAACCACGGACACGCAGCACCAAGCCTAAGTCTGCCGAGGACTGAATAAATTCGCTATTTGCGGTACCGTGCCTTCTAGCCTGATTTTTCTGCACAATTTTTTTCGCCTTCGCGATGCACTGTGGATCTGTGCCAGCTTTCTAGGGGTGATGGCTTGCGCGAATCCGCGCTCTAAGCCACCGTCTATTTGTTGCGGTTGATTTGATTCGAAGCGCGAGATCTGGTGTGGGTCGCGTCAGTTGCCGCGCTGGTCACATCACGGCCGAGGGGAGATGCTGATGGTGGCTGTTCTTACGCTCAGTAATGAGCAGGTAAATCCTCTGGATATTCTTGAGCGTGTGGCTGCTGCTCACGAATGGTCGATCGATCGCAGCGGGGAAGACGAGGTCAATCTTCTCATTCAAAGCGCTTGGACCGATCTGCATATCTGCATCAATTGGCGCGATGATCTCGAAGGCCTCCACCTGGCTTGCGGCTTCGATTTGAGGGTCCCGCCGACCCGTCAGGACGAGGTCGCCAAGCTCATCGCCTTGATCAACGAACAGCTTTTGTTTGGCCATTTTGACCTCTGGAAGAACGAAGGCACGCTCATCTTTCGCAATGGCCTCTTGCTGTCCGGCGGCGTGGAGGTCACGGAATCCCAGTGCGAGGCGCTGATCACACTTGCGCTCGAAAGCTGTGAGCGCTTCTATCCAGCCTTTCAGTTCGTGATCTGGGCTGGTCAATCCGCAAGTTCCGCCATGGAGGCTTGCCTTTTGGAGACCCAGGGCGAGGCATAGTGCCGGGACCGCACCGCAAGTGGGCCCGGCCTCATGGCCGGGGAGGTGAGTGCGATGAATTTCAGGGGTAAGCTTGTTTTGGTTGGTGCCGGCAAGATGGGCGGCGCCATGCTCGAGGGCTGGCTTGGTCGCGGCATTCCGGCTGCGCAAATCGCCGTGCTCGACCCCGCGCCCGGTGCTGAGATCGCGCGCCTCATCGCCGATCGCGGCGTCATCCTCAATCCGCCATTGAACGGCTTGAGTGATGTTTCAGTGCTGGTTTTGGCAGTGAAGCCCCAGATCATGGGCGACGTGCTGCCAGGCCTCGTGTCCCTCGCAGAGCAGCGTCCGCTGATCATCTCTGTTGCAGCCGGCAAGACGACCGGCTTTTTTGAAAAGGCATTCGGGGCAGACAAAGCCATCGTCCGTGCCATGCCCAATACGCCCGCCGCAATCGGCCGCGGCATTACCGTTCTGTTTCCAAATGGCAACGTATCCTCCGATCAGATCGGGCTCGCCGAGGAATTGCTGGCTGCCGTCGGCGAGGTCGCCCGCATCTCCAACGAGGACCTGATGGATGCCGTGACCGCGGTATCGGGCTCGGGCCCGGCCTATGTCTTCTATCTCACCGAGTGCTTGGCGGCCGCTGGTGTCAGGGCCGGATTGCCAGAGGATCTTGCAACCCGCCTGGCGCGCGCAACCGTCTCCGGCGCCGGCGAGTTGATGCGGGTGACAGGCCTGCCTGCGACCACCTTGCGGGAGAATGTCACCTCGCCCGGTGGCACCACGGCCGCTGCCCTCGCTGTGCTCATGGCCGCGGATGGAATAAGGCCCGTTCTCGATAGTGCCGTTGCGGCGGCAGCACGCCGCTCGCGCGAACTTGCCGGCTAACCTCGGACCGTCGGAACGGACTCGGTCCGTATCGACTTTTACGAGAACGGGTGGCCTGGAAGAGTGACAGGAATAGCTATGGCAAAAGACAGATCTGAAAACGGCGACGCGAAGCCCTCGAAGGCGAAAAAAGGCGGC